>NZ_JAXCWB010000003.1:0-390759 GCF_034045305.1 Frigoribacterium sp. CFBP9029
GGGGGGGGGAGGGCGTCGTCCTTTCGCCATGCGCCGACCCGGGGTGCCCGACGCCCTCAGAGCCACCCGCGGTCGAGGGCCTCGGCCGCCGCCCGTGTCCGATCCGGCTCGCCGATCTTGCGACAGGCCGAGGCGACGAGGTTGCGCACCGTGCCGACCGCGAGATGCAGCTGCGCGGCCACGTCGGCCGACCCGCTCGCGTGCGCGACGAGGCGCATGACGTCGCGCTCCCGAGGGGTGAGAGGGCACTCGGCGTGGGCCAGGGCCTCGGCGGCGGCCCCGGGGTCGACGTACTTCTCGCCGTCGACCGCCCGGGCGACGAGGGCCAGCAGCTGTCGCATCGAGAGGTTCTTCGTCAAGACGGCGTGCGCTCCAGCGCGGACGCACCGTCGCACGAGTGCCGGAGGCAGCTTGTGAGCTAGCACGATGACCGTCTCGCCGGAGTCGACGGAGCGTCGCGCCTCGTCGACGGCGACTGCTTCCCAGTGGTCGAGGTCGATGACGACAGCTGACCGACGTCGTGTCGATCCACCGGCCTCCGGACCCTGAGGAGGATCGGCGGTCGACCCGGGGGTCGTGCGGCCGGATCGGGCGACGAACATGCCGGGCGTCGAGCGTATGCACCTCTCGAGTGCCGACACGGTGAGGGTGTCGGCAGCGATGACCGTCACTGCGATCTCGTCGTCGTTCATCGATCGGTCTCCGCTCCGCTGACTCGTCTGGTCGATCACATGACGCCCATCATGTTAGATGCATGAGTCACTCACGGGCGGTCGATGATGCGGGGCACTGATGCGTCCCCATGCCTCTGTAGAGGCTTGATCCATCGACCAGAGGACGACGTGAGGGGGTGACGAAGATGAAGAAGATCGAGACCACGACGATCAAGCCCGGTAGTGCAGCACGCTGCGACGGCGCCTGCCTGTGCACCTGACCATCGAGGGCGGGTCACCGACGCGGCGGCCCGCTCTTCCTCTTCTTGCGAGTGATCATGAATCTCCCCCTCCTGACCTTGTTCGAGATCGAGCGGTACGAGAACTTGTGGCTGGCTCTCCGAGCCGCAGGCCCGAGGCGTGCACATCGGCTGATGACAGAGCTGGCCGCCCTCGACTCCGAGCGCTACGAGAGCGCAACTGAACGGCGCGACGGTCGAGTCGCGAGCGCAGCGCGTGCCCGAACGGCCATGCAGTCCCTGCCTGCCGTGCCTCGCCACCTGATCGACGAGGCTGCGAACCGGTACGGCACCTACGGGCCTCGAATGCAGCGCGACGCGAGTTACATCATGCTGTGGTTGTCGGATCGGGACAGGCTGTCCGAGGTCGTGACGGTCGAGGGACGAAAGCATCTGGACGACGCACTGGCAGCAGACCGTGGAGTCCTGGCGCTGCCGCTTCATCTCGGAGCGTCTTACGTCATCCCTCCTCTCCTGGGGCACGTCCATCCGACCCGCTTCGTGGTCAACCGGATGGACGTGGAGACCCTCAAACGGTTCGCTTTCCCGGACCTGGACGTCGCGGGCTTCCCCCTCGACGACACGACGACGTTCCGGCGTGGTCTGCGGGCGCTGAAAGCGGGTCAGATCTTCGCGATGTTCCCCGAATACGACCCTCGCGGGCAAGACCATCGCCATCAGGAGGTCGATTTCCTGGGGTCGCGCATCAAGGCCCCTCAGGGTCCGGCGCTGCTCAGCGCCGCGGCAGGGTCTCCGATGATTCCGATGCAACTGGACGCCGATGGTGACAGTCGCTTCGTCCTGCGCGTCCACGAGCCCATTCCTGCGCCCGTGACGGAGAACGACATCGCGACCGCCGTGTCATGCCTCTGGAACCTCATCGCAGCACTGCTGCTGGACGGCCGACTCGGCGACTGGGAGATGTGGACGGACTTCGATCGCATGCAACCGGGTGGCGGCACATGACCGAGGCGCCTCTGGTGAGTGTGGAAAGAGTCACCCGCCGATTCGACTCGCCGCCGGCCCCCGCCGCCGTCGATGACGTCTCCCTCGAGATCAGGAGAGGGGAGATGGTCGCGATCGTCGGGCGCTCGGGATCCGGCAAATCGACTCTCCTCCAACTCATCGGAGCGCTGGACGAACCTGACGCCGGGGAGATAAGCATCGGTGGCGTTCCGCTCGCAGGTCTCTCGGAACGAGAACGGACGGCCCTCCGCCGAGAACGTCTGGGGTTCGTCTTCCAGTCCAGTCACCTGGTGCCGACGCTCAGCATCGCCGAGAACGTGGCGCTGACCGCCATCGTCGCGGGGGAGCGGCGGCGATCCTGGGGCCCGCGTGCGGACGAACTGCTGAGACATCTCGAGCTCGGCACGCGGGGTCGTGACCGACCAGTCGAGCTGTCCGGAGGCGAACGGCAGCGCGTCGCTCTCGCGCGAGCCCTCTTCGCGCGACCGGAGGTGCTGCTGGCGGACGAACCGACCGGCGCGCTCGATACGGCGACGGCATCACGAGTCCACACTCTGCTGCGTTCGGCCGTCGGGGCCGGGACCTCCAGCGTCGTCATCGTCACGCACGACCTGGAGACGGCCTGCATCGCCGACCGTCTCATCGTCCTGCGAGACGGCCGCGTCACCGCGGATCGATCGTTCACCCCACCCGGCATAGGCGACGAGGAGGTGAGGGCTCATGAAGAACGCGTTCGTCGTTGGCTGGCGGAACATCGCTGACGGGCGCCGGCGGTCGATCCTCACGGGGCTGAGCACGGCACTGGGGGTCGCGCTCTTGACGACCGCCGTGCTCGGAGGCCTGACATCACGCCAGACAGTCGTCGGGGGCATCGAGTCGCTCGTGTCCTTGGGAGATGTCGGCGTCGTCCCCGGACCGGGACGAGAGCTGCTGCAGCAGGACGCCGTGCCGGATCTCGCCGCGTTACCTGGGGTGGACAGCGTCCTGCCCACCTTGAGCCGTGAGACGGTAGTCACGGGAGGCGGTCTGTCAGACGAACCCGCCCTCCTGACCGGCGTACCCGTCGGACCGGACTCGCTCGCTGCCCTGGTCGTGACCGAGGGTCGGCTTCCGTCGGCCGACGCGACGGAGATGCTCGTTCCGTCGAGGCTCACGACTGACGCCGACGTGAGCGTCGGCACACCAGTGAGTGTCGCTACCCCGAACGGCCCCGTTCGCTTCACCGTCGTCGGAGTCGTCGATCAGCAGTCCCTCGGCGTATTCGCCGACGGACATGTGTTCACGAGCCTCGGCAACGCCCAGACGACGTACGGCCTGGACGGGGCCTTGACCCGCATCGATCTGACACTGGACGCGGCCGACGGGGATGGATGGACGACCCTGCACCAGCGCGATCTACCCGAGGGCGCGGCGTTTCAAGACACTGCCGCGATCGCTCGCGGTATAGAACCGGTCGCGACGGCGGTCTCCGTGGTCACGGGGCTGCTCGGTGTCCTCGCGCTCTCGCTCTCGACGATGCTCGTCGCCTCGGCGAGTCTCGGCGCGGTCCGATCGCGCCGCACCACCTACGCCGCACTCCGGGCCATCGGTGCCGACAGGCGCTGGATCGGCGCCTCCGTCCTCGCGGAGACGGCGATCGTCTGCGGGGCGGGAACCGTCGTCGGCGCCGTCGTGGGGGTGCTGACCGGAATCGTGCCAGGACAGGACATCCCGGGGCCGGTGTCGATCGCGCTCGCCATCGGAATCGGGGTCACGGGTGGGATCGTCGCGGGTGGTGCCGGCGCCCTCCGAGCCGTCCGCGAGGTGATGGGCATCTCGCCCGCCCTGCAGCTTCGGGGGCTGGCAGACCGCGATGTTCGATCCGCTGGCCGTGCTCGTCCAGTCACCCTCATCATCGGCTCGGCGGCCGTCACGGGCGTGTGCATCGCAGCGGCCTCAGGGGGGACGAACCTCGCCATGCTCGGTGTCGTCGGGTGCGCCTTGCTCTCGATGATCGCCGCGCGGGCTCTCGTTCGGCCGGCGTCCGTCATCACGGCTCGCTGTCTCCGAAGCGGAGAGCTGGCTTCGCGAGACGAGCGCTCCGTGCGGCGGCAGGTGGCCGCGCCGGTTGCGATGGTCGTGTTCGGCGGGGTGCTCTTGTCATCGACTGTGGGCGCGGTGTCCGACGCGACGGTCACGCAGATCGAGCGGCAGTTCGGGGCGGACGTGCAGGTGACGTCGATGGTCCCGCTCAGGGAGGTCCCCGATTTCGGCAGCGTCGACGGCGTCGGACTCATAGCCTCCGCCTCGACGGGGACGGCCAGCCTCAGCAGTGGAACGTCCGTCATCGATGTGCCTGTCCAGGCGGTCGACAGCGACGCGTGGTTCGACGTCGCCCAACTGCCGTGGCTCGATGTGGGCGACACGGAAGGGGCGGCCAGCGTGCGCGCCGCCTCGGGCATCGCCGTGCCTCGGGGGGTGGCGGAGATGCTCGGTGTCGAGGCGGGCGACGACGTCGTCCTGACGAGAGGCGGAGTCGACCGCGAGGTGACCATCGCAGGGACCTTCACCTCGCTGGCGACTGGTCAGACGATAGTCGTCGACCGGTCGCTCGGCCGTGCTCTGGGATTCGTCGATGTGAGCAGGTGGGACATCTCCGCAGCTCCGGGTGTCGAACCCGAGATGCTCGCGGAACGCGTGGATGATCTCGTCGGACAGCAACCTGGAGTCCAGGTCATCACAGGACACGAGACCAGGACACGCGCTACGACTGAGATCGTCGGACTCACCGCCGGACTCTTCGCAGTCGTCGCTCTGACCATCGGACTCGGTGCCCTGGGTGCGAGCAGCGCCCTCAACTCGAACGTCGAGAGGCGTCGAGGGGACCTCGCCATCTTGCGCGCCATAGGCGCCGATCGTCGCTTCGTGGCCCGCGTCATCGCGACAGACGTCACAGTGGTGGCCGTCGTCGGGATCCTCGGCGGGGTCGCAGGTGGGCTCGTCGGCGGATTCCTCGGCACGGGCCTCGTCTCGGGTCTGCTCGGAGTCGCCCTCCCCCAGCCGATCCCCTGGAGTCTCGCCGGGGGTGTCGTCGGCGTGACCGTGGTCGCGCTCACTCTCGCCGCCGTCGCGCCGTTGCGGTCCGCGCTGACGACCGACCCGCTGATCGTCATGAGAGCTGAGGCGACATGACCGAGCGATACGAACCCGGCACCCGACCACGGCTTCGCGACAGCATCGTCGTCGCGATCGGAGAGGACGGGCGCATGCAGGTGAGAAACCCCTACGAGAGGACGGTCTCCACATTCGACGTCGAGGCGTGGGTGCCGCAAGTCGTCTCGAAGATGGACGGCTCCAAGACGGCGGAGGAGCTCGGATGGGCCGTGGCGCCGGCTGTTCCACGCGGCGACGTCGAAGCCATCATCGATGCGCTCGCCGAAGAACGTCTCCTCGCGGTCTCGGCCCCGAGTCGGGACGTCTCGGGACGACACAGCCGGCAGCTGCGCCTCTTCGACGACATGCTCGCGTCGGGGGATCTCATCGACGCCTCCACGTCGGACGGGGCTCAGTCGATCCTCCGGAATTCTCGAGTAGCAGTCGTCGGGGTCGGCGGTGCAGGCTCGTGGGTCGTCCAGGCGCTCGCTTCGGCGGGAGTGGGCAACCTCGATGTCATCGACGCAGACGTGGTCGAAGTCAGCAACCTCAACAGGCAGGTCCTGTTCCGACTGGAAGACGTCGGTTCGATCAAGGTCGAGGCGGCGCGACGCCGCGTAGAGCAGATCGACCCATCCATCCGGGTCACGTCCCGGAACCGGACCATCCGAACGGTGGCCGCTCTGCGCGAGATCATCGCGGGCTGTGATCTCGTCATCAATTGCGCCGATCACCCCACGGTGACACTGGCCTCCGACATCGTGGCCGAGGCCTGCATGGCGATGGGCATCCCGCACATCGTCGGAGGGGCCTATGGGGCCGTCCTCGGGGCGCCGGGCGTCTCGGTGATTCCCGGTGAGACGGTGTGCTGGTTCTGCGTCCGTGCGACTGCTTCTCGGTGTATCGCCGACTCTCTCGGGTTCCATCAGGGAGCTGGATCTCTCGACCCTGGAGTGGCATGTGCATGCTGTTCAAGCCCGTGAGTCCTGCCGCTGTGTCCAGGCGGTTCTGTGACGGGCCGGGGCGGCGGCTCGCGGGCCGGGCGCAGGGGGCTGGCCTAGCGTGGCGGGGTGACCGAACAGAGCTCTCGCACCGCGCCTCCTGCAGCATCGATCCCCGAGGAGGCGCGGCGACGGTTCGAGACACCGGCCGGCCCGATCGTCGGCCGGGTCGACGGCGACGTCGTGCGGGCGACGGGCATCCGCTACGCCGAGTCCGACCGATTCACCGCACCACGCCCGGTGCCGCCCTCGACCGAGCCCGTGCTCGCCTTCGACCGCTCGCCCGGGTCTCCGCAGCTGCCCTCCGAGGCGCTGAGCGCCCTCATCGAAGGCGCCGCCGACGGCATGGTCGCCGACGAGAGCTGCCAGTTCCTCTCCGTCACCCTCCCCGCCGACCTCCGCCCGGGCGAGCGCCTGCCCGTCATGGTGTGGATCCACGGCGGCTCGTACGTCACCGGCGCCGGCGACCTCTCCGTCTACGACCCCCGCGCGCTCGTCGCCGAGCAGCGCGTCGTCGTCGTCACCGTCACCTACCGCCTCGGCCTGTTCGGCTTCTTCGGCGACGGCGACCGGATCCCCGCCAACCTCGGGCTCCTCGACCAGCTCGAGGCGCTCCGCTGGGTGCACGCGAACATCGAGGGGTTCGGCGGCGCGGCCGACCGCGTCACCCTCTTCGGGCAGTCCGCGGGCGGCGACGCCATCGCCCACCTGATGATCAGCGACGGCGCTGCCGGGCTCTTCCAGCGGGCCATCGTGCAGAGCGCCCCGCTCGGCATCACCTCCGGGCGCTCGAAGATGTCCGCCGCGATGGCGGCCGCCGTCGGCACCCCGTCGCGCGACGCCCCCGTCGACGAGGTGCTCGCCCGGCAGGCCGTCGCCGAGAAGGCCGCCCGACGGTTCGGGTTGCGCGGCGGCATGGCGTTCGGACTCCAGTACGACGAGACGCCCCTGCCCGCCGAAGCCGACCGCGATGCCGCCTGGCGCCGGGTCGCCCCGCAGATCGACCTGCTGATCGGCACCACGAGCGAGGAGACCGGGCTGTTCCTGGCGTTCATCCCCGCGCTCCGTCGCCTGGCCGCGCTGCCGGTGGTGGGCGGGCTGGTCCGCAGGGTGCTGGTCGGCGGGACGACCCACGTGATCTACGGCCGAGACGCTCGGGCGTTCGCGGACCGGCACCGCGCCTCCGGCGGGAGGGCCGTCCGGTACCGGATGACCTGGGCCCCCGAGGGCGCCGAGTTCGGCGCGGCCCACGTGACCGACGTGCCGCTGCTGCTCGGCGGCCGCGAGTCGTGGGGGCACACCCGGCTGGTCGGCTCGAGCTCGTGGGAGGACGTCGACCGCCGCGGGCGCCGGGTGCGGCAGATCTGGGCCGACTTCGCCCGCACCGGCACCCTGGCGGCGGACGCCGCGGCGGGGGCGCGCGACACGATCACGCTCGACCGGGGCTGAGGCGTGGCCTCGCTCGCGAGCCGGCGCGCCGCCGGCTCGCTCGCGTGACACCCCGTTTTCGGCGCTACACCCGCATTTACCGGGGTGTAGCGCCGAAAAGCGGATGTAGCGGCGCGGCGCGGGCTACGCGCGGCACGGGCGCGGCGCGGCGCGGGCTCGGGGCGGCGCGGCGCGGGCTACGCGCGGAGGGCGGCGGCGACGCGGTCCCACCACGCTGCGGAGGCGGTCCGGGCGGAGTCGACCCGCGCCTCCCAGGCGGTGCGCACCGCGTCGCGCGCGCCCCAGGCGTCGAGCACGATCCGGTCCGCCGAGCCGGCCAGCACCTGCTCGGCCGAGACGACGCTCGACTGACCGAAGTTCGCCAGCGCCCCGGTCAGCTTGACCGTCGTGTAGTCGTCGACCGCGATGCCGACGGTGGGGACGCCCGCCGCGACGGCGAAGACCGCGGGGTGGTACCGGCTCGTGAGGTGCAGGGCCGCCTCCCGGGCGAAGCGCGCGGCGGCGGGGGTGTCGGTGGTCGGCTCGACGCGGGCGGGCCGCATCATCCGGTCGATCACGGCGCGGTGCAGCAGGGAGTCGCCGCGCTCGTCGGCCCGCAACGACGCCCAGTGCGCGAGGAACACGACCTCGAGCCCCGTCTCGTCGACGACCCGATCGAGGAGGCGCGCCACGGCCTCCGCGAACAGGGTGCGGTCGGCGGCTCCCACGTGGGCGGAGAGGCTGACCGCGCAGTACGGGGCCGCGGGCGCGGCGGCCGCGGTGCCGGCTGCGGGCGCCGCGGCGTCGGTCGCGACCCCGACGAAGCTCGCATCGTCGATCGTCGCCGTCAGCCGCGACTCGGGCACGCCGAGCGTGCGGACCAGCTCGAACGAGGCGCGCTCGCGCAATCCGACCAGCTCGGCGCCCGACAGCAGCTCGGCGACGAGCGCGCGGTCGTCGCCGTCGAGCACGGGCCCGATCGTCTGCCCGGTCACGACGTACGGCTTGCCCGCGCGGCGCGCGAGCTCGGCGAGCGTCGACCGCTCGAACACGTGCATCGGCCAGAGCGACGCCATGTTGCCGCCCCCGGCGACGGCGAAGGCGTCGGAGGCGCGGATCGCCTCGATCGCCTGCCACGCGGTGTCGGAGGCGGGGAGTGCGGAACGGTCGCCGTCGGCGGCGGCCAGCACGCGCCTCCTGCGCTCCAGCTGACCCTCACGGCCGCCGGTCGTGGCCGGCGAGAAGTCGAGCGCGGGCACGGCCTCGATGCCGTAGCGGGAGGCGGTCTCGGCGGGGGTGGACGAGACCCCGGTGATCGAGGCGCCGCGGGCCCGCAGCTGCGCGGCGAACTCGTCGAACATGGCCTCGTCGCCGATGTGGATCATGTCGTCGACGACGCCGACGTCTCCGATGGTGACGATGCGCACGGGGCCTCCGGGGGTGGTGATGGGGGGTCGCGGTTCCGCGCCGAGACGACGGTACCGGACGGCGGAGCGGGGGTTCGGGCACGGGCTGCGGCGGGTTCGTGTCATCCGGGGCGGGTCAGCGCTGACCCGCCGCCGATGACACGGACCCGCCCCACCGCCAGGGGCCCCGCCCGCGCGGATCGGGCCCGCGCGAGAGTGTCACCGTGCGGCGATAGGCTCCCCTCTGCCCGGGGAGTCCGGGCGCGACGCACCGGCGGCACGGCACACGACCTCGAGAGGCACCACATGGGGATCCAGACCTCGCTCGACGCGATCCACGAGGCCGAGCGTCTCGTCGACTCCATGCGCCTCGCCGACGAGCTGGCTCTCGACGCCGCCCGCACCGGCGGGCCCCGCACCATCCGCGTGCTGCGCACGGCCCTCTCGAGCGACGACCAACTCGTCGCCATCGCCGCCACGAACGCCCTCGCGCAGGTCTTCGACGACGCGGCCGACGTCGTGCTCTCGGGGCTGCTGTCGAGCGACCGCACCTTCTTGAGAGAGCACGCCGCCTCGGCGCTCAGCCAGCGCCTCCCTCGCTACGACACGATCGGGCGGCTGATCGGCCTCGTCGCGACCGGCGGCTTTACGGGCATGGTCGCGCAGCGCACGCTCGAGCAATGGACGTCGTCGTCGCCCGCCCTCGTCGCCGTCGGGCTCGAGGGCGCGCTGCTCGGCGTGCACGAGCCCGATGCGCGCTACCGGCTGGTCGAGACGCTCGGGCTGGTGCGCGCCGCCATCGCCACCCGGCCGCTGCTGACCATCGCCCTCGACCCCGGCGAGCACGAGCGCGTCCGGGTCGCCGCGGTCTCCGCGCTGGGGCAGCGGCAGGGCGACTCCGCGGTCGCCGCGGCGGTCGACGGGCTCGCGCGGCACGAGGGGTTCCTCGGCGACGTCGCACGGCTGGCCGTCGTCGATCTCTCGGCACGACCTGACGAGCTCCGCGCACCGACCGGCGACCTGACCGTCGCCCAGCTGTTTTTGCACGCCGACATCGACGCCGACCTGACGCAGGCGGGCAGCGGCGACAACGGCGGTATCGCGACGCTGCTCGTGCGGCTCGGCGACGCGCTGGCGGGGCGCTCCGCCGCCGGGGCGTCGGCCGGTCTCGATGCGGGCAGCGGCTTCGGCGCGGGCGGCGGCTCCGATGCGGGCGGCGGCTTCGGCGCGGGCTTCGGTGCTCAGACCGAGCCCGGCAGCCGAGGAGGCGCGGGTCGCGAGCCCGACACCCGTCACGTCGGCCGCGTGGTCACCCTCTCGCGCGGTTCGGCCGCCGGGGCGCTCGACAGTGTCGAACGGATCGCCGCCACCACGACCGGTCACACCTACGGACGGGTGCCCCTGCTCAGCGAGCCGGTCTCGTCGGCCGCGGCCTGGCCGCTGCGGGTCGCGGCCCGACGCGGCATCCGGCGCATCCTGCGCGCGAGCGGCGGGGTCGACCTGCTGCACCTGCGCATGGCCGACGTCGGCAGCCTCGCGGCGTCCGACGTTGCGCGCGAGCTGGACATCCCCGTGGTGTTCACGGTGGCGCCCGATCCGCACGCCGTCATCCAGTCGCTCGACCTCGCCGGCGGTCTGACCCGCGAGACCTTCGGCGACGTCGACGAGCGCGAGCACTTCTGGTTCCGCACCCGACTGGTGCAGCAGCTCGCGGCCAACGCGTCGCACACGGTGCTGTTCCCCCGACCCGAGCTGCAGCGCGACATGCGCGAACTGGTCGGCATCGACATCACGGCGCACCCCGAACGCCACACGGTCGTGCCCGAGGGCATCGATCTCGACGTGGTCGACCGCGCGGTGTCCGAGGCTGCCGAGCACGCCGCGGGGCTGCCGCCGACCCCGCCGCTCGCCGAGCTGCGCGAGCTGCTCGAGACCCTGCCGCCCGAGCGGCGCGATCTGCCGCTGCTGGTCAGCGTCGGGCGGCTGCACCGCGTGAAGGGCATGGCGACGATCGTCGAGGCGTGGGCCGGCGGAGGTGCGCGCGGCGGTGGTGCGGGCGCGGCCGACGGCGGCGCTGCGGGCGCCGGCGCTGCCGGGCCGCTGCGCGACCGGGCGAATCTGCTGCTGATCGGCGGCGATCTGCGGCACCCGAGCGCCGACGAGCGCGAGCAGCTCGACCTCATCGACGGGATCATCCCCGCCGACCGGCACCGCGCCTCCGGCCTGCTGCTGCCCGGGCATCGCCCGAACGACACCGTCGCCCGCTGGGTCGCCGCGGCGCGCTTCGGGGTGCCCGGGCTCGCGGCCCCCCGCGGCGTCTACGTCTGCGGCAGCCTCAAAGAGGAGTTCGGCATCGCGCTGCTCGAGGCGATGGGCTCCGGTCTGCTCGTCGTCGCGCCCGAGGGCGGCGGGCCGTCGACCTACGTGCGCCAGGGCGACACCGGCTACCTCACCCGCACCTGGGACGTCGACGCCCTCCGCAGCGCGATGGGCCAGGCGCTCGAGGCCGCGGGCGACGAGACGACGGAGGCGCGGGCCGGCCGGTCGCGCGACACCGTCGAGCGGTCGTTCACCATCCAGGCCATGGCCCGAGCACTGACCGGCGTGTACGAGACCGTGCACCACGACGAACTCGAACAACGCGAATGGAGCGTGAGCAGCCGATGACCCTGCTCGTCATCAGCCCCGACTACGCCTCGCACCTGCTGCCGCTGGCGACCCTGGCCACCGAATGGCGCGAGCGCGGCGAACGGGTGGTCGTGGCGACCGGGCCGGCCACCGCCTCCATCGTCGAGTCGTTCGGCTTCGAACGAGCGCACCTGCAGCTCGGTCGCGGCTCGAACCCGGGCGTCATCCGCGCGGAGGAGCAGGTCGCCGACGAGGACGCCTCGCTGCGCGGCTTCTTCGACGCGACCCGCGTCGGCATGATCGAGACCCTCTCGTACCAGGCTCGCGAGCGGCTCACCGACCTCATGTGGCAGCCCGTCGAGACCGCCCGCGCCGTGCTCGCGGTCGTCGAGTCGGTCGCGCCCGACCGCATCATCGTCGACCACCTCGCCTTCAGCGCCCGCCTCGCACTCGTCGCCGGGGGAGTGCCTTACGCCGACGTCGTGCTCGGGCACCCGACGGCGCTGCCCGTCGGCGACGAGGTCTACGGCTGCCCGCCGGAGTGGCCTGCGGCGTTCGCGGCGGAGGCCGGCGGTGCGGCCGGCGGTGCCGGCGCTGCGGGTGCCGCGGGAGCCGCGGGTGCGGGTGTCGGCGCCGGTGCTGCGGGAGGCGCGGGTGGTGCAGGAGGCGCGGGTCGGGGCGACGACGGAACGGCCGGCATCGCGGGGCTGCGCGAGCTCTGCGAACGGGTCGACGCGTCGTTCACCGCCGAGTGGAACACCGCGCTCGCCGAGCTGGCCCCGCACCTGCCGCCGTCGACGAGCGCGTTCGGCGAGCACGGCGAGCTGCTGCTCTACAACTACCCGGGCGAGCTGGCCGACCCCGCGCGCGAGGAGCTCCTGCCGCCGCACGTCTGGCTCGGCTCGGCGGTGCGCACCGAGCCCGCCGACCCCGAGGTCGAGGCCTGGCTGGCCCAGGGCGCGACGGTTCGGCGGGTTCCCGTCATCGGCGGCGGGTCAGCGCTGACCCGCCCCCGCCGACAGGAACCCGCCGCACCCGCCGAGCCCTTCGTGTACGTGAGCTTCGGGAGCTTCCTCTCGGTGCGCTCGGACGTGCTCGGGCGCGTGGCCTGTGCGCTCCGCACGCTCGGCGTCCGAGCGGCGATCGCACTGGGGTCGGGCGCCCGGGAGGACCTCGGCGAGATCCCGTCCGACTGGCTCGTGCGGGAGTTCCTACCGCAGGTCAGATTGCTCGGGGCGGCGTCCGCGGCCGTGACGCACGGGGGGAACAACAGCGTGACCGAGGCGATGACCGCCGGTGTGCCGCTCGTCGTGCTGCCGTTCTCGACCGACCAGTTCGCGGGGGCCGCCGCGCTCGAGCGGACCGGCTTCGGCGTCGCGCTGCCGCCCAACACGGCCACCGAGAGCGAACTGGTCGAGGCGCTGCGGCATGTGCTCGCCCTCCACGAGAGCGCGCCCGACGCCGCGGCGGGCCTGGCCGCGCTCGCTTCGTCGCTGAACGAGGTGCCGGGGAGGGTGCGAGCCGCGACGGCGCTGACCGCGGGGCGCTGACCTGGGCGACCCGCGCCTCCTCGGCTCGGTGCGCTCGGTGCGCTGCCCACGGTGGTCGGAAGCGGCCCGTCAGCGGGCGCGGAGGGGCGTGTTCTGACCAGGGTGCGCTGCGCGGGCGGTGCGCTGGGCGCACCTTGGTCGGAAGTGGCCCTTCTGGGGGTGCGGAGGGGCGTCTTCTGACCAGGGTGCGCGGGGCGGGCGCTAGGCGGGGCGCGGCGCGGGGCGGGGCGCGCGGTGTCAGCCGAAGACGACCGCGCGCATCGCCTCGGGGCTGACGGCGGCCTCGCGATAGCGCTCCATGAGGGCGGCGTTCGCGTCGTACTGCGGGCCCTCGCGCACCTCCGCCTGGTGATGCAGCGCGAAGACCATGCCCTCGTGCCGCCGCGGAGCCTCACCCAGCAGCGTGCTGTGCGCGAGATACCACGCGGCGTCCTCGAAGCCCCAGCCTCTGAAACGTTCGTCCTGCCCGCCATGACTCCGCCACGAGGAGGCGCGGGTCACGTACACCCCCGAGCACGCCCCCCGCACGAGCTCGAAGTCGCACTGCTCGAGGGGCGTCCCGGCGGCCGCCTGCGTGGTCCCCTCCCGACCGAGCCAGTGATACTCCGTGTAGGGCAGGTGCACGCGGCCGCTGTCGCGGGCCGCGTCGATCGCGGCGAGGAGGGGCTCGCGCTGGGGCAGGGTGTCGGCGTCGCCGATGACGGCGATCTCGTCGTCGTCGAGGACCGCGACGCCGAGGTTGCGGCACTGGGCCAGGTTGAAGACGGGGTCGGGGGAGTCGACGGTGCGGATCTCGGCGTCGGGCAGGGCCTCGGCGTACCAGTCGCGGACGACCTCGAAGGCCGCGATGCGGCTGGGCTGCGGACGCCAGGGGAGCACGACGGTGACCATCCGCCGAGCCTAGCGGCGCGGGTGCGCGCGGCGACGCCGCCGGTGCTGGCCCTGCCCCTCGAAGAACCGCGTTCGCGAAGATGAACCGCGATACAGCGCGGTTCATCTTCGCGAACGCGGTTCATGGGCGGGAGTCGCCGCACGGCGCGAGCACCGCGGCAGGAGGCGCTGGCCGCGAAGCGCAGAGGAGGCGCGCTCCGCAGGAGCCCCGCAGCCGGCGTGGATACCCTGGCGGCGGCCGTCTCGTGCGGTCGACCGTCCGGAACGAGCCGGGCGCCGCCTCCGCGGTCCGCCCCTCGGCCTGCGGGTGCCCGTCGGCCGCCTCGGCCGCGACTCGCGGACCGACCCCGGGTCGGAGAGGCACCCGTGACCCCCGCATCGACCCCGTCCCCGGGCGCCGCCGCATCGGCTCACCGCGCCGCCGACCCCGCCGCCTCGGCTCACTCCGACGCCGCTGATCGGGGCGCCAGCACCGGCACCAGCGCCCGCAGCACAAGCGCCAGCGCCGCAACCGCCCGCCCGCCGGTCCGCGTCGCGGTCCTGCTCGGCCTGCTGGCCGCCGCGATCTCCGCGGCCGGCTCGTGGATCCCGTCGTTCTGGGGCGACGAGGCCGCGAGCGTCATGTCGGCCCAGCGCCCCCTGCCGAGCCTGTTCCACATGGTCGGGCACATCGACGCCGTGCACGGTCTCTACTACCTGGGGCTGCACTTCTGGATCGACCTGTTCGGCGCCTCCCCCTTCTCGACCCGCCTGCCCTCGGCGCTCGCCGTCGGGGCGATGGTCGCCGGAGTCGTGCTCCTCGTCGACCGCCTCGGCACCCGTCGCCTCGCCGTGATCGCCGGCATCGTCGCGGCCGTGCTGCCCCGTGTCACCTCGATGGGCACCGAGTCCCGGTCGTACGCGATCGGGGCCGCCCTCGCGGTCTGGAGCACCTGGGCCCTCGTGCGGATCGTGACCTCCCGGCACCGCGCCTCCCGGGCCGACTGGGTCGTCTACGGCGTGCTCGCCGGCGCGGGGGTGGGCGTGTTCGTCTACTTCGGTCTGATCGTCGGGGTGCACGCGCTGCTGCTGCTCGCGCTGGCCCGCGACGCCCGTCCGGCCGCTGCAGCAGGAGGCGCGGCGCAGCACCCCGAAGGAGGCGCGGCGAGCATCCCCGAAGGAGGCGCGGCGCAGCACCCCGAGGGAGGCGCGGCGCGCCTGCGCGAGGGCGGCGACGTCGTGCGGGCCTGGGTCGCGACGGTCGGGGTCGCGCTGCTCGCGGTATCGCCCATCGTCGTGTTCTCGGTGGCCCAGCGGGGGCAGGTGTCGTTCCTCGCGCGGCGCGACACGACCAGCCCGCGCGCCCTGCTCGTCGAGCTGTGGTTCGGCGACACCCGCTTCGCCGTCGTCGCCTGGGCGCTCGTCGCAGTCGCCGTCGTGGCGCTCGCCGCCGGTCTGCTGCACCGCGCCCGCGACGGCTGGTCGGCGGCCCTCTCCGTGACACCGCGCGGCGTCCTCACGGTGACGGCGCTCCTCCTGGCGTTCGTGCCGGCGGTGGCACTGCTCGCGCTGAACCTCGCCGTGCCCGCGTTCTCGGGTCGGTACCTGTCGTTCAGCGCTCCGGCCGTGGCGATCCTCGTCGCGATCGGCATCGACGTGCTCGCCTCGCGGCGGGCTGCCGTCGCGGCCCTCGGCGTCGCCGTGGTCGTCGGGCTGGCCGCACCCGTGTGGCTCGACCAGCGCGGACCGTACGCGAAGAACGCGACCGGCTGGCAGGACCTCAGCGCCCTGGTCGGCGAGCACGCCGTCGCCGGAGACGCCCTCGTCTTCGACGAGTCGCCCAAGCCGTCGATCGAGCCGCGTCTCGCGCTGCACACCTACCCCGACGGGTTCGAGGGGCTGCGCGACGTGACGCTGAAGACGCCGTTCGTCGACGCAGACGGCTGGCGCGACGACGTGCTGACGGTGCCCGAGGCGGCCGCGGCCGGTCGGTTCGACGACGCTCCGCGGGTCTGGTTCGTCGAGTACGTCGCGGCCGACGGCAGCACGTCGCCGAAGTCGGGACTGCGCGAGCTGCTGGGCGACGGCTACGCCGAGGTCGGCAGCTGGAGCACGCACCGCGCCCGCCTCGTCGAGCTCGAGCGCTAGCGCCGCGCGCCGCTGCCGGCCGCACGTCCCGCACGTCCCGCGCGCCGGCGCGACACCCGGTCCCGCGCGCGACACCCCGTTCTCGGCGTGACACCCGCATTCATCGGGGTGTATCGCCGAAAACCGGGTGTAGCGATGAGCCGGCTGGCCGGCGCGGACAGCCTGCGCCGCGCCTCCTGCCGGCACCGCGCCTCCTGCAGTCCGGTGCGGCCCGCGCTACCGCGTCAGCGCGGTCAGCTCGGCCCGGGTGCGGGCGCCGGCCTTCCGCAGCAGGTTCGAGACGTGGAACTTCACCGTGTTCTCGCTGATCCCGAGCGAGTCGGCGATCGCCCGGTTGCGCGCGCCCGACGCCACGAGCCGCAGCACCTCGCGTTCGCGCCCGCTCAGCGCCACGGTCTCGTCGAGCGTCCCGCTCTCGGCCGGCGGGTCGAGGGGCAGCGAGACGGCGACGTCCGACCCCCACCCCGGCGTCGAGGCGACCGAGAGCGAGCCGTCGAGCGCCGTGACCCGCTCGGCGATGGGCCGCAGCGAGTCGTCGCGCACGGTGAGGGCGCCGGCCCCGTCGTCGCGGATGCTCATCAGCAGGTTGAGCCCGTCGCAGTCCCACTGGATCCGCACGCGCCGCGCGTCGCCGGTGTCGACGAGGGCGAGCACGGCGCTCCGCACGATGGCGCGGGCGGCGTGGGCGACCTCGCCGGGCAGCGCGCGCCCCGTCGCCGGAGGCTCGACGAACTGCACGTCGAGGTCGCCGAAGCGGACGAGCGGTCGCAGATCGCTCCGGAGGCGCGCGAAGGCCCCGACGACCGGCTCGAGCAGCAGGGACCGCTGGTGATCGGTCTCGGTGCGGATCTCGACCATGGCCGAGGCGGCGATGTCGATGGCCATGGTGCGGGCGGCGCGGTCGTCGAGGCGCGACGACCGGAGCGTCGCGAGCAGCGACTCGAGGGTGAGGGCCTGCCGGTCGACCAGCTCGGCGACCGACCGGGCGTGCTCGACGACGAGCGACCGGCTCGCGGGCGACGGCAGATCGACGAGGGGCTGGGCGGTGTCGGCTGCGGCTGTGTCGGCTGCTGCGGCGGCTGTGTCGGGCATGGCCTCAACCTATCCTCCACAACCCGACCTACCCGAACGGATAGTCACACCCCGTCGGACGCACGGCGCATCAGGAGGTGCGGGCGAGGAGGGTGGTACCCATGCCTCCCGCAGACACCAGCGACACCGCCGCCCCAGCACCCGCCGACGCGCTCGACCTCGTGCGCGCCGAGGTCGACCAGGCCCTCCGCGCCGTGGTCGAGACGAGCCCCGACGGTCTCGAAGCCGTCGCGGGGCTGCTCGCCGACGCCGACCGCGTCTTCGTGCACGGCGCCGGTCGATCGGGTCTGGCCCTCCGCATGACGGCCATGCGCCTCATGCACTTCGGGCTGACCGTGCACGTCGTCGGCGACGTCACCACCCCCGCCATCCGCGAGGGCGACGTGCTGCTGACGGCGAGCGGCTCGGGTACGACGGGCGGCATCGTCCGTGCGGCGGAGGCGGCGACCGAGGCCGGCGCCCGCGTCGCCGCGGTGACCACCGCCTCCTCGTCGCCCCTGGCCGAGCTGGCGACCGCCGTCGTCATCGTCCCCGCGGCCGAGAAGCTCGACCGCTCGGGCGACGCGTCGGCGCAGTACGCGGGCGGCCTGTTCGAGCAGGTCGTCGTGCTGGTCGGCGACGCGATCTTCCACTCGCTGTGGAAGCGCTCGGGCATCGACGCCGACGACCTCTGGCCCCGGCACGCCAACCTCGAGTAGTCGCACCGCGCCTCCTCGGATCCCGTTCCACCCCACCTCATAGAAGGAGCACCACATGAAGCTGCAGTTCGCCATGGACACCCTGACCACCGAGGCCGCTCTCGAGCTCGCCGCCGCCGCCGCTCCGAGCGTCGACATCATCGAGCTGGGCACGCCGCTGATCAAGGCCGAGGGCTTCCGCGCCATCACCGCCATCAAAGAGGCGCACCCCGACAAGATCGTGTTCGCCGACCTCAAGACGATGGACGCCGGCGAGCTCGAGGCGGGCGAGGCCTTCAAGGCCGGCGCCGACCTGGTGACCGTGCTCGGCGTGGCCGGCGACAGCACCATCGCCGGTGCCGTCAAGGCCGCCAAGGCCCACGGCAAGGGCATCGTCGTCGACCTGATCGGCGTCAGCGACAAGGCCGCCCGCGCGAAGGAGGTCGTCGAGCTCGGCGCCGAGTTCGTCGAGATGCACGCCGGTCTCGACGAGCAGGCCGAAGAGGGCTTCACATTCGAGAAGCTGCTCGAGGCCGGCAAGGCCTCGGGTGTGCCGTTCTCCGTCGCCGGCGGCGTCAAGGCGTCGTCGGTCGGCTCGGTCCGCGACGCCGGTGCGCAGGTCGCCGTCGCCGGTGCCGCGATCTACGGTGCGGACGACGTCGCCGCGGCCGCTGCGGAGATCCGCGCCGCCATCTGATCCACCGCACCACGTCGAACCCCCGCGTGAGCATCGCACCCTGTCACGTCGGGGTTGGATGCTCATGCGGGGGTTCCGCGTCGAGGCGACGAGCGTGCGCAGGGCTCGCCGAGAGGCACGGCCGTCGTCAGCGCCATTGCTGCCGGCGGCCGCACCTCTCGGCTCGCCGGGGTCGAAACTAGCGCGGACCTGAGCCGTAGTCGAGTCCGTGCGGGGTGGTCGTAGTGTGATCGTGATGAGCGAGTCGATCACCCCCGAGCCCACCTCCGCGCCCGCGCCCGGCGCCGCCCCCTCGCCCGGCGCCGCCCCCTCGCCCGGTGCCGCCCCTTCGCCCGGCATCTACCGGCACTTCAAAGGCGCGCTCTACGAGGTCGTCGGCACCGGGCGGCACAGCGAGACCGAAGAGCAGCTCGTCTTCTACCGGAAGCTCTACGACGACTACTCGTTCTGGGTGCGCCCGCTCGACGACTTCGTCGCGGACGTCCAGCGCGACGGGTACGACGGGCCGCGGTTCGTGCGCGAGCACTGACCCGGTCGGCGCTGCCCTGAGCGGCACGGACCCGGTCGGCACTGACCTGCTCGGTGGTGCCCCGTCGTGCCTCACCGCGCCTCCTGCATTCTTCCACCGCGCCTCCCGCATCCCTCTGCAGGATGATTCTGTGCGGATGATCAGGAACCTTCTGCATACTTGCCGCTTCGCCCGAGCGCACGCCCGTCCGCACGGGAGCGTGGGCGGACGACTCGAGGCTCAGCCGCCTCGACGGAATCCACCGCCGATCCCCGGTGTCGACGACGTGTCCAGTCCGTCGTCAGAACCGGGGTGCGCACTTCTCACGAGCACCGAGGAGGCGCGGGTCGGCCGAGCACTAGGACCTCATGCCCCTCGAGACACCCGGCACCACCCCCGCCCCGCCCACCCCTGAGACCCCCGCCACCGCCGTGCCCCCCACCCGCCGGGCCCTGGCCACCGCGCGTCGCCGGGCCGCCCGCCGCAAGCTGGTCGCCATCGGCTCGATCGCCGCCGTCGCCCTCGTCGGCGGCACCGGCTTCGCCGTGTACACGACGTCCGGGCCCGCGACCGGCGTGACCGCCGCCTCCCACGCGGCCGACGTCGAGGAGCAGGAGGCCGCGATCGCGGAGTCGCTCAGCCACGCGAAGGCGAAGTCGACGATCTCGATCGCGAACCAGGTCGTCGCCGCGTCCGCCGGCAAGGTCGACACGAGCGCGCTCGAGACGTCGCTGGCCGCACTCGACGACTACCGGTCGCTCGACGCCGACGCGGTCGACGACCGGGTCGCGGAGGCCGCGAGCACGGCGCAGACCGTGCAGGCCGCCGCCGCCGAGGTCGACAAGCAGGCCAAGGCCGCCGCCGAGAAGAAGGCCGCCGAGGAGAAGGCCGCCGCCGAGGCGAAGGCCGCAGCGGACGCCAAGGCCGCTGCGGACGCGAAGGCGGCCGCCGAGGCCGCTGCCGCCGCTGCCGCCGCCGCGTCGCTGGCCGAGGGCAACTCCGTCGCCGGGGCCAAGGCCACCGCGCAGCGACTCGCCGCGTCCGACTACGGCTGGGGCGCCGACCAGAACTCGTGCCTCGTCTCGCTCTGGACGAAGGAGTCCGGCTGGAACTACAAGGCCTACAACGCCAACGGCGGTGCGACGGGCATCCCGCAGGCGCTGCCCGGCAGCAAGATGGCGTCGGCCGGCTCGGACTGGGCCACGAACGCGACCACCCAGGTCGTGTGGGGGCTCGACTACATCGACCGCGCGTACGGCAGCCCGTGCGCCGCGTGGTCGCACAGCCAGGCGGTCAACTGGTACTGAGCCGCGCTGCGCGCTCGCGAGACGCCCTTCCCCGTGCGGGGGAGGGCGTCTCTCGTCGCCTGCCCCCCTCGGTTCCGCGCTCGATGGGTCAAGACACGCCGCGCCTCCTCGGGGGCCCGCGGCGTGTCGTGACTCCTCGACGGCGGGGCGGTGCGCGGCGGGGCGGGGCGGCGCCCTGCGGGCGGTGCGCCGAGTGGTAACACGCGCGACACGCGGCAGGGGCCAGCGGCTGCCAGGATCGAGGCATGAGACGCCACGCCTCCGCCCTGCTCGAGTTCGACGTCGCGGCGCCCGCCGAGTTCGTGCTGTCGGTCGCCGTGTCGCGCCTGTACGACGGGGTGGTCGACGAGTCGCTGGCGGTGACGCAGAACGGCGAGCCGATCGAGGTGCGCGAGATCGACGACCGGCACGGCACGCGACTGCACCTGTGCGAGGTCGAGGCCGGGCGGGTGACCGTCGACTACCGGGCCGTCGTCGAGGGCCGTCTCGCGCCTCCTGAACTCGACGAGATCGATCTCGTGCGATACCGCCGGCCGAGCCGGTACTGCGAGTCGGACACGCTGTTCCCGACGGCGCGGGCCGAGTTCGCCGGGCTGGACGGTCGCGATCTGCTCGCGGCGGTCAGCTCGTGGGTGGGCTCGCACCTGGCGTACGTGCCCGGGGCCAGCGCGCCGACCGACGGCGCCGTGCAGACGCTGCTCGACCGTCGCGGGGTCTGCCGCGACTACGCGCACCTCGTCGTCGCACTGCTGCGGGCGCTCGATGTGCCGGCGCGGCTCGTGTCGGTCTACGCGCCGGGGCTGTCGCCGATGGACTTCCACGCCGTCGCCGAGGCGTGGGTCGACGGGCGGTGGCACGTGGTCGACGCGACGGCGCTGGCCCCGCGGCAGTCGCTGGTGCGGATCGCGACCGGGCGCGACGCGTCCGACACGGCGTTCCTGTCGAGCCGAGGAGGCGCGGTGACGGTCGCGAGCATGCGCGTCACCGCCGTCGTCGACGAGCTCCCGACCGACGACGTCGCGCAGTTCGTCAGCCTCGGCTGAGCCGCCGCCCCTGCCGCGAGACCCCAGCTCTTCGCCGAGACCCCAGCGGTTCGCCGAGACCCCTCTGCGCGCACTGGGGTCTCGGCGACTCGCTGGGGTCTCGCGTGGCTGCCCTCAGTCGGTGAGAGTCGGCCAGAGCGGACGGGCTCTCGCCGCCTCGATCGCGAAGTCGACGGCGTCGAGGGTGTGCCGCGCTTCGGCGACGTCGAACTCGGGCCAGCTCACGACGAGATCGAGCGAGCCGGCGGACGGCAGCGGCCAGAGCCACAGCGAGGCCGACGTGGTGAAGAGCTCGTCGTCGCCCGTGCCGCCGTGTTCGTTCAGGGTCAGGAGGGGCGGGTCGGGAACCACGGCATCGTCACCGAAGTGATGGTGGCCGTGACCGACCTCGGTCAGGGCCTTCGTCCCGTCGGCGAGAGCGACGCCGAACCGGATGCCTCGAGCCGGGTCGGCTCTGCCCGGCCGCCAGCGTCCGCCTTCGAAGCGGTCGGACAGGTCAGCCCACTCGCGAGGTGTCTGGCCCCGGCTGCGGAGCGACCAGTCGACGTCCAGCGCCACGCCCGTCGGGTACACGGCGAGGCCTCTGATAGTGATGGCGACATCGTCGGTCGAGGCGAGCAGCGCCGACGCCCCGATGCGCGAAGGAAGCCAGCCGGTAGGAGGCGCGGCCCACTCGGGAGCCCGGTACGACTCCGACGGGACCTCGTCGTCGTCGGACGGCACGACCGCGGGAAAGAACGTCATGCCTCACCGTAGTCACGCAGGTGTCCGCGCGAACCGCCGACCAGCCGCCGACCAGCCGCCGACCAGCCGCCGAGACCCCAGCAATTCGCCGAGACCCCTCTGCGCGCACCGGGGTCTGGGCGACGTGCTGGGGTCTCGTCCGAGGCCACGAAGGCGCCGGGCGAGAAGGCTGGCGGAGAGGATCGGCCCATCGTCACTTGGTCTCATTCGGGTGGTTCGTGTGGACCTGTTCGAGGTAGACGGTCTGCCCGTCGACGAAGTACCAGATGCGCGCAGTCCCTTGGGCTGTCGGCTTGTGCTGCCAGCGGTCGTACGTGATGCCGCTCCGCTCGATCGATCCGAGTTCGCCTCGAAGTCTGTAATTGGTCGGAGTCGTCGCGAGGGGAGTGCGCGTGAGGAAGTCCCATGTCTCAGCCATGGCGTTGCGAACCGTCGAGGTCAGATCCCTCCAGCCCCTGACGGCTTCCACCGTCGCGAACCGGATCTCGTACTCGATCTTCTTCGCAGGTCGCGGAACCAGGTCGCCCCTCTTGCGGCCCGCCAAACCTAGGGCCGCTCGACGGAGTGGACGACCCCGTCGTCGAGCCACTGGAGATCTTCGCGGCCGAGCCCTGCCGCCACGGCCGTGGCCGTCTCCTTCCAGGCGGTCAACTCGACGGTGACGAGATGAGACTGGTCGGTCGAGAACGAGGCGCGCGCGGCGTCGATGAGATCGCGCGCGCATGTCTCGCGGTCGGCGGGTGACAGGGCGAGCATCCACGGGAAGGATCGCGACATCCGCTCACTCAGGGAGCCTTCCGTGTCGAGCGTGACCGTGATCAACTGCGCCGCGATGTCGAGGAGCCGCGTTCGGCCGACGGCCTCGCGCTGCGACATCAGCACGAGCGCCTCACCATCGCGACGCGTCACCGTCACAGGGTGATCCTCCGCTTCGGCGAAGACCTCCGCCGAGTGCTTGCTCAGGTCGGAGGAGCGACGGGTGCGCGAGAGGCTGTAGATCATCTGGCTCATCTCCCCAGAGTATTCCGAACACGTTCGGAAGTCCAGGGGGTCGGATGATGATCAGGGCGTGACGGCCTCGTCGCTCTCCAACCGCTTCCCCATGCTGACCGCCTCATAGGTCGCGTAGCCGAGGCTCTCGTAGAACGCGATGACGTCGGTGTTGTCGGGTCGCACCTGCAGCTGCACCTTGGGGCAGCCGAGCGCGGCCAGCATCGCCTCGGCCTCGCCGACCAGCGCCTTCCCCAGCCCGGTGCCGCGCTGGGAGGCCGCGACGGCGAGGTAGTGGATCCACCCCCGGTGCCCGTCGTAACCGACCATGGCGGTGCCGACCACCGAGCCGGCGTCGTCGGCGACGAGGAACATCTCGGGCTGGGTCGTCGTCTTGCGCTGGATGTCCCGGTACGGGTCGTTCCACGGCCTGACGAGCCGCGCCTCCTGCCAGAGTGCGACCACGGCCTCGGTGTCCGCCTCGGCGAACGCTCGGATCTGAACCATGCCGAGAGCCTGACACGAGGAGGCGCGACTCCCGACCGCGAGTCGCTCACGACGGCTCGGATCGGCCTCTAGCGCGCGGCGTGCGCGGGCAGCGGCACCGCGTACTTGAACCCGACGTGCGAGTCGACGAAGCCGAGGCGCGTGTAGAAGCGGTGCGCGTCGGTGCGGGCGGAGTCCGAGGTGAGCTGCACCAGGGGTGTGGAGAGTTCGATGGCCGCCTGCTCGGTCACCCAGCGCATCATCGCGCCTCCGATGCCCGACGACCGCTGCGTGCTGGCGACGCGGACCGCTTCGACCAGCAGTCGCGAGCTGCCGCGTCGTGCCATGCCGGGGATGACCGTCAGCTGCAGCGTGCCCACGACGACGCCGGCGGCGTCCACCGCCACGACGAGCTCGTTGCTCGGATCGTCGACGATCCGATCGAGCGCGGATGCGTAGGCCTCCCGGTCTCCGTCGCTCGCGACGTCACCGCGGCCGGCGCTGATCGGATCGTCCGACAGCAGCCGCATGATCGCCTCGAGGTCGTCGCGGGTGGCCCGTCTCACGAGCACGCTCGCGTCGCGGGCACGGACGGACACGGGCAGCTCGAGTCGCGTGATCACAGTCCATTCTCTCGATTCGAGCCGCCGAGTCTGCTGCCGCGCCGTCGATGCGAGGAGCCGGATCGGGCCGTCGAGGAGGTGGTGGTCCCCTCCCGCATGCGAGCTCGGGCCTGATCAGCCGGCGACGGCCGCCGGATGCGGCTGCAGGGGAGAGGCGAGAAGATCTTGCACGGGCTGGGCGAGGGCCCCTGCCTTCGAGTGATGCGGCAGCCCTGTGACCACCGTGAGTCGGCTCAGGAGAGACTGCGGAACGACGTCGTGAGACATGACAGCGTCCCAGACGTTCACGGTCTCCTTTCCGAGGAGCAGGACGATGACCTCGTCGGGTGATCCGAGGAGCTCCAGTTCGTCGAGAAGGGGATCGACGACGTGCGCACGGATGTCGAACGCACCGTTCTTTATGTCGCGCTTCAGCGGCCCGGAGTCCTTCGTCGGGTAGTCCTTCACGACGTCGCTCAGGAAGGCACCCTCGAGCGGCGTCCCACGGAGAGAATTACGCAGCTTGCCGTCAGGGCTGTGGCCTGCGGTGTGGAAATTGCCGCACCTCTTCATCTCCCCGTCTCCGACCAGGCCAGTGTTCCCACCCAGGATCAGCACATCCGACCGCAAGCGCTCCCATGGACGCCCTGCGATGTCGAAGACGCTCAGGTCATCGACCTTGTCTCCCCAGATCGCCCAACTCGCCCACTTGCTCACTGGCCCCGACAGGAACGCGGCGTAGGCGGCCTCGGATACTCCGCTCGTGCTCTTCGTCTGCGAGAGGTGCTCGGTCAGTGTGGATGCCATGGTGTCCTTCGATGTTCTCGTCCTGCTCGTGACGCCATCCTCCAGCAAGAGATGAGAGTTTGTCGATTCGACGATGAGAAAGGGGCAGCCTTCCCTCTTACTGCGCGGGGCGGTTTCGCTGAATGTTCACCGTTCGGTGAGGGCGGCGGCGTAGGCCTCGACCGAGCGGTGGTAGCGGGGGAGGGTCGGTTCGACGGCCTCGATCGCCACGCGGAGTGCTTCGTCGGGGCGGCCGGCGCTGTGCAGCGCGAGAGCGAGGAAGACCTTGGGGGCCGCTCCGGTGGCCGGGTGCTCGGGTGCGTCCCGGAGCATCGCGATGGCCTCGTCGGTGCGGCCGATGTTGCGGAGGGTCGACGCGTGCTGCACGACCATCCGGGCGGCCCGGTCGGGGTCGACGGCGTCGAGCCCGGCTGCGGTGGCGGCGGCGTAGTGCACGTCGGCCTCGACCTCGTGCCCGCCGGTGTCGAAGGCACCCCCGAGCTCGAACTCGCCCAGGGCGGGGTGCGGAGCCTCGTCGGCGAGGGCGCGCATGCGATCGATCCGCTGCTGGTCGTCGATCGTCTCGGCAGCCCACAGCGCGGCCACTCGGTCTTCCCACTCTTCGTCGCTCATGCCACCACGCTATTGCGATCCGGCGGCCGGGTGTTTCGAGCACGGCGCCGCATCCTCCTAGGCTTCGGGCATGACAGGGGACGTCGAGAGGTCGTACTCACAGCGTGCCGCCGAGTACATCGAGCAGCTGGGGTCGATGTCGACGGCGCATCCGACCGATGTGCAGCTCGTGACGACGTGGGCCGAGGGGGTCGACGGCCCGGTGCTCGACGCGGGGTGCGGGCCCGGGCAGTGGACGGCTCATCTGGCGGGCCGCGGCGTCGCTGCCCGAGGTGTCGATGCGGTCGGTGCCTTCGTCGACCATGCCCGCGCCTCCTACCCTTCTGTGCCCTTCGCGATCGGGAGCATCGACGCCCTGACCGACCCGGCGGACAGCTACGGGGGAGTGCTGGCGTGGTACTCGCTCATCCACCACGAACCGGCGGCCCTCGGCGGTGCGCTCGACGAGTTCGCGCGGGTGCTCCGGCCCGGTGGCCGGCTCCTGGTGGGGTTCTTCGTCGGCGACGAGGTGGAGGCGTTCGACCATGCCGTCGTCACCGCGTACCGGTGGTCGGTCGACGCGCTGACCGCCGAGCTCGAGGAGGCGCGGTTCGACGTGGTCGAGACGCATACGCGGACAGGTGGTCGGCCTGTGTCTGGGCCGGGGCGTGGGCCGGGG
The DNA here is from genome assembly GCF_034045305.1 of Frigoribacterium sp. CFBP9029. NCBI lineage: Bacteria > Bacillati > Actinomycetota > Actinomycetes > Micrococcales > Microbacteriaceae > Frigoribacterium > Frigoribacterium sp. CFBP9029. Next base: position 26,305 of record NZ_JAXCWB010000003.1, read on the forward strand.
TCGGGGCCGCGGCCGCATGGGGCGATCCTGGCGGAGCTGCGTCGGCACCCGTGAGCGGCCGGGGGGCCGGTGGTGTGCGTGTGAGCGTGGGGATGGGCGGTGCTCGGCCCGGGCTCGGGCCCGGGGGCGCGGTGATGGTCGGCAGCTATTACGTGTGGATGCGTAATAGCTCGTCACGACGATGACCTCCTCAGAGCAGGCCCCTCGGTCGGCACCGAGCGGAACCCCGGGGCGAGCACCATAATCGAGCCATGACGGAGAACCACGCCATGCCGAGCGCGCGACCGGTGCACCCCGACGCCGTGATGGAGCCGCCTGCGCGGTGGGCGCCCTGGCGGGAGATCCTGCTCAACATCGTCTTCCTGGCAGCTGGGGTGACCGTGTTCGGGCTCGCCTTCGATCGGTTCGCCTGGCCGCTGTGGCTCTCCGTCGGCGTCTATGCCGCCGTCTTCGTCGCGTGGATGGTCGCACTGCGCGTCATGCGCCGCCGGGCGGCCCGGCAGGTCCGCCGCTGACTCCACCGCTGTGCTGATGCGCGCGCCCACGCGGGCACGGTGGCGATTCTTCTCAGCGGCGCCGTGCAAGCAGGTGCGTGACGAGGCCGGCGGTGAGGATGCCGACGGCGACGACGCCCAGCGGAGCGGCAGCCATAAAGAGCAGACCCGCACCGATGTTCGCTCCGGTGTCGGGCTCGGACAGCAGGAGAGCAGCCAGCAGCAGTGCACCGAAGAGACCTGAGATGGCGGCGACGATGCCGCCGACGACGAACAGGCTGCGAGAGGTCTCGGTCATGCGACCATCCTCGTGCATGAGCGGCCTCGTCGAGAGTCGCGGACGGGCGGCATGCCGCGACTCCGCCGCTGTGCTGATGCACGACCGTCGCGGGGCCGAGATGAAGGCGTCGAATCGGGGCCGGTGCCCGCGCCGCATCGGGTCCTCGCGGGGGATGCGGGGCGCGCCTCCTGCTGATGGACTGTCGTCATGTCGCCGACCGCAGCATTCCGTCTCCGCGTGGTGCTGCTGACGCTCGGGTCTCTCGGCGCGATCCTGACCGCGGGCGGGCCCGTCTTGCTGGCTGCCGACGTTCTGGCGGAGTCACGCGGATTCCGACCGGACGGCATCGGGCTGATCGTGCCCGGGGTCGTCGCCACAGCACTCGTCATCGCCCTGTCGGCGGTCGCCTGCGTCGTCGTCTTCGCGAGTGGCGGGTCGTCTCCGACCACTCGGGCGAGGTGCAGCGCGGCCCTCGCGGTGACGCCGGTGCTGCTCACCGGGGGCATCGCGGTGTGGTGCGCTCGATACCTGTCGTCGAGCACGACCTTCGGTGCGGAGACCGTCTGGATCGGCGTGGCGGCCGCATCCGTCATCGCGTTCGCCCTCGCGTGCGCCGCCCTGCTCGGAGCGTCGCTCGTCCGTGGCGACGCGAGCCGGTCCGTGCTGCTCGTCATCGGTCTCGGCTGCCTGATCGCCGGCGCCGTCCTCCAGCCCGCGTTCCTCCCGGGCGCCATTCTCGCGAGCGCGCTCGCGGTGTGCTCGGGTGCGTTCGGCGCGGACGCGCGGGCGGACCGAGTGCGGCGGGTTCCCGTCATCGGGGGCGGGTCAGCGCTGACCCGCCGCCGATGACAGGAACCCGCCGCAGCTGATACGCATCGGAACGTAATAGCTCGTTACGCATAGCGCTCCCGGGCCGCGCCTGCTCAGTCCTCCTGCGCCTCCGGCAGCACCTGCCCCGCGAACGGCTCGGCGCGGCGCTCGAACTCGGCTCGGCGCGCCTCGGGCAGCAGCCCGTCCGCCCCGTACGACAGCGTGATCGACTCGGGCTCCCACCCCGCATCGGCCACGTCGTCGAAACGAGCCGCGAACGTGCCCTCGGCGTCGTCCTTCGAGAGGTCCTGGAAGGTGAACGAGAGCCACTGACCCGTCGGCCCCTCGAGACCACCCGACACGATCACCTGCTCGGCCAGCGTCGTCCCGCCGGTCTGCGCCAGGCGGTCGGCGGCGGGCTGCGGCCAGCGCTCGTCGTCGAACCAGGGCTCGGACCAGCCGTGCCGGGCGGCGACCTCGCCGATGATCGCGACCGCCGCCTCCTTCTCGGCCCACGACCGCGGCACCGACGAGGTCTGATCGGTCGGCAGGTTCACGACCTCGAGCAGCGACGGCCCGCCCCACCCGTTGTCGGTCGGGAACGCCACCTCGTCGTCGGACAGACCTGCAGGAGGCGCGACCCACCTCACCGAGAACCGCTCCGTCAGCGCCGCCTCCATCTCGTCGACCATCGCCTCGCCCTCCGCGACGCCCTCCTCGAGAGAGGGGCCGGCCAGCACCTCGTCGACGGGCAGACCGAACCGGCCGGGGTGCTCACTCCAGTCGAGCTCGGTCTCACGCCCCTGAGCGTCGACGACCGTCGTGACGACCGGATCGGGCACGAGCAGCCAGGCCAGAGCGCCGATGCCGAGAGCGGGCACGGCGAGAGCCAGGCCGACGACCAGGGCGACGGTGCGGCGGCTCGACCCGCGCCTCCTGCCGTCTGTCGCGGCGGCGAGGTCGGCGGTGGCGTGGTCGGCGGTGGCGTGGTCGGTCGTGTCGGTGGGCATGGGCCGAGTCTCGGGCAGGCCGGCGGCGGCCCGCATCCCTCGCGAGGACCATCCCGCTCGGCAGGAGGCGCGAGTCGGGTTCGGCGGGTTCCCGTCCTCCGCGGCGGGTCAGCGCTGACCCGCCCCCGATGACGGGAACCCGCCGCAGCCCCCGACCCAGGCCCCCGGACCCAGGACAGCAGGAGGCGCGGGGTCCAGAGTCGAGGGATGGCACACATCCTCGTCACCGGCTCGACCGACGGCCTCGGCCGCGGCGCCGCCGAAGCCCTGCTCGAGCAGGGGCACCACGTCGTCGTCCACGCGCGCAGCGACTCCCGCGGGGAGGTGCTGCAGCCGCTCGTCGACCGCGGCGCCCGACTCGTCGTCGCCGACCTCGGCGACCGAGACGCGGTCACGGCGCTCGCCGACGAGCTGAACGCCCTCGACTCCCCGCTCGACGCGGTCATCCACAACGCCGGGCTCATCAGGGGCGAGGCGATGATGCCGGTCAACGTCGTCGCGCCCTACCTGCTCACCGCCCTGCTGACGGCGCCGACCCGGCACGTGTATCTCAGCAGCGGCATGCACAAGAGCGGCAGCGCGTCGGTGCTCGACACCGTCGACTGGGCGGGGTCGCGCGAGACGGGGTCGTACTCCGACAGCAAGCTGTTCGTGACGGCGTTCTCGGCGGCTGTCGCGCGCCTCCTGCCCGATCTGCGCAGCAACGCGGTCGACCCGGGCTGGGTGGCCACGAAGATGGGAGGCGCGGGGGCGCCCGACGACTTCGAGCTCGGTCACCGCACGCAGCGTCTGCTGGCCCTGGGCGAGCTGGGCGAGGTCAGCGGGGCGTACTGGTTCCACGACGAGCAGCAGCGGCCACACGAGTCTGTCGGCGACGAGGGCTTCCAGGACGCGGTGCTCGCGGCGCTCGAGCGCGAGACGGGCGTGGTGCTGCCGCGCGGGTGAGCGCTGCGGGTGCGTGCGTGCATGCATTCGTGTGCGTGTGCGTGTGCGTGCGCACGGGCCGGGTTCGGCGGGTCCCCGTCATCGGCGGCGGGTCAGCGCTGACCCGCCCCGAGTGACACGAACCCGCCGCACCCACGCGCGCCTCGCGAAGCATCGACACCCCGTAAGCGGGGTGCCTGTTCCCACCTCAGCCGCGTAGCGTGATCTGCAGCGGCCGGGCTGCAGGTGTCGGATAGTTCGAGCGGTGGAGGACGAGGAGGCGCGGTGAGCGAGACGACGATGGATCGTTCCGAAGCACGGGAGCGTCTCCGGCTGGCGGCGCTGGACGACCTGGGGATCATGGGCACCGGTGCGGAGGAGCGCTTCGACCGGATCACGCGCATGGCCAAGCAGCTCTTCGGGGTGCCGATCGCCGAGATCAACTTCATCGACCAGGACCACCAGTTCACGAAGTCCCCGCAGTCACCGGGCGGGGCGCCGTTCGGACCGCGGGCGGACTCGTTCTGCGATGTCGTCGTGCAGCAGCCCGACATACTCGTCGTCCCCGATGCCCTCGAGGATGCGCGGTTCGCTCACCGAGGGTCCGTCACGGGCGACCCCCACATCCGCTTCTACGCAGGTCGACCCCTGAGCGTGGCCGACGGCGCCCAGGTCGGGACGATCTGCCTCGTCGACACGGCCGCACGCGACCTCACCCTCGAGGATCAGGATCTCCTCGACGAGCTCGGCGCCTGGGTCGAACGCGAGCTGCGCCAGGTGCACGCCGCCGATCACGCCCGGCGCACCCAGCAGCAGATGCTCCCCGAGCCGTTCACGCACGAAGACGGGTTCACGGTCGCCGGCTTCACGCGGCCGTACTCCGAGGTCGCAGGCGACTTCTTCACCTCCGTCTCGTCGCCCGAGCGGATCGACGTCACCCTCACCGACGTGATGGGCAAGGGCTACTCCGCCGCCCTCATCGCCGCGACGGTGCGAGCCGCATTCCAGGCTCGACCCGGCTGGGATCCCGCTGCCGCCGTCTCCGCGGTCAACGAGCAGGTGCTCGCCGACCTCTCGGCGACGGGGACCTTCGCCACCCTCTTCCATGCGGCCCTCGACACTCGAACCGGTCTGCTCCGATTCGCCGACGCGGGACACGGCCTGTCGGTCGTCATCCGCACCGACGGGACCTCGGAGCGGTTGGCCTCGACGGACCTCCCGATCGGAATCGCCCAGGGCGGCGGATGGACGGCCCACGAGACCACTCTGAACCCCGGCGAGGTCCTGTTCACCTGCTCGGACGGCGCGCTCGACCTGTACGACGGCACGCTGGGCGCCCTGGATGAGCTCGCGGCCCTCGTCCGACGATCCGCCGACGACGCGAGCCTGTTCGCAGCGCTGTCGGATGCCATCGGAGCCCTCCGTCCCGAGGACGACGTCACCGTGCTGGTCGTCCGTCGTCACGAGAAGAAAGCGATGCGACCGTGATCACCTCCCTGACCTACCTGAGCACGGCGTCCACGCCGTTCGATGCGACGCGGATCGCGGCCCTGCTGCTGCAGAGCCGCGAGAACAACGAGCGCCACGGCCTCACCGGGATGCTCCTCTACAAGAAGGGCCGCTTCATGCAGGTCCTCGAAGGCGCCGACAGGGATGTCCGCGAGAGATACGCGGCGATCTCCGCCGATCCCCGCCACACGGATCTCAAGACGCTGCTCGACGAGTCCATCGAGCAGCGGAGGTTCCCGCAGTGGTCGATGGGTCTCCCCGACCCCGTCGACGCCGACCTGCGCACGGCACCCGGCTACGAGTCCCTCTTCGAGACACCCGTCGGGCGCTTCGGGATCCGAGAGGACTCCTCCCGTGCCCAGCTCCTCCTCGAATGGTTCCGCCGCAAGGCGTAGCCCGTACGACGCATCACGCCCGGCACCCGACGCCCCGGCACACGACGACGCGGCGTCCAGGGCCCGTGGGCCCCGGACACCGCGTCGTCGGTCGGTCAGCGCGCGGTCACGCCTCGCGGCCGGCGGGCATCTGGGTCTTGCGGGGGTCGGTCTCGGCAAGCCCGGCGAAGATCGACTCGATCTTCGAGAGCACGTCGGACTCGAGCTTCACGCCCGACGCCTTCGCGTTCGACTCGACCTGCTCGGGGCGCGACGCCCCGATGATCGCCGACGCCACGTTCTCGTTCGACAGCACCCAGGCGAGCGACAGCTGCGCCTGCGTCAGACCGAGCTCGTCGGCGATCGGCTTCAGCTGGGCGACCGCGTCGAGGACGTCGTCGCGCATCCAGCGCTCGATCATCGCCGCTCCGCCCTTCTGGTCGGTCGCCCGGCTGCCCTCGGGCAGAGCGGCGCCCTTCGTGTACTTGCCCGTCAGCACGCCCTGCGCGATGGGCGACCAGACGATCTGCGAGATGCCGAGCTCCTTCGAGGTCGGGACCACCTCCTCCTCGATGACCCTCCACAGCAGCGAGTACTCGGGCTGGTTCGAGACGAGCTGGATCTTCAGCTCACGCGCCAGCCGGTGCGCCTCGCGCAGCTGCTCGGCGTTCCACTCCGAGACGCCGATGTAGAGCACCTTGCCCTGACGCACGAGGTCGGCGAAGGTCTCCATCGTCTCCTCCAGCGGCGTCTCGACGTCGTACCGGTGCGCCTGATAGAGGTCGACGTAGTCGGTCTGCAGCCGCTTCAGCGACGCGTTGATCGACTCGGTGATGTGCTTGCGGCTGAGGCCGGTGTCGTTGTGACCCTTGGGACCGGTCGGGCCGTAGACCTTCGTGAAGATCTCGACCGACTCGCGCCGCTCGCCCTTCAGCGCCTCGCCGAGCACCACCTCGGCCTGCGTGTTCGCGTAGACGTCGGCCGTGTCGAACGTCGAGATGCCGACGTCGAGCGAGGCGCGGACGCACGCGGTCGCGGTGTCGTTCTCGACCTGCGAGCCGTGCGTCAGCCAGTTGCCGAACGTGAGCTCGGAGACCTTGAGTCCTGAGTTGCCGAGGTACCTGAATTCCATGGGGTTCTCCTTGTCGGGCGCGCTCCGCTGCGGGCCGTCGTCGACGCTACGCCTCGAGGGCGCCGTCGCGGCCTCACCCCACCCGCGGCCAGTCGGTCGTCAGGTACGCCTCGACCGCGCGGTTGCGGAACGAGTAGGGCTTGCCTCGATCGATGATGCCCCGGACGGTGTCCAGCCTTCGCGACACGGCACCCACCTGGGGCGCGCTCGTCGCCCCCATGCGCTGCGCGATCACGGTGAGCTTCCGGTCGTCGCGGGGCAAGGCCGCCATCGCGTTGATGAACTCCTGTTCGCCGGACGGCAGACGGTTCAGGATGCGTTCGACGTGGGCTGACGCTTCGCTCTCGGCGCCTCGCCACCCGGAGACGACGTCGTCTTCCGAGATCGTCGCGCCGTCGCTCGCGTTCCAGGCACGCTGGCCCGCGAGCTGGAAGAGGAACGGCTCTCCGCAGCACAGCTCGGCGATCGCCTTCGTCGCCTCTCGGCTCATCCGCACGATCTCGACACCGCCGTCGGCGGCCGCAGTCTCCCAGCCTTCGACGACGAACGGCTGCAGGGCCTGAAGCAGGGCCCCTTCGTCGAGTGCGGCCAGGGTCGTGGTGCGGAACCGCCGGGCGAAGGTCGCCCCCTTGCGCGCCCCGGCCATGTCCTCGAAGTCGGGCAATCCCGTCAGGTAGACGGCGATGGGCAGGAACCGTGTCACCACGACCCCGCCCGGGGCCGTCACCTCGACCTCGTATGACAGGGCGTCGCCGAGCGCGATCAGCAGCTGCGACAGGGCCGCCTCGTCGGCGATGTTCTGCACCTCGTCGATGTGGATCATCACGACGACGCCCTGCTCGATCGCCGCTCGTCCGAGCTCGACCAGCAGCTCGAACAAGGCGGTGGACGGCTCCGCACCCTCGCCGCCTCGCACCGTGACCGAGAACCCCGAGATCGCGACCTGCTCGACCCGAGCCAGGAGCTGCAGCACATGCTGTCGAGAGGAGGCGCGCAGACCCGCTGTGTCGGCCAGGCGCAGCACTGCGGAGGCGACCAGCTTCAGAGGGTCCGCCCCGACCGGCATGCGCACCTGCGGGGTCACCCAGTCGCCGAGCTCTGCGGCGTCGCGGGCGATGCGGCGTACCAGGCTCGATTTGCCGGTGCCCGGCTCGCCGAGGATCGTCCGGCCGGTCTCGTACAGACCCGCATTCCTCCGGGGTCGCAGGACGTCTCTCCAGTCGCTGAGCTGTTCGAAGCGACCTGCCCAGACGTCGGGGACGATGTCGGATCCAGCCTGGAAGGGGTTCGTGAGGGGCGACCGCATGAAGATAAAGTTATCAGAGGCTAGGTCGACCACTGATAACTTTATCAAACGAGGCCGGGTCAGGGTTGGAGCGCTGAGCGCATGGCTCTCACCCCCCCCCGCGCCTACTCCGGCCGCTGCGCCGCGGGCTCCGTTTTCTCCGCGCGCACCGCCGGCTCGTTCTGCCGCGCCCCCGCGGGCCACGACTCGGGCCCCGCCGATCCGGCCGGGTACGTGTCGAGCTCGACGTCGCCCGCGTTCCACGCCGCGATCACCGGGTCGACGATGCGCCAGCACTGCTCCGCCGTGTCGCCGCGCACCGACAGGGTCGGGTCGTCGTCGAGGATCCCGCTCAGCACCTCGCCGTAGGCCGTCAGATCCGAGCTGCCGAACTCCGCGTGCAGCGCCGCGCGACCGAGGTCGTACGCGTCACCCGGGCCGTTGACGTTCAGCTCGAGCGACATCTCGTCGGGGCTGATGGCGATGCGGAGGCGGTCGGGCGTGCCACCGCCGACGAACTCGGCGGGGACGTGCGCGGGCGGACGGAACGTGATCACGATCTCGCGCCTCCTCGAGGCCAGCGCCTTGCCCGACCGGAGCAGGATCGGCACCCCGGCCCAGCGCCAGTTCGCCACCTCGACCACGACCTCCGCCAGCGTCTCGGTCTCGAGCGAGGGGTCGACGCCCTCCTCCGAGGCGTAGGCCGGCAGCTCGCGCCCGTCGACCGTGCCCGCCTCGTACCGCGCACGCCGGCTGTTCGCCACCGGATCGCCCTCCCACAGCCGCGTCGCCCGCAGCACCAGGCCCTTCTCGTCGCGCAGATCGGCCGCCGTCAACGTCGCCGGGGCGTTCATCGTCAGCACCGCCATCACCTGCAGCAGGTGACTCTGGATCATGTCGACCAGCGCCCCCGCGTGGTCGTAGTAGCGGGCCCGGTTCTCGAGACCGAGCTCCTCGTCGTAGACGATCTCGATGCTCTCGACGTGCGTGTTGTTCAGCATCGGCTCGATCAGCCGGTTCGCGAAGCGCAGCCCGAGCAGGTTCAGCACCGTCGACCGTCCCAGGAAGTGGTCGACCCGGTGCACCTGGTCTTCGGGCACCAGCGCCAGCACCTCGCGGTTCAGCTTCTCGGCCGTCGCCAGGTCGGTGCCGAACGGCTTCTCGAGCGCCAGCGCCGTGCCCTCGGGCAGGTCGAGCTCGGCCAGGGCCGCGCAGCACTTCGCGGTGATCGCCGGCGGCAGAGCGAAGTAGATCGAAGGAGGCGCGGTGCACTCGCCGAGGAGCGCCCGCATCTGCTCGGCATCGGTCACGTCGACCGTCCGGTAGATCGTCGACTCGAGCAGCGCCTCGACCGCCGGGCCCGACGCCTCGACGCTCTCGAACGCCTCGGCGACGTGCGCGCGCCACGCGTTCTCGTCGAACTCCTCGGTGCCGGCGCCGACCAGCTGCACCCGCCGCTCGGACTCATGCGTCAGCAGCCCGCCAAGGCCGGGCATCAGGAGGCGCGCAGCGAGATCACCGCTCGCGCCGAGGATCAACAGGGTCGCGGACTCGGTCGGCGCGTTCGTCATGCCTGCACGCTAGTCGGGAGGTGCGCTCGGCGCCCTCGCGCGCCTCCTCGTGCAGCCTGACACCCCGTTTTCGGCGCTACACCCGCATTCATCGGGGTGTCGCGCGGGGAAGGGGGTGTTCGGCGAGGAGCGCGCGGCCGCCGACGCGGGCCGACCGCCGCGCTGCACCCCGTTTTCGGCGCTGCACCCGCATCTATCGGGGTGTTGCGCGGGGAAGGGGGTGTTCGGCGCGGGGCGCGCGGGGCGCAGCGCGCGTCAGCGCTTGCGCGTGGGGCGGAGCGAGAGCGACTCGACGGTGGCCCCGTGCGGCAGATCGACCACCAGGCGGACGGCGTCGGCGACCGACTGGGGCTCGAGGTAGAGCGCGGCGTCGTACGTGCCGCCCTCCTTCTCGGCGAGCTCGTGCTGCATGTCGGTGTCGACCCGGCCGGGGTGGAGCGAGCTGACTCGCACCCCGTTCGGACGCTCCTCCTCGCGCAGCGAGTCGGTCAGCGCCCGCAGGGCGAACTTGCTCGCCGCGTAGGTGCTGCCGCCGGGGCCGGCGGTCAGACCCGAGCCGCTGTTGATCGTGACGACCGTGCCCTGCGCGGTGCGCAGCGCCGGCAGCAGCTGCCGGGTCAGGTCGGCCACGGCGAAGACGTTGACCTCGAAGACGCGGCGCCAGTCGTCGAGGGCGGTGCGCTCGACCTCGGCGCCGCCGATCACACCGGCCGCGTGCACGACCACGTCGAGCGACTCGAGGGTCGGCGCCTCGAACGAGTCGCCCGCGAGGTCGGCGACCCAGGCGGTCGCGGACGGGAGCGACTCGACGATCGCGGCCACCGCCTCCTGCGAGCGGCCGTGCACGATCACGTGATGGTCGCGCCCGAGCTCACGGGCGACGACGAGCCCGATGCCGCGGGTCGATCCGGTGACGAGAGCGGTCTTCACGTGCGTGTGCCTCCAGGAGGGCGATGCGGTTCGGGGCGATGCGGGTCGGGTCGGCTCAGGTGCGGATGACGGGGATCTGCCCGGTCAGCATCGGCATCTCGCGATCGCTGAGCAGCCAGTGCTCGTCGGTCGCGGTCACCAGGAACGCGAGCGGCCCGGGTCGGCACACGACGATCGCGCCGTGGTCTTGATGTTGCAGCACCTGGTCGAGCGCGCCTCCGAGATCGCGGTCGTCTTCGGAGCCGCGCGACGTCACGACGGCGCATCGGCTCTCGGCGCCCATCGCCTGCAGCAGGCGCCGCATGCCCTCGGGGTCGCTGCGGTCGGGGCCGACCGGGTGCTTGGCGTTCATGTCGACCCAGTCGGCCGACTCGAGCACGGCGGCGAGACGCTCGTCGGCCTCGTCGGCGGCGACCTGCGCGAGGTCGTGGACGGTGCCGCGCTGGTCGGGTGCGGCGAACGCCTCGAGTGCGTCGATCACGGTCTGGGGGAGCGAGGCCACAGGGTCTCCTTCAGTTCTGGTCGTCCATCATCCCATCCACAGCCGCCGGACGTTTCAGCCGACGGGGGGAGGTTCTGCTGCGAAGATGACGGGGTGAACTCGTCTGCCTCCCCACGCCCCGCCCTCGGGCTGCTCCTCGACGTCGACGGGCCGATCGCCAGCCCGATCACCCGCAGCATCGCGATCCCCGCCATCACGCGCGATCTCGTCGCCCTGGCCTCGGCCGGCATCCCGCTCGTGTTCAACACGGGCCGCTCCGACGCGTTCATCCGCGACGAGGTCGTCGTGCCGCTGATGGCAGCCGGCCTGCCCCGCGGCGCCCGCGTGCACGGCGTCTGCGAGAAGGGCGCCTCGTGGTTCTCGATCGGCCCCGAGCACGGCCCCGACGGCATGAGCGAGGTCGTCGTCGACGAGTCGCTCGCCATGCCCGCCGACTTCTCGGCCGAGATGGACTCCCTGGTCGCCGCCGAGTTCGCCGACCTCGTCTTCTTCGACCGCACCAAGCGCGCCATGGTCTCGATCGAGCAGCTCACCTCGGTCTCGTCGGCCGCCTACCTCGCGCGCCAGGCCGATCTCGACCGCAAGGCGATGGAGGCGCTGGTCGCCCGGGGCTTCGGCGTCCGCCGTCTCGACGACGTCCGCCCCGACGCCGACGGCGCCGTGCAGTGGCGCATCGACCCGACCATCATCTCGACCGACATCGAGTCCGTGCTGCTCGGCAAAGACCGGGGTGCCGAGCGCGCCCTCGAGCTGCTCGCCCTCGACGGCCCGCTGCCGATCAGCTGGCGCACCGTCGGCGACTCCCGCAGCGACTACGCCATGGCCGACTGGCTGCACGCCAACGGGCACGAGGTCGCCCACGTCGACGTGCGCCCGGCCGACGGTGTGCCCGTGACCCCGTACCCGGTGCTGACGAGCGCCACCGACCTCATCCACGACGAGGCCGGGGCGGAGTTCCTGGCCGGCTGGGTCGGCGACCTGCGCGGCTGACGCGACCCGCGCCTCCTCGGCTCGCGCCTCCCGCGACCCGCGACTGCGCGGCTGACGCGACCCGCGCCTCCTCGGCGAGCCGGTGGGTCAGCGGGGTCGGCGGGTCAGCGGGCGACGGTGTCGGTGACGCGCACGTCGTCGACCAGTCGGCGGATCGAGCCGTCGTCGCCGATCTCGACGAGCGCCCCGCCCCAGAACTGCAGGTCCGCGTCGGAGTCGAGCCTCCAGAGCGTGCGACCGCCGGCGAGGTCGACGCCCATCACCGTCGAGAACACGCGGTGACCGGCGATCGCGTCCGAGCTGTCGCTGCCGGCGACGTAGGCGACCGAGCGCGAGACGGCGACCACCGACGAGTCCGGGGGCACGTACGCCCGCATCCGCTCGGAGCCCGTCTCGGCGTCGAGCAGCAGCAGAGCCCGGTCGGCGCCCGGGTCGCCCAGCCCCGAGCGGGCGCTGAAGGTCTGCACGAACACGTCGTCGTCCCAGCGACCCGGGCGGGAGTCGCTGACGAGGGGGATGCCGCGGCTCTCACCCGTGCGCTCGACGACCCAGCGGTCGTCGCCCGTCTCGAGGTCGGCGCAGTGCACGCCCGTCCGGTCGGAGAACGCGACGCAGCCGCCGGTCACGACGGGCAGCCGGTCCTGATCGAAGGGGCGCCGCCAGCGCTCCGTGCCGTCGGGCGACCAGGCGGACACCTCGGCCCGCGAGTCCATGCCGCGCCCGAAGTCGACGACGAACACGGTGTCGTCGACCCCGTAGGCCTGGGCCGAGGGCGACAGGTCGTCGGCCCAGGCCCGCTCGTCGCCGGTCGCGCCGTCGATCACGGTGCCGGTGCCGCCGCTCACGACGAGCAGACCGTCGTCGAGCAGCACCGACGAGCTGATGTCGCCGGTCTGCTCGTCCGACCAGACCGGGGTGCCGAGGTCGTCGCGGCGGTAGAGCAGGGTGCGGGGGCCGCTCTGCGAGCCGAGGAGGGCCTCGGCCGCGGCGCCCGCGAGGGGGTCGTCCGAGTAGCCGTAGACGGGTGCGGGCGAGACCGAGACGAGCACGAGCCCGTCGTCGGCGGCCTCGACGATCGGCGTCGCGTCGTCCGAGGTGGTGACGTCGGCGAGGGCGCCGGTCGCGAGATCGACGCGAGCGTAGCCCGAGGCGCCCCGCCCGTAGCCGTAGAGACCGGTCGTGCTGACGATCGCGTCGCCCCGGGCCTCGTCGACGAACGCGGCGAGCGTGCCGCCGCCCCCGCTGATCTCGGACACGTCGACCGACCAGCGCACCGTGCCGGCCAGCGGGTCGAGGCGCACGAGCCGCTCGGAGCGGCCACGCTCGTCGTAGCAGCCCGTCTCGGTGTAGGCCAGCTGCGACGAGGTCGACACGAGCACGTCGGCGCCGACGGAGGCGAGCACCGAGTAGGTCAGGCACCCGTCGGAGACCTCGGGCAGACCGAGCGCGGCGGTCGTCAGTAGCCACGGGCCGGGAGTCGGGCGGTGCCGCAGCTCGTCGACCACGAGCCCGTCGATCGGCCCGCCCGACGCCCCGCCGACGGGGTAGCCGGGCTGCGTGGCGAGACCGAGACCGATCACCGCGGCGGTCGCGACGACGAGCGCCGTGGCCGCGACGACGAGCCGGCGCCCGAAGGAGGCGCGGTGCCAGCGGGCGCGGAGGGCCCCGTCGACGCGACGGTCGCCCTGTCCGCCCACCCGCGCCTCCTCGGTGCCTCGTCGTCGTCGTCGTGCCGCTGCCATGCGGCTCGGCCTTCAGCGTACGGGTGGGCGCCGGACGAGGAGGTGCGGGCGCGGCGGACGGCGGGCGCACCGCAGGTAGGCTGGTCGCGCTTCGACCACCCGCACCGCGCCTCCTCGGAAGGACACGTCATCGACGTCCTGATCATCTCGATCCTCGCGGTCGCGGCCGTCGCGCTCATCGTGATGCAGGCGGTCTACCGCCGGCGGGTGCTGCGTCGACGCGAGGCCGCGGGGCAGACCGTGCTCGGCAAGGGGCCGTTCATCCTGCTCGGCGTGATGGCGGCGTTCTTCGTGTTCGCAGTGTTCGTGTTCCCGGCGCTCGTCCGCGCGAGCTAGCCTCCGCTGCGCTGAGGGCTGCCCGCACAGCGCCAGAAGATGGACACGACGCCAGGTTTGAACCTGGCGCCGTGTCCATGACCTGGCGCTGTGGCATCACTGCGCGGCGTCGGCGGTCGGCGGCACCACGTCGGCCTGCGTCCGCAACCCGTGCGCGACCCCGTCGGCGTCGACCGCCACGAGCGCGCCCGCCCAGAAGTCGAGCGTGCCCCGCGAGGGCGACCGCTGCTGCCAGAGCCGCCGCCCGTCGGAGAGGTCGAACGCCGTCACCATCGTCTGCGAGAAGTCCTGGCCGACGTAGGCGTTCGAGAAGCCGACGGTCCGCGCCAGACCGGCGAGATACGAGAGCGCCGGCACCTCGGCCGAGAAGGTCGTCTCGCCCGTGGCCGGAGACAGGCCGAGCAGGGTCGTCGGGTTCTGCCCCTCGAGGTCGGCCGCGCCCGCCTCGGCAGAGCCCGCATTGACGACGATCGTGCCCCCGCCGACGACCTGCTGATACGCGTCGACCCGTGCCGCGTAGTCGTCGTCGAGGTCGAGCACCCGCTTCCACCGACTGGCGCCGTCGTCGGCCGACAGGCATTCGAGCGTCGCGGGCGCCTGGTCGAGCACGATGCAGTCGTCGGTCACCGTCACCGTCTCGGTCAGTTCGAGCGGGGTCGACCAGACCAGCGCGCCCGACCGGTCGAGGGCCATGGCCTCGCGTTCGCCGGCACGGGTCGTGACCGTGGCCACGAGCAGATCGCCCGAGACCCCGGCGTTCTCGATCGTCGCGGCGCCACCGGGCACGGGGTGCTGATCCCCGCTGGCGGCGTCGATCACCACCGGGCCGTCCGTGCTCTCGACGACCAGGTACGACCCGAGCAGCAGCGGGGTGTCGCTGGTGCCGACGTCGCCGCTCCAGATCGCCGTGTCGGGGTCGTCGACGTCGACGAGGCGGTACGGGGTCGTCTCGCCGTCGCTGTACTCGAGGTCGAGGCCGTCGTCGGAGACGCGGTCGCGGGGCTGCAGGGCCACGAGCATGCGCTCCGAGGAGATGCCGGACATCTGCTGGGCGGGCCCGGCCTCGTCGTCGGCCCCGATGACGTCGGCGAGCACGGCGCCGCTGTCGAGATCGACCCGCACCGCGCGCGAGCTCGGCGCCGACTGCCCGACGACCGTGGCGAGCGGCCCCTCGTCGTCACGGAACATGTTCATGTACAGCCCGGACTCCCCGAGCCGAGAGGCGAGATCGACCACCCACCGGGCCTCGCCGGTCGCCGGGTCGACCCGGGCGAGCAGGGCGACCGAGCCGTCGCACCCGTCGTAGGCGGTCGCCGAGCTCACGATCACGGCGTCGCCCCCGATCTCGCCGACCGGTCGCATCCCCCGGCAGCCCTCGGGCAGCGGCGTGCCGTGGATCGCCGCGAGATCGGTGCTCCACAGCTCGCCCTCCGGCGCGATCCGCAGGTCGCCGAGCAGCTGGTCGCCCTCCGACCACTCGGGATAGACGGGCTGCGTGCCGACGCCGAGCGTCGTGACGACCGCGGTCGCGACGAGCAGGGCCGCGAACACCGTCGCGACGCGACGCCCCGAGGAGGCGCGGTGCCAGCGACCCCGCAGCCAGCCCGTGTCATTCCCCATGGCGTCATCGTACGAGGGAAGGGCGCGCCTCCTTGTATGCTGGCGCGTCGTCCCCAGGCGGGGGCCGGCACCGTCGAACGAGGAGACGAGATGGCGAACCCCACGCCCACCCGCGGGCCCCGCAGCCTGTGGCGCACGAAGTCGGTCGAGTCGTCGATCGCCGACTCGAACATCGCCGAGAACGGCCTGAAGCGCACGCTCGGCACCTGGGATCTGACGCTCATGGGCGTCGCTGTGGCCGTCGGCGCGGGCATCTTCTCGGTCGGCGCGAACGCCGCCGCGAACTACGCCGGGCCGGCCGTCACGCTGTCGTTCATCCTCGCCGCGCTCACCTGCGGGCTCGCGATCATGTGCTACGCCGAGTTCGCGTCGACCATCCCGGTCGCCGGCAGCGCCTACACGTTCACCTACGCGACGATGGGCGAGTTCCTCGCCTGGATCATCGGGTGGGACCTCATCCTCGAGATGTTCACCGCCTCGGCCGTGCTCGCCAAGTACTGGGGCGTGTACCTCGCGTCGGCGTTCGAGACCTTCGGCATCGGCATCCCCGCGACCTTCATGCTGGGCGGCATCGAGGTCAGCTGGCCGGCGTTCCTGATCGTCGCCGTCTTCACCGCGCTGCTCGTCGCGGGCACGCAGCTGACCGCCCGCGTCGGCGCCGTCTTCACGATCATCAAGGTCGCGATCGTGCTCTTCGTGATCGTCGTCGGCTTCTTCTTCGTGCGCGCCGCGAACTACACGCCCTTCGTGCCCGCCGCCGAGCCGAGCGCGAACGGCGCCGGCGCGAGCGACACCTGGTCGCAGTCGATGTTCTCGTTCATGACCGGCGCGGCCCCCGCGCAGTACGGCGTCTTCGGGCTGCTCGCCGCGGCGTCGCTCGTCTTCTTCGCGTTCATCGGGTTCGACGTCGTCGCGACCAGCGCCGAAGAGGTCAAGAACCCGCAGAAGACGCTGCCCCGCGGCATCTTCCTCGGTCTCGCCGTCGTGACCGTGCTCTACGTGCTCGTCTCGATCGTGCTGACCGGCATGGTGTCGTACCGCGACCTGGCCGGCGAAGAGGACCCCTCGCTCGCGACCGCGTTCCGCCTCGTGGGCGCCGACTGGGCCGCCGGTGTCATCTCGGTCGGCGCGCTCGCCGGTCTGACGACGGTCATCATGGTGCTGCTGCTCGGCCTGTCGCGCATCGTGTTCTCGATGAGCCGCGACGGCCTGCTGCCCCGCTGGCTCGCGAAGACGAGCCCGACCCGCAAGACCCCGGTGCGCATCCAGGTCATCGCCGGAACGGTCGTCGCGTTCGTCGCCGCGTTCACCGACGTGGGAGTGCTCGAGGAGATGATCAACATCGGCACCCTCTCGGCGTTCGTGCTGGTCAGCATCGGCGTGATCGTGCTGCGTCGCAAGCGCCCCGATCTGCCGCGGGCGTTCCGCGTGCCGCTGTCGCCGGTGCTGCCGATCCTGTCGGCCGCGCTCTGCGTGTGGCTGATGCTGAACCTGACGACGCTGACCTGGGCGCGGTTCGCGGCCTGGCTCGTGCTCGGCGTGATCGTGTACTTCGCGTACGGACGGCGGCACTCGCGGGTCGGTCGGGGCGAGGACGCATCGGCCGATGCCGGGGTCGGGACGTCGGCTGCGTCGGGGGTCGAGCGCCCGTAGCGCCCTTAGCGGCGGGCCTCGACTGCGAGGCCGTCGATTCTCAGGAGGCGCGGGTCGGGTTCGCCCGACCCGCGCCTCCTGCGTCCGTGCTTCGGGAGTGCGGACTCGGACGACCTGCGCCGGCCGGCAGGGTCAGACGACGCCCAGCTCGAGCAGGTCGAGGGTCTCGAGCACGAGGGAGACCTCGGTGCGACTGGTGTAGTCGGTGTGGATGTCGACGAAGACGACGCGACCGTCGCCGTCGATGACGAGGACGGTCGGGAACGGGATCTCGGCCGACCCGTCGACGTTGTCGTCGGCCATGTCGAAGCCGAGCTCGCGCTGGGCGCCGCGGGCTCCGACGCTCGGCTCGGTCGCGATGCCGAGCGCGCGGCTGAGCACGTTGCCCGGGTCGGACAGCACGGTGAACTCGAGGTCGCCGGCGGCGACGGACTTCTCGGACCCGGCCGGCGTCTGCGGGCTGATGGCCACGAGCTCGACGCCGCGCTCGCGGAGCGCCGGAAGCAGGTCGTCCTGATAGGTCTTGAGCGTGATGTTGCAGTAGGGGCACCAGGCGCCGCGGTAGAAGACCACGACCGCGGGAGATGCGCCGATCGCGTCGATGAGCGCGATGTCACGACCGGTGGGGGTGAGGAGCGCGGCGTCGACGATCTGGTCGCCCACGCGAACGGCGTCGGCCGGCACCCCGAGCGAGCGGAGGTGAGCCTGCTCGGCCTCGAAGATCGCCTCGAGGTCGGGGCCGATCTCGGCGTTGAAGGTCCGTCGGAAGTCGGCGACCTGCGTGGCGATGTCCTGGGACGTCATGTCGTCGTGGTCCTAACGGGTCGAGGCGCGAAGAGTCCCCTGAGCGTAGTGGAGTGCGCGGGTGCGGGGCCCGGGTGCGGGGCCCGGGTGCGGGCCCGGGTGCACCGGGTGCCTCGACCGGGCCGTCGCGCCTGCGGGCCGGGAGGCGCGTGTCGGGTCGACCCGCGCCTCCTGCGGGTCAGGCCCCGGGCGTCTCGAGCAGGTCGAGCGCCGCGACGATCTCGTCGACCTCGGTCCGGGTCGTGTAGTCGGTGTGCACGTCGGCGAAGACCACGGTGCCGTCGCGGTCGACGACCAGCACCGTCGGGAACGGGATGTCACCCGTCGCATCGGCGTTGCTGTCGGCGACGTCGAACCCCAGCTGACCGTGCACGGCACGCGCGTCGGCGCTCGGCTCGGTGCGGATGCCCAGCGCACCGCTGAACACGTTGCCCGGGTCGGACAGCACGGGGAACTCGAGCGAGCCGTTGGTCACCGACGCCTCGGACCCCTCGGGGGTCTGGGGGCTGATCGCGACCAGCGCGACACCCCGCTCGCGGAGCCGGGGCAGCAGCTCGGCCTGGTAGGTCTTCAGCGTCAGGTTGCAGTAGGGGCACCAGGCTCCGCGGTAGAAGACCAGCACGGCGGGGCCCTCTCCGACGGTCTCGGCGAGCGAGACCTCGTCGCCGGCGGGCGTGACGAGGGTCGCCTCGACGATCGTGTCGCCCGCCGCGACCGCGTCGTCGGGGGTGCCCGCGGCACGGAGGGCGCTCTGCTCGTCGGCGAACACCTTCGAGAACTCGGGCCCGATCTGCGACGTGAACCCCTCGTCGAACTCGGTCACCTGGTCGGCGATGCGGGGGGTGGTGGGGGATTCGGCGTTCGACATGGTCGTCCTCTCGGCGGTGAGCGGCACGTCGGGTACGTGCAGTTCGGCTGCGGCCGATCGTAGGCAGGCGAGCTGGGCGGGCGGCCCGGGTGCGTCACGCGGCGTCACACGCGACGGCGGTCGCACACGGCGGCGGTGGCGCATCGCACCCGGCCTCACGGGCGGCGGCACGTCCGTTTCACTCGCACCGGCGCATCAGCTCTGGCAGTGCGGACACCAGTACGTGTCACGCAGCTCGAGCTCGCTCTCGCCGAGGGTCCCCCGGAGGATCTTCGTGCCGCAGCGCAGACACGGCTTGCCGGCCCGCCCGTAGACCCAGTCGGTCACGCCCCGGAGGTTGCCCGTCGTCGTGCGGTCGACGCGGTCTCTGTTGGCGAGGATCAGGCGGTGCGCGAGGTCGATCAGCTTGGGCCGGTTCTCGACCTCGCCGACGGGACGCGTGGGCAGCACACCCCGCAGGAAGCACAGCTCGTTGCGATAGACGTTGCCGACGCCGGCGAGCACCCGCTGATCGAGCAGGGCGAGACCGACCTCGCGCCCGGGGTCGGCCTCGAGGTTCGCGAGCGCCGTCGTGGCGTTCCAGTCGGGGCCGAGCAGGTCGGGGCCCAGGTACGCGACGACGCTGTCTTCGGGGTCGCGGGCGACCAGCTCGACCAGACCGAGATCGAACCCGACGGCGACCCACTCGGCCGTCTCGAGCACGACCCGTGCCTGATAGGCGGGGCGCCGCCACTTCGTGCCGTGGCGGTAAACGTGCCACGAACCCTCCATCTTGAGGTGCGTGTGCAGCGTCAGGTCGCCGATGTGGTGCAGCAGGTGCTTGCCCCGCGGGATGACGTCGTCGACGACCTCGCCGGTCAGATCGACGGTCGCGAACGCCGGCACCCGGAAGTCGCTCGCCGTCAGCGTCTGCCCGTGCAGCACCGCGTCGAGGTTGGTCGCGGCGCGGTAGACGGTGTCTCCTTCAGGCATCGGTCACGACCTCAATCGGATGCCGCTGGGGGTGGGGGCGAAGCCGGCGTCCCGCAGGGCGTCGCCGAGGGCGGTGCCGAGCACGAACTCGCCGTCGACCCGCTCGATGGCGAGCTTCTTCAGACGCGTCCGCACCGTCGAGGCCAGCGACGCGGCCGCCAGGGCCAGCTCGCGCTCGTCGGGCTCGCCGAAGGTCAGCACGGTCTTGCCGCCCCGCTCGACGTAGACGGTCAGCCGTCCGTCGACCAGCACGACCAGCGAGCCGGCCTTGCGCCCGGGGCGGTGACCCGATCTCTTCTTCGTCGCCGCGCCTCCTGCGTCGACGGCCGTGCGATCGGCGCCCGAGGAGGCGCGGGTCGCGTCGACCGCGGAGCCCGCCTCGCCCCGCGCCCCGGCCCCCGTCGCCGTGGTCGCCGCCGCAGCGGAGGCCGCCTCGGCCGCACTCGCCGCCGCGTCGGCGGGGGCGCCGTCGAGTGTCTGCCCCGGCCAGGGGAGTGCGGCGCCGTACGGGTTCGCGGGGTCGGTCGCCGCGAGCGTGACCACGGGCACGTCGAGCTGGCGACCGGCGGCGACGAGGGTGTCGTCGTCTCGGCGGTCGCCCTCGTCGCGGATGAACGAGCGGAGGCGGTCGACGGTCGGGCCGGTGGCGAACTGCGCCGCCCCCAGCCCCTCGATGAAGTAGCCGCGGCGGGCGCGACCGGTCTCTTCGAAGCCGCTGAGCACCTTGTACGCCGTCGAGAAGCCGCCCCGCACTCCCTCGTTCACGACGGCGCCGCGCGTGACGACGCCGTGGCGCTCGAGCAGGATCTCGGCCGTCGCCGCGGCCCGGATGGTGCCGTCGGGCTCGGCCAGCGGCAGCAGCGACCAGCGACCGCCCACCGTCGGCGGACCGGCCTGGCGGGGCATCGCGATGCGACCGCGGCTGCGGTACGACGACCGCGAGCGGGTGGGTGCACGGGGCCGGGGGGCCTTGCCGCCGCCGACCTGGGTGCGGAGCGGCGCGAAGGTGTCGTTGGTGATCTGCCCGGCCCAGACCAGCTGCCAGATCGCGGTGACGAGGGCGTCGTCGTCGGTGCTGCCGACCGCGTCCGAGAGCTGACGGAAGAAGTACGCGCCGCCGCCCGCGAGCGCCGCCAGCACCTCGCGCTGGAGGTCGTCGGTCTCGGCACCCGACGGCTCGGGCAGGGTGACCTGCGCACCGTCGGCGAGGTGCAGGCTGACCCAGCCGTCGTTGCCGGGCAGGGTGCCGGTGCCCGACCAGATGATGTCGCCGGTGGCGGTGAGCTCGTCGAGCATCGCGGGGCTGTAGTCGGTGATGCGGGCGGGGAGGATCAGCGACTCCCACGCGGAGGCGGGCAGCGAGACCCCGCTCAGCTGGTCGACGACCTGCAGCACCCCGTCGAGACCGCGCAGCCCCGAGCCCTTCAGCCCCGTGGCGACGTGCTGCCACGCGGGCAGGAACCTGCCGAGCGTCTCGGGCGCCACCGGCTCGACCTCGTGCCGCAGCGCGGCGAGCGACTTGCCGCGGAGGCGCCGTAGCACCTCGGCATCGCACCACTCGCTGCCCTGCTGACGCGGTCGGAACTCGCCCTCGACGACGCGGCGCTGCGTCGCGAGCTTGCGGAGGGCGTCGAGCACGACGGCGCCGCCGAGCCCGAGCCGCTCGGCGACCATGGCCGAGGTGAAGGGCCCGTGGGTGCGCGCGTACCGGCCGACGAGATCGCCGAGGGGGTCGTCGACGGGTTCGACGAACGCGGTCGGCACCCCGATCGGCAGGGCCACCCCGAGGGCGTCCCGGAGGCGCGAGGCGTCTTCGATGCCCGCCCAGCGCACGACGCCCGAGTGGGTGAAGCGCAGCACGCGATTCGACCAGGCGAGATCGGTCAGGGCCGTCTCGAGGGAGCGGTGCGCGTCGTCGCGGGCCGCGACGTCGCCGGTGACGAGCGTGGCCGCGAGCCAGCTGCGGTCGATGATCTCGTCGGTGGTGAGCGGGCCGAGCAGACGCAGCAGGTCGACGACGCCCTCGATGTCGCGGGCGCGCCGGTCGGGGGCGAGTCGCTGCAGCTCGAGCTCGTGCTGATCGATGACGTCGGCGTCGAGCAGCTCGCGCAGCTCGGCGCGCCCGAGCAGCTCTTGCAGCAGCGTCGAGTCGAGCGACAGGGCCGCGGCGCGGCGCTCGGCGAGGGGCGAGTCGCCCTCGTACATGAACGCGGCGACGTAGCCGAAGAGCAGCGACCGGGCGAAGGGCGAGGGCACCTCGGTCTCGGTCTCGACGATGCGGACGGTGCGGCTGGCGAGGTCGCGGGTGAGGCTCATCAGCGCGGGGAGGTCGTAGACGTCTTGCAGCACCTCGCGCACCGCCTCGAGCACGATCGGGAACGACGGGTACTTGCGGGCGACGTCGAGCAGCTGCGACGAGCGCTGACGCTGCTGCCAGAGCGGTGAGCGCTTGCCGGGGTTGTATCGCGGCAGCAGCAGGGCGCGGGCGGCGCACTCGCGGAACCGCGACGAGAACAGCGCCGACCCGCCGACCTCCTCGGTGACGATGTCGTCGAGATCGTCGAGCTCGAACGAGAAGAGCTCGGCCCCCGGAGGCTCGGCGTCGGTGTCGGGGATCCGCACGACGATGCCGTCGTCGGCGGCCATCGCCCCGCCGTCGACCCCGAGCTGGTCGCGGATGCGCGCCGACACGGCCAGGGCCCACGGGGCGTGCACCTGCATGCCGTAGGGCGAGTGGAGGATGAGGCGCCAGTCGCCGAGCTCGTCGCGGAACCGCTCGACGACGAGCGTCGTGTCGGTCGGCACGTACGAGGTGGCGGCCTTCTGCTCGGTGAGGAACGCGATGAGGTTGCGGGCGGCGCGCTCGTCGAGTCCGCCGGCGGCGACCCGCGTCGTCGCGTCGGCCTCGCTCGAGTTGGAGAGCTCGCGGATGTAGCCGCCGATCGCCTTGCCGAGCTCGGCCGGGCGGCCGATGCCGTCGCCCTTCCAGAACGGGACACGACCGGGCTGGCCGTACGCGGGCGATACGAGCACGCGGTCGTGGGTGATGTCTTCGATGCGCCAGCTCGTGGCACCGAGGGCGAAGACGTCGCCGACCCGCGACTCGTAGACCATCTCCTCGTCCAGCTCGCCGACGCGCGCGGCCTTCTCGCCCACCATGAACACGCCGAAGAGACCCCGGTCGGGGATGGTGCCGCCGCTCGTCACGGCGAGACGCTGGGCGCCCGGTCGGCCGGTGAGGGTGCCGTGCACGCGATCCCACACGATGCGGGGGCGCAGCTCGGCGAACTCGTCGGAGGGGTACTTGCCGCTGAGCAGGTCGAGCGTCGCGTCGTAGGCCGAGCGGGGCAGAGTCGCGAAGGGGGCGCTGCGCCGGACCGTCTCGAACCACTCGTCGGCGTCGAGCTCGTCGAGCGCGACGGCGGCGACCGTCTGCTGCGCGAGGACGTCGAGGGGGTTGGTCGGCACGCGCAGCTCTTCGATCAGGCCGGCGACCATGCGCTCTGCGGCGACGGCGGAGTGGATCAGGTCGGCGCGGTGCTTGGGGAACAGCACGCCCCGCGACGTCTCGCCGACCTGGTGCCCGGCGCGCCCGACGCGCTGCAGACCGCTCGCGACCGACGGCGGCGACTCGACCTGGATGACGAGGTCGACGGCGCCCATGTCGATGCCGAGCTCGAGCGAGCTGGTCGCGACCACGCACCGCAGCCGACCGCTCTTCAGGTCGTCTTCGATGAGCGCCCGCTGGTCTTTCGACACCGACCCGTGGTGGGCGCGTGCGAGCAGCGGATCGGAGCCCGAGGTCTGCCCCGAGCCGCCCATCAGCTGCGCGGGCGCCCCGCCGCCGACGGCGGGGTTGCGAGTCGGAGGGGAGGGTGCGAACGGGTCGACGACCGCGTCGGACGCGTCGCCGGCCGCAAGGCCGCCCTCGGCGCCGAGCGCAGGGCCGTCGTCGGTGCCGAGAGCCGCGGCAGCGCCGCCGGCCACGACCAGCTGGCCCCGTGCCTCTTCGGTGGCCCGCACCGCGGTCTCGAGGTCGCCGCCCTGGCGTTCGATCCAGATGTCGTTGAGTCGTGCGGTCAGGCGCTCGGCCAGCCGCCTCGAGTTCGAGAAGACGATGGTCGACCGGTGCTCGGCGATCAGATCGACGATGCCCTCTTCGACGTGCGGCCAGATCGACCCCTGAGGCGCCGCGCCCGCCGCCGAACCCTCGAGCGGTGCGGCCGTGCCGAGCTCGGTCATGTCGTCGACCGGCACGACGACCCGCAGGTCGAACTTCTTGTCGGCGCGGGGGTTGACGATGGTGACCGGCGCCGGGCCGGCCAGGAACCTGGCGACCTCTTCGGGCGGACGCACCGTCGCGCTGAGGCCGATGCGCTGGGCCGGTTTGTCGAGCAGGGCGTCGAGTCGCTCGAGCGAGAGGGCGAGGTGGGCGCCCCGCTTGGTCGACGCGACCGCGTGGACCTCGTCGATGATGACGGTCTGCACGCCCTTGAGCGTCTCGCGCGCCTGCGAGGTGAGCATCAGGTAGAGCGACTCGGGTGTCGTGATGAGGATGTCGGTCGGGGTGCGGGCCAGCCGCCCGCGATCGCTCGAGCTGGTGTCGCCCGAGCGGACGCCGACCGTGATGTCGGGTGCCTCGGTGCCGAGTCGCCGGGCCGTCTGCGTGATGCCGACCAGAGGCGACCGGAGGTTGCGCTCGACGTCGACGCCGAGGGCCTTGAGAGGGGAGATGTAGAGGACGCGGGTGCGGTGCAGCTTCTCTTCGGGCGGGGGCGTCGACGCCAGCGAGTCGATCGACCAGAGGAACGACGCCAGGGTCTTGCCCGACCCCGTGGGCGCGATGACGAGTGCGTGGTCGCCCTGGCTGATGGCCGCCCAGGCGCCCTCTTGCGCGCGGGTCGGCGCGGCGAACGCCCCGCGGAACCACTCGCGGGTGGCGGGGGAGAAGCGGTCGAGCACGTCGTTCATCGGTGCCATCTTGCTCCGGACCACTGACATTCCGTCTCGCGCGCCTCCTCGGGGTCTCGACGAGTCACGACACGCCGCGCGCCCCGACTCCCTCGCGGCGGGTCGTGACTCCTCGACCGACCGTCGCGGGGCGCGGCCGGCGGCCCGGCTACGGTGGTCGCATGCCCCCCGCGTTCCGCATCGACCCGTCCGCCGGCCCCGGCCGTCGAGCGACGAGTCGCGGATGACCCGCCGAGGAGGCGCGGCTCTCCGCCGCGGGCAGCTGGCCGTCAGCAAGGCGCTCGCCTTCGCCTCGGCGCTCGCCCTCCTCGTCGGCCTGGTGCGGATCCTGCAGGCGCACGTCGTGGCGGGGGCGGCCTTCGTCGTCATCGCCGTCGCGCTGATCGCGGTCGCGTTCGCACTCGCCCGGGCGGCGACCCGGCGTCGCTGAGCCGGCCCGCTCCTCCTGGGCTCCACGGGCGGCGACCCGGCGTCGCTGAGCCGGCCCGCGCCTCCTCGGCCCGGTGTCGGCGGCACCGCCTACGCTGGCCGCATGCACAGTCGCACACTCGGCCGCACCGGCCGCGAAGTATCCGTCATCGGCCTCGGCACCTGGCAGCTCGGAGCCGACTGGGGTGACGTCACCGAGAGCGACGCGCTCGAGGTGCTGGGCGCCTCCGTCGAGGCGGGGGTCACCTTCTTCGACACCGCCGACGTCTACGGCGACGGGCGCAGCGAGCAGATCATCGGCCGGTTCCGCGCCGCGAACCCCGAGGTCGACGTCACCGTCGCGACCAAGATGGGCCGCCGTCTCGACCAGTTGCCGGCCAACTACGTCCGCCAGAACTTCATCGAATGGACCGACCGCTCGCGCCGCAACCTCGGCGTCGACACCCTCGACCTCGTGCAGCTGCACTGCCCGCCCACGCCCGTCTTCGAGAGCGACGCCGTGTACGACGCGCTCGACGAGCTGGTCGCGAACGGCGCGATCGCCGCCTACGGCGTCAGCGTCGAAGAGACGGCCCAGGCCCTCACCGCCATCGCCCGCCCGAATCTCGCGACCGTGCAGATCATCCTCAACGCGTTCCGGCTGAAGCCGCTCGACGAGGTGCTGCCCCGAGCCGAGGAGGCGGGGGTCGGCATCATCGCCCGCGTCCCGCTGGCCAGCGGTCTGCTCTCGGGCAAGTACACGACCGAGACGACCTTCGCCGAGAACGACCACCGCAGCTACAACCGCAACGGCGAGGCCTTCGACCAGGGCGAGACCTTCAGCGGCGTCGACTTCGAACAGGGCGTCGCCGCGGCTCGCGAGTTCGCCGAGTCGGTGCCCGAGGGCGTCACCGTGCCCCAGGCGGCCCTCGCCTGGATCGTCGACCAGCCCGGCGTCAGCACCGTCATCCCCGGGGCCCGCAACGTCGAGCAGGCGCGCGCCAACGCCGCGGCCGGCGAGGTCACGCTCGACGAGGGGCTCGACTCCGAGGTCGTCCGCATCTACGAGAAGTACTTCCGCGAGGCCGTGCACCCGCGCTGGTAGCGCGCCCGGCTGTGCGCCGCTGAGCGCCGCCCGGCCGTGCGGGCAGTCCCGTCACACCTCGTATCCGGCGTGACACCCCGAGAACGCGGGGTGTGACGCCGGTTCCGGGGTGTGGCGCGTGCGGCGCTAGCCGCGGGGGCGGTACACGCGCAAGGCCCGGGGCAGCAGGCGCACCTCGTAGCGGTACCCGTCGCGCTCGGCGGTCTCGGGCAGCGAGGTGTCGCCTTCGCCGTCGTGCGCGATCGCCGGGCGGAGCGCCCCCGCGACGGTCACCGCGAACCGCGAGGTGACCTCGGTCGAGAACGCCTCCTTCTCGGGCAAGAGGCCGAGGAGGCGCAGGGTCGCCGTGCTCCTCGGGCCGAACGCGAGCGACGACAGTGCCCCGATGCGGCCGAGTCTCGAGCCGGACGACAGGGTGCGGACCTCGAGCGAGCCGTCGTCGAGGGCCCGGCGCCGCATGGGCGAGACGACGTCGTCGTCATTGCGCCCGACCCCGACGAAGACCGACCACGCCGTGCGCGCGGCCCCCTGGCGCACAGCGCCGCCATCGCCCGCCGCATCGGCGCCCGGCGCACCGACGCCCGTCGCACCGGCGCCCGCATCGGCGTTCGCCGCACCGACGCTGGCCGCACCGGCGCCACCGGCGCTCACCGCATCGCCGTCCCGCTCGAAGGTCACCGTGCGCCCCCGTCGCAGGATCTGCACCCCGGACACGAGCCCGGCCACGCGCTTGCCCAGCCGCCCTTCGAGTCGGTCACGCTCGGCGAGGTAGTCGGCGTAGACGCCGAGGGCCGTGGCGTTGATCGCGAGGTGGTGCGGCTCGCCGTCGACGTCGACCGCGGCGACGTCGACCCGCGCACCGGTGCCGGCGGCGAGGGCGGCGACGGCCGTCTCGACCGAGTCCGTGCCGACCGCGCGGGAGAAGTGATCGAAGGTGCCGCCGGGCACGACGAGCAGCGGCAGATCGTGCTCGAGCGCGACGCGGGCGGCGGTCTCGACCGTCCCGTCGCCGCCGACGACCGCGAGCACCCGCGGCGGATTCCGCCGCCGCAGTTCGGCGGCGACCATCTCGCCGAGGTCGGTGTCGCCGAGCGACCGGAACCGCGCCTCCGGAAGCCGCTTGCGCAGCAGGGTCACGGGGTCTCGCCGACGAGCAGCCCCCGACGCCCCGTTCGAGACGACGAGCACGCCTTCGCCGCGCGCCGACGCGGGCAGTCCGATCGGTTCGCCGGCCAGAGCGGCCGGTCCGACGGGGTGCGCCGGCACGGGCAGCACGAGCCGGCCCGCGACCGCGACCCCGGCGCCGAGCAGCGCGCCGCCGACCACGTCGGACAGCCAGTGGGCGCCGACCTTCAGCCGCGAGTACGACACGGCGGCGGCCAGCGGAGCGAGCACGAGACCGGTGCGGGGCGACTCGAGCGCCACCCCGGTGACGAACGCGATCGCGCTGGCGGTGTGGCCGGAGGGGAAGGAGGCGCTCCGAGGCTGGCGACGCAGCTGACGGCCGATGGGCACGTCGTCGAGCAGAGGCCGCGGACCCCCGACGAGGTTCTTGCCGACCGCGTTGGCGATCAGGCTGGCCATCCCGAGCGAGAGCGCGCCGCGCGAACCGGCGCGGCGGTTGCCGACGAGCAGCAGCACGGCGGCGGTCGTCAGCCAGAGCGTGCCGTGGTCGGCCGAGTGCGAGAGGCGCTTCCAGGCCCGATCCGATCGGGGGTGCCGTTCGCGACCGTTGATCAGGTTCGCGGCCGCGCGGTCGACACGGCGCACGCCTATCGGCAGGGTGATGACGGGGAGGATCCGTCGTCGGGCGGCAGGGACGTCGTGGTCGGGGAGCACCCGTCCACCGTACCCGGGGTCGCCTGGCGCTCGGTCGCGCGTCGGGTTGCGCCGATCGAGTGGTCGGAAGATGCTCTTCCGGGCGCCGGCAAGAGCATCTTCCGACCACTCGACGACGGGCGCCGCATGAAGGAGGACCAGCCGCGCCGGCTCAGCCGTGCCGCGCGCCCTCGCCGGCGATCACGGCCCGGTACCCCTCGCGGAACGTCGGGTACGCGAACGCGAACCCCGTCGCCCGCAGCCGAGCGTTCGAGAGCCGCTTGTCGCCGCCCGACTGCCGCCCGGTAGGAGGCGCGCTCGGGGGAGCCTCGACCCCCAGCTCGTCCGCGAGGAACAGCAGCACGTCGTCGAGCCGGACGGGCTCGTCGTCGACGCCGAGGTAGACGGCCTCGGGCTGCGAGACGGTCGTCGTCAGGTGCACGATCGCGGCGGCGGCGTCGTCGCGGTGGATGCGGTTCGTGTGCGGCGACCCTCCAGGCTGGTCGGACAGCGTGGCCGCACCGTTGCGCACCTGCTCGATCAGTCGCTCGCGACCGGGCCCGTAGACCCCGCCGAGCCGCAGCAGCACCGCCTCGGGAGCCCGTTCGCGCAGCAGCCGCTCGGCCTCGAGCAGCACGTCGGCGGTCGGCGTCCCGCCGCGCGCCGGGGTCTCCTCCGTCACGAGTCCGCCGTCGGCGACGTCGTAGACCGCGGTCGACGAGACGACGAGGAGGCGCGGGTCGGCCGCCGACGCCGCGATCCCGTCGAGCACGTGGCGCAGCCCGTCGACGTAGGTGGCGCGGTACTCGCCCGGCGTGCGCGAGCCGGCCGCCAGGGCGACGACGACGACCTCGGTGTCGTCGTCGACCACGGGGGTCTCGCGACGGAGGTCGACCGAGCGACCCTCGATGCGGGCGGGCAGCAGGTCGGCGCGGCGGCGGAGTCCGACCACGCGGTGGCCGTCGGCGGCGAACCGCAGACCCGCCTCGGTGCCCAGGTCGCCGCAGCCCGCGATCAGAACGCTCATGCTCCGAGGCTATCCCTCGCGCGCCTCCTCGATCCGTGCCGGGGGGCGCGGCGGCGTGCGCGTCAGAGGAGGTCGAGGGTCGCCTGGTCGGGCTCGCCGCCGAAGTACTTCGTCAGGGCGCGCCCGAACCGCGACTCGGCGGGCTCTGCCTGCGCGAAGAGAGTCAGCGACGAGCGCGCCTTCAGCGCATCGACACCGCCGAACACCGCCTCGGCGTCGGAGGTCGGCAGGGCGAGCAGTACGTCCACGCTCTCGCACAGCCGCGGCCCGAGCAGGGGGTGCGCCAGGTACGCGCGGGCCTCTCCGATCGACCCGATCGCGTAGTGCTGCGCCGTCGCACTGCGACCCAGCCCCGCGATCTGCGGGAACACGAACCACATCCAGTGGCTCGCCTTGCGACCGCCGCGCAGCTCGGAGAGGGCGCGGTCGTAGGTGCCGTGCGCCTCCTGGGCGGTGACGAAGCGGGCGAGGTCGAACGGGTCGGTGGCGACGTCGGCGTCGCCTTCGCGGCTGTGCGGGTCGGAGTCGTGGGTGTCGCTCATCGCTCTGTTCTACGCGTCACCGGACCCGCTAGTCTGGTCGGCTGCCCACGGGGCGGCGCGCATCGACCGCACGCACCTGCGGCCGGAAGGCCCGACATGACCCCGACCGACCCGACCCCAGCCGCCGACCCGACCGACCCGACCGACCCGACCCCCGCCGCCGACCCGACCGACCCGATGCCCGCCGCCGACGCGACCCTCGTCGCACCGGTCGTCATCGAGCGCATCACCATCCCGCAGACGATCGACGCGCCCGACGCCGCCGACTTCGTCGAGACGGTCGCCGTCGAGAACGCGATCCGGGCCGACGCGATCGGCTCCGACGACCTGGCCTGGCTGCCCGACGAGCAGTTGCCGAACTGGCTCGACGCCTACAAGGACATGCGCTGGTACGTCGTCCGCGACGCCGGGCGCATCGTCGCGACCGGGTCGTACGAGAGCCGACTCGACGGCGACGGCGCCAGCACCGCCTACGTCGACGTGATGGTGCTCCCCTCGCACCGGCGCCGGGGGATCGGCTCGGCGCTGCTCGCCCACGTCGAGGAGGTCGCGCGCCGCGAGGGCCGGACCCAGGCGATCGCCTACGTGCGGTCGACCGGCGAGGCCGAGCCGCGCCTCCTGCCCCCCACCGGTGCCGGGTCGGTCGGCGCGGACGATGCGGCCGTGCAGCTGCTGCAGGGCGCCGGCTGGGTGCTCGGGCAGGTGGTGCGCTGCAGCCGCCTGGCGTTGCCGGTGGACGAGGAGGCGCTGGCCGGCATCCGAGACCGCGCCCGCGCCGCCGCCGGAGACGACTACCGACTGCACACCTGGGTCGGACGCTCACCCGAGCGGTGGCTCGACGACCTCGCCGCGCTCGAGACGCGGATGAGCACCGACGCCCCCTCGGGCGGGGTCGACGAGCCGGAGGACGTCTGGACTCCCGAGCGGTTCCGCGACGCGGAGGAGAAGGCGCTCGCCGGGCCGCGGACGCGTTTCACCGCCGTCGTCGAGCACGTGCCGACCGGGCGGCTGGCGGGGTTCAGTCAGCTCGAGGCGCCGGCCGAGCGGTCGCGACCGGCGTTCCAGCAGGACACCCTCGTGCTGCGCGAGCACCGCGGCCACCGACTCGGCTGGCTGCTGAAGATCGCGACGACCGACCTGCTCACCGCCGAACGACCTGGTCACCCCGGCGTCTTCACCTTCAACGCCGAGGAGAACCGCCCCATGCTCGACGTCAACGAGGCCGTCGGCTTCGTCCCCTTCGAGTACGAGGGGGTGTGGAGCAGGAGGCTCAGACCGTGAAGTCGGCGCTGATCGTCGCGGTGACTTCGATGTCGGCGGGGTGCAGGTCGTAGACCATCGAACCGCCGTCGTCGAGCATCGAGGCGGCCATCAGCGAACGGGACGAGCCGAAGCCGAGGTGACCCGCGCCTCCTGAGCCTCCTTCGCCCGGTCGCAGCCCCGGCTCGTAGACGGCCTGCAGCACGGGGCTGCCGAGGCCCAGCGCGTCGGCGTAGTCGGAGGCGCGCGCGACGGCGTCGGCGACCGCCGCGAGCCGGGCGTCCTGTTCGACCTCGGCGCGACGCGCGTGACCGAGCGACCACTCGATGCCGTCGATCGACACGCCCTCGACGTGCGCGAGCTCGCCGACCCAGTCGGCCAGCGCGGCGAAGTCCTGGAACCGCACCTCGATCGTCGACCGCGTGCGGTACCGGACCGAGGAGGCGCGGCTCCCGTCGGGCGACCCCGGCTCGGTCACGAGACCGACCGACACCGAGCGCGCCGTCCACCAGGTGGCCGCGCCCTGCCGGCGTAGCACCGTCGCCTGCTCGGTGACCCGGTTGTGCACCGCGATGCCCTCGTCGACGACGGCCGCGCGGTCGTCGCCCTCGATCTCGACCGCCAGCCGGAGCAGCCCCCGCTCGGCGTGATGACGGTGCGTGACGGTGCCCGAGACGACGATGTCGGCCATGTCTCCGCCGCCCTCTAGACGACCAGGTCGGTGCTGTCGGGCGCGTGCGTGCCCTCGGCGGTGACCGGGTTCGTCACCCTCGAGATGAACGCGTTCAGGTCGTCGAGCTCGTCTTGCGAGACGCCGTGGGCGAGCTCGGCGTAGACCTCGACGTCGGCGTCGGCGTGCTCGCCGAGCCACTCGACGGTGCGGGTCACGGCGTCGATCGGAATGACCTGGTCGGCGTCGCCGCGACCGTAGAAGACGGCGGGGCGCACCCGCGCGAGGGCGGCGTCGGCGTCGGCCGAGGCGGGGTCGGCGACCACGAAGCCGGCCAGCACGGCCGCGAATGTGAAGCGCTCGGGCGCGCGACGCAGCAGCTGCAGCGAGAGCGATCCGCCCTGTGAGAAGCCGAGCAGGCTGACGCTCGTGTACGACCCGGTCAGCGAGTCGAGCCAGTCGAGGACGGCGGTCGCCGCCTCGTCGACCGGCGCGGGGTCGGGCGAGCCCGGCAGAGCGAGCGGGTACCACGAGAAGCCGTCGCCGTGAGGCAGGGGCGCTCGCAGCGAGGCGATCGCGAAGGCCTGCGGCAGATAGGGGGCCAGCCCGATCAGATCGCCCTCGTGCGAACCGACCCCGTGCAGCAGCACCAGCAGCGGCCGGCCGTCGCGCTCGGACTCGTCGACGGACCACGTGACCACGGAGGGATCGATCTGCACCATGGCCAGAGCCTATCCAGCGCCACCGTCGTCGTGTTCGCCCGTAGCGTTTTCGTCACCCGACCGTCACACGGGGTTGGTAGACATGCCCCATGAGCTCCGTGCAGACCCCTGACCCCAATCCCGGCTGGCTCTCGGAGGAGGAGCTCTTCCAGATACGTCAGCGGCTGCCGATCCTGTACGTCGAGGCGGTGCCGGTGCGGGTCGACGGCATGGGCGTCGTCACCGAGGTGGGCGTGCTGCTGCGCGCCTCGTCGGAGGGCTCGATGTCGCGCATGCTCGTCTCGGGCCGCGTGATGTACGGCGAGAGCCTGCGCACGGCGCTCTTCCGCCACCTCGAGAAGGACCTCGGGCCGATGGCGTTCCCGCAGCTGCCGCTGTCGCCGGTGCCGTTCCAGGTGGCCGAGTACTTCCCGCTGCCGGGGTCGTCGGTCTACACCGACGCGCGTCAGCACGCCGTGTCGCTCGCCTACGTCGTGCCGGTCACGGGCACCTGCGACCCGCGCCAGGACGCCCTCGAGCTCACCTGGCTGACGCCGCACCAGGCGGCGAGCGACGATGTGGCCGCCGAGATGGAGGGCGGGCGCGGCGCTCTGCTGCGCAGCGCCCTCGCCTCCGTCGGCGCCCTGCAGTAGCCCGCCGCCGCGCCGCCGCGCCCCGCCGCTGCGCCGGCGCTCGTTCGCTGCGACACCTCGAAAGCCGCGCTACACCCGCATTGATCGGGGTGCAGCGCGGCTTTCGGGGTGCTGGGCCGGTCATCCACAGCCGAGGAGGCGCGGGTGGCGCGGTGCGGATCACATGCGTCATGCTCGACCCGTGCTCGAAACGCTGATCCGCCGTGACTCCGTCATCCGATCGGGCGGCGACAGCTCCACGATCGAGCGCGACGCCCGGCGAGGGCTTCTGCGGCGGGTCGCACCCGGCGCCTACGTGCCCACTCCGGTCTGGCAGGCGCTCACGGCCGCCGAGCGCCATGTCATCCGGGTGCACGCCGTCGTGCCGCGGTTCGGCGACGAGGTCGTCGTCTCGCACGAGTCGGCGCTGGCGCTCCGCGGTTTCCCGCTGCTGGGGGACTGGCCCGAGCGCGTGCACGTCATCGACCCCCGGCGTCATCGCGACAAGGTCGGCCCCTGGGCGCATCAGCACGCTGGGCCGGTCGGCGACGAGGTCGATGTCGTCGACGGTCTGCGCGTCGCGGTGCCTCGTCAGGCCGCCGTCGACGCGGTGAGGCGACACGATCTCGCGGGCGGCGCCGTGATCCTCGACCACGGTCTGCGCACCGGCGCCTTCTCGCGAGCGGAGCTCGAGGCGGTGGCGGCCCGGCGTCCCGGCGTTCCGGGCAGTCGACGCGCCGCGGCCGCGATCGCCTTCGCCGACGCTCGCGCCGACTCGCCGGGCGAGTCCCTGAGTCGCGCTGTCATCCACCTCGCGGGCCTCTCGAAGCCCGAGCTGCAGGTCCGATTCCCGCGGGGAGGATCGCTCGTGGGGATCGTCGACTTCTGGTGGCCCGAATGCGGAGTCATCGGCGAGTTCGACGGTGAGGTGAAGTACCGCGATGCGCGTCCGAGGCGCGGACGCACGCCCGAGCAGGTCGTCATCGACGAGAAGCGCCGAGAGGACGCCCTGCGCTCGTTGCCCGGCGTGAGGGCCGTCGTGAGGTGGAGCTGGGCCGACGCCCTCCGGAAGGACCCGCTCGTCGCTGCGCTCCGCCGCGCCGGCGTGCGCTGACGCGCTGCGCCGCGCGCGCCGCGCGCGCCGCGGCGCTGCAACGCGCAACACCCCGTTCTCGGCGCTACACCCCGATGAATGCGGGTGTTGCGCTGAAAACGGGGTGTCAGGCGGGTGGCGCCGTCAGGCGCGGGTCAGCGACCGCCGCGCTGGCCGCCGCCGGTGCGGGCCTTGCCGCCGACGAGGCCGCCGACCTTCAGCGAGCCGGGGCGTCCGCCCTCCGAGGAGGCGCGGCGTCCGCCGGAGCGCTGCCCGCCTTCGCGGGGGCCGCCCTGCGACGCCGCGAAGTCGGCCTGGTCGTTGCGGACGGCGTTGGTGCGGCTCTGGCCGCCGTCGCTCTGGGCGCGGCGTCCGGTCTGGCGGGTGCCACGGGTCTCGTCGCGGCCGGCGTCACGGCCGCCGTCGCGCACCGGGGTCACGGCGCCACGGCCGGACTCGGTCGAGTAGAAGGTCGAGGCGCCACCGCGGGGAGCGGCGTCGCGGCGCGCGCCGCCGTCGCGGCCGGCACCCTGGCGTCCGCCGTCACGCGAGCCACCCGAGCGGGCTGCGCCGTCGCGACCGCGACCGGTCTCGGAGCCGCGACCCGCGCCTCCTTGGCGTCCGTCGCGCGAGCCGCCGGCCGATGCCGCCGCGGGGCGACCCGAGCGGTCCTGGCGGGCGATGGGGTTGCCCTGCGAGTCCTGACGAGCGGCGCGCTTGCGCTGCGCGTTGGCGCCCTGCGAGCGACCGCCGCCACCCTGCTGCTGCTGCACGGCGACACGAGGGGCGGGCTTGACGTACGCGGCGACCTCGCCGACCAGCGCGGCGACCTCGGGCGAGGACGGCACGACGGCGGTGATGGTCGGGCGGATGTCGGCCTTCTTCATCAGCTGGGCGACGTCGCGCTTCTGGCTGGGGATGACGAGGGTGACGACGTCGCCCTCGGCGCCGGCGCGGGCGGTGCGGCCCGAGCGGTGCAGGTACGCCTTGTGCTCGGTGGGCGGGTCGACGTGGATGACGAGCTCGATGTCGTCGACGTGCACACCGCGGGCGGCGACGTCGGTGGCGACGAGCACGCGGGCGCTGCCGTCTTGGAAGGCGGCGAGGTTGCGGTCGCGCTGCGGCTGCGACAGGTTGCCGTGCAGGTCGACGGCGGGGATGCCGGCGTCGGTCAGCTTCTTGGCGAGCTTCTTGGCGTGGTGCTTGGTGCGCATGAAGAGGATGCGACGGCCCTTGCCGCCGGCCAGCGTCTGCACGAGGGCGTTCTTGCTGTCGAGGTCGGGGGTCTCGAACACGTGGTGGGTCATCTTGGCGACGGGCGAGTTGGCCTCGTCGACGGAGTGCAGCACCTCGTTGTGGAGGAACTGCTTGACCAGCTTGTCCACGCCGTTGTCGAGGGTCGCGCTGAAGAGCAGGCGCTGACCGTCGGTCGGGGTGGCCTTCAGGATGCGCGTGACACCGGGCAGGAACCCCAGGTCGGCCATGTGGTCGGCCTCGTCGAGCACGGTGATCTCGATGGCGTCGAGCTTGACGAAGCCCTGCTTCATGAGGTCTTCGAGGCGGCCGGGGCAGGCGATGATGATGTCGACGCCGGCCTTGAGGGCCTGCACCTGACGGTTCTGCGAGACGCCGCCGAAGATGGTGGTGGTGCGCATGCCGTAGGCCGCTGCGAGCGGGGCCAGGACGGCGTCGATCTGCGTGGCGAGCTCGCGGGTGGGGGCGAGCACCAGGCCGAGGGGGCGGCCGGCGCGACGCTGACCGCCGGCCAGCTTGCCGCCGAGGCGCGCGGCCATCGGGATGGAGAACGCGAGGGTCTTGCCCGAGCCGGTCTTGCCGCGGCCGAGCACGTCGCGCCCGGCGAGGGTGTCGGGCAGGGTGTCGACCTGGATCGGGAAGGCGGTGGTCTTGCCCTCTGCCGTGAGCGACTTGACGATCGGGGCGGGGACGCCGAGCGAGCTGAAGGTGACGGTGTCGGCCGTCTCGTCGACGGTCGAGCCGTCGGGGGTGGTGTTCTCGGTGTCGAGGGTGTTCGTTGACATGTGGTGCACCTTTCGGGGCATCGGTGTCGAGCCGGGCCAGGCTGCGTGACCACCGTGTCGGGCGACGACGTCGTGCTGACGTGTTCGCGCGAGGGCGGGGCAGTGCCGGGAGAACGGCTGTCGTAGCCGGGCTCGAGATGTGGCGACGGTGCAGGTGTGCACGATCGTTTCGCCGCAGAGTGAGCTTCGCGCGCCTGCTGGTCTGCCTGGGTGTGTGCCAGGACGGGAGAGGCGGGGAGGGGCGTGCTACGACGCAGGGAGCCGGTCAGGCCGACTCGCAAGTGACCCCAGCCTAGCGGAGGTGCACGGAAAGCGCGACGGGGGTGCCGAGGAGGCGCGGGTCCTCTACGGACGGCAGCGCGCCCCGAAGGTGGCTTCGGCGAGCATCGATGCTGCGAGCAGGCAGACGGGCATCAGGGCGAACATGGTCCATTGGGTGTGACCGAAGCGATGCGGTGCCGCAGACCTTCGACGCGACCCTGTTCGGGGCCCGAGTTGAGCCCATACGGGGGCGATGGTGAGAAGTGCTGTCGATGTCACGGCCAGGGTGATCGTCGTCTGCAGGATCATGGTCGCCATCTGCTGGGAGCCCCAGAGTCCTAGTATCCAGATGGCCGAGACGAGAAACCAGGCAGGCAGTGCGGTGAATACGAATCCCAGCATTGCACCGGCGCGGACGCCTCTTGTGACGGAGGCTGCCTTCTGGCTCTGATCACGTCGGGATACGAAACGTCCGCTCCCTATCAGAATGAAACCTGTCAGGGTCGTCGCCAGACCGATCCTGATCAATTGCACAGGCCGGACGCCTCCACATACTGTCTCAAGAGCCCAGATCGACAGTACGAGGCTCTGCGCCCCGATGAGTGCGAATGTGATGAGTGCAGAGCAGAGGGTGAGCAGCCTGGTGATCAGAATCGGACTCATGAGCTGCCTAGAAATAGATCGACGAGCCTTGTCGAAGCGGCATCGACGAACTCGTCGATCTCGCCAAGGAGTTCGGCGTCGCCGGGATCTCGAGGATCGGGGATCAGGGCTTGCTGCCCGGGGAATCTCTTGTCGCGTAGGAATACAAAAGCGGGTACCTGGGCATCCGGTCCCCACGTAGAGCGATCTAGAACCCGTCGAATTGCCCGCTTTAAGAAATCTTTAGAAGCCCCGAATCGTTGCTCGTAGAAAAGCTGCAAGTCGTGGTCTAAATGCCGAAGTTCATCGCGGCGCAACTCGCGCATGACGTCTGAAAGAGGGCGATTTGGATCCCTGCCTATGCGTTTCGCGACAAGAAAAGCATCGGTATCGGCCAGGAGGTCGCTTCGTGTGAAGTATCCGTCGGGCCCGCCGATCTTCCTGCGTGGGAATGCCGTCAGCCCGCCAGTGACTGGGCCTTTGCGTCGCTGTTCGACATACTCGCCCCAGCAGGTTGCGAGGTCGAGAGCCCATCCACCCAGATCGCCTATTTCTGTTGTGACGCCTGATTCAGGTACGCCCCAGGTCATGTATGAGCGTACAGAAGCCGCGAAGTGAGCAAGGTCGACGCCAGGCTTGGTGGGAGTGCCAACACTGTTAGCGTCACGCTCGTAGTCGCCGCGGGCTAGCCGCAGAGCATCACGGTATGGATTCGACACGCCGCCAAGTAGATTCTCCGGTAATGGGGTGTAAATCTTCCAAATTGCAGAATCTTGCCAATATTGTGGCCGTTGAAAACGATGTAAAATGAAATCAGAATATGTCTTGCCCGACCAGTCTTCGTGGCCATGGCTTTCAGCAAGGTGACTGTGCTCTGTGAAATTCCAAGCGAATTGTTCGTCATAAAGAGTCGACGACCCATTCATGGTGTATGGGACAGGCAGAACCTGCTCGCGACCCACAGGGTCGGCTCGACTGGATGCGATGTCCTTGTCCAACTCGAGGCTCGTCGCGCCGGAGGTGAGCTTGTACTCGAGCACCTGGTCATATGCCCAGTTCTTGGGCAGGGGGAACCCGAGGTTTCCGCTGTATCCGGTCGACATCCCACTGACGAAGGAGCTCGCGGCGAGACCGGCCTCGGAGACCTGTGAGCAGACGTTTCGTGTGCCGTAGATGCCGACTTTGTATTGGACGAGGCGAGACGAGGCGACTCCGCGGGCGATGCCACGGAAATAGGGGATTATCAGGGCCGGGATCTCAGTGGCCGTGGCGTCGTAGTCGACGGCGAAGAAGATGGTCGTGCCGGCCGTGAATCCGAGGTTGCGGGCCCGTTTGACGGCAGCAACCGCTTGCCCGTAACCGGCTGCCTCAGTGAAGTATCCGGGCGCATTGTTCCATTCTTGGAAGATGGGGAAGACCTTCAGCCCCGCATCGAAGATGACGTCCAGTTCCCCGGGTGCGATCCGCTTCGCGGCCACCGACAGGTACCGCCCGACAGTGTTGTAGCCATGTGCCTTGAGAAGAGCGGCCGTGGCAGGCGTCAGAACCGTCGATGCATCGGCGGCCGTGCCAGGCCTGCTCGTGTCACCGGTGCTCACGAGAAGCGAGGCCCAAGTCCGGAAATCGCCGGCGCCGGTCGTGCTCAACTCGGCGAACGACTGGAACGACCGCACGACTGCAGCCGTGGAGTCGCCGAACGCGCCATCGAAAGGAGCTTCGTAGCCGTTGAGCGTCAGCGCTGACTGGAAGAGACGCACGAAGGATCGCGTCGTGTCTCGAGAGCCCGACGAGACGAGCCCCTTGCTTTTGATCCCGGCTTGGGTTCCCGGTCCGAAGTTCCCGTTCGCCACGCCGTCCTCCATGTCGACTTCGTACTGAAGAGCAAGCATCAGTCCACGCTGCACGTCTCGAGAGAAGATGCCATCACAGGGAACGATGAAGAAGTCCCGACGTGAGTGATAACGCGAATTCATCCACTTCTGGATGTCGCGGATGGCCGCGGTTCCTCTCCCGACGCGCTTGTACGCATCCATCGTGAGGAGACTCTTGAAGGCTTTGGGAGGCAGGGATGCCGTGGGCGGCAGTCCCATGTCCGCCTTCATCTCGATGATCCCCGTAGCGACGTCCGACGAGAACGATCCGAAAGTCGCACCCCCTTTGTAGCCCTTGCACCAGAGGCCGCATTGCGCAAGTGCCGTGATCGCCCGGTGTGACGCGGCGTTCGTCGTCGTCAGAGAGCCGACCTTGGAGGTCAAGGTCGACATCGTCGTCGGACCGAACGAGTCCGATTTCGCCGAGATGCCCAACTCGTGCTGGAGAGCGCGGGTCAGCGCGAACATCGTCGACCAGCCGGTCTGGCCGTCGAGGGTGAGCCGCGTAAACCACGAATGGTGTCCGTAGGTATCGTTCAGGTGCTTTTGGGCTCGTTCGACTTCGAGGTCTCTGAACATGGATGGTTCGCTTTCAGATCGTGCCGGTGGCGGCGTCGGGGGCGAGTGGATTTCCCGATGAGGAGATGTCGACGGCCGAGTCGCTCGTCGTGGTGCGGCGCCGCTCGGCTGCATTCTCCGGAGATCGGAGGGTGACGGTCGCCATGTGCAGTGAGTCGACACGGGGTTCGGTTCGCCCGCGACGTACGGGGTCGACGAAGACCAGCATCAGCGTCGACTGAGCGGCTACTTCGTCGGGCGTCGTGACGTCGAACAGGTACGCGCCGCCGTCGCGGCGGAGAGAGGTTCCGAATCGGGCGAGCTCGGCGGGCTCGTCGTCGATCATCACCGACGTGAGCACGGGCGGAGAAGTGATCGCACCGTCGAGCGTCACAGTGACGACGGCCCGCTCGGGAATCGCCTGCGGGCCTATGCTCCGACATCGGATCACCGTCGGTACGCGGTACTGGCGTGTCGCTCCTGCTTGGCTGACGGCCACGTCGGCCCACCCGGCGGAGACCTCAGCGCCCCAGGCGCGCGAGAGAGGTGTCGAGGAGATCGTGCCCCAGGTCTCTCGGACCACGGCGTCGCCCGCGGAGGAGACGGTCACGGTCGTGTCCGTGACGGGTGCCAAGTCCTCCGCCGGATATCTGTCGGCAGGTGCGAGAGGGATGGAGACCTCAGCGTCATCCTGCCCCATTGCCGCTGCGTCGATCTGGAACGTCAGAACGGATCTCGACGGAGAGATGACGGTCGGTGCGGGGGTCTCGATGTAGAGCGTTCCGTCGTCGTTGATCAGTGTGACGCCGTCCGAGACGTCATAGAGGCGCGGGTCGAACTCGAGACTCAGAGACAGTGACTCCGCGTCGATGTTCGAGAGCACGATGCTGCGAGCGCACCGGATCGTGTCTTCGGAGGTGAAGCCGGCCGCGAAGACGCCGATCGTCCGGAAGTCTTCCGATGTGATTCTGAGGCCCGGTGGTGTGCTTTCGTCGTCCTTCGAGGATGCTCGGGCGGGTGCTCCAGTGGACGCGTCACCTGCTGCGCCCACGACGAACGGCATCGCCGCACCCAGTGTGGCCACGCCGAGCAGTTGGCGTCGCGAGACATGTGCAATGAACATGCTGGACAGTATGACTAACGTGCGATAGGAATACCACCATGATTATCTCTCGATCCCAGGACCTTCCCCAGAACGCGCAGAGCGACGACGACGCGACCCTCCAGCGCGCCGAGTCCAGTCGATCCAGGCACCGCTCCCGCCGAGGTGCTGCCGTCCTCTCCTTGACGGCCCTGGTGGGCGCCCTGGGCATCGCGCCCGTCGCGGAGGCGCACGGCGCCCCACCCCAGGCGAGGCATTACTCGTCGGTCGTGTACGAGAAGACCTGCGGCCCGAATCGGACCGTCAAGGCCCACGTCGAGTCCTATGCGCACTACACCGAGATCACGTATTGGCGACTGCCCGGCGTAACGGGAAAACGAACCGTCGCGGGCACGATCGGGGGCCACACGAACAAGAACGTGAACACGGGGTACCAGTCGGCTCGGGTGCTCGTCGTCGCGACCTCCGGCACGGTCTACGCCGCTACGGCCCTGTCGTGCGTCGCGACGGGGGGCGCTCGAACGGCCCCCGCGTCGTGATGAGCCGCACACGTGCCCGACGACTGCTGACGGTTCTCATAGCTCTCGCTTCCGTTGCGACGGTCAGCGCCTGCGGCATGGACGTCGTCACGGAAGACGCCGCGGACCCTGCTCCGGCGACGTGGATCACCGATTCACCCGAAGCCGAGTCGGTCTCCGCCGCCTGGGTGGCTGGAGGGGGCCGCGACGATGATCCACTCGATCTCATCTCGCTCCATGTGCGGCGAGAGACCGTCGTGTTGATCGTCGCCGCCGACAGCCTCGAGGACTCGCGTCAGGCCGATGCTCTGTGCAACGACCTCTACGCGGCGGCCCTCGACTCCGGCGCCACCGTGCACGGAGCCGTCATCGCGGATGAGGCCAACATCCGGCTGTCCTACCGCGATGACGCGGCAGGCGACGACGAGTGCCTCGGCGCTCGACCACGATGAGAGGACCCAGAGGTCGCCGGTCCTCCGTGATGACGATCGATGGCCCTGAGTCGGCCTCGGAAGTGCCTGGGAAGCGGCGCGACTCCGCCTGGCACGCGACGCGTCAGCGCACCGTCCCGTAGCGCTCGCCGACGGGGATCTCCACGGCGACCGTGTTGCCCGGCTGGGCGAGGGGGCAGGCCCAGGCGGGGTCGTAGGCGCAGCTCGGGTTGTAGGCGAAGTTGAAGTCGAGCACGATCGTGCCGGGCTCGGTGCCCGCGCCTAGGTCGGCGCCCTTGACCGAGTCGATCAGGTACCGACCGCCTCCGTACGTCCCTCCCGGCTTGCCGGCCAGCGCATCCTTCACCGGCACGAACAGTCCGCCGCCGTACTGCACGAGCTTCCACACGTCGAGCCGCCCGACGCCGGGCACATCCGCCACGCCCACCAGGTCGAACTGCACATCGCCGTCGGTGCCCGTCTCGACGACCATGCGTCGCGTCTCGACCGGCTCGACCGCCACCTCGAACCGCCAGGCCGGGTCGTACGGAGTGGTCGGCAGCCCCGTGAAACCGGGACGGTCCTCGGGCAGGAGCGGCGTCGACGGGTGCGTCGTGAACAGCTCGTCGCGGGTGCGTCGCCAGAGGTCGTGCGCCTCCGTCAGATCCGCCGATTCGCGCACATCGCGGTAGAGGCGGTGGATCGTCCGACGCCACGACGCGATGTCGAGCGCCGACCGGGCCGCGCTAGGGGCCGAGGCCCCGGGCCCTTCACTCCCTGCCGCGGCCACAGGGGTCGCGGAGTCGGATGCTTCAGAAGACGAGGAGGCGCGGGTCGGGTCGGTCACGTCATCCACCGTACGCAGCGCCTCCGACACTGCTCGCGCCTCCTTCTCAGGTCCGCGATGCTCCGGCGCCCGCCCGTCGAGCGCCTTCTAGGCGTGCTTCGGGTGCGTCGGCGCCCCGCGCCAGGTCGGTGCGAGCGCCTTCATGCGCAGTGCCCGCCACTGCCAGGTCGCCCAGAGCCCGGGCCAGAGCAGCAGGCCGAGGGCGCCGGCGTGGAATTCCATGCGGTCGCGCAGCAGCGTCCCGTCCGGGCCGTCGGGCGAGACCGCCATCCGGTGGTTGATGCGCATCCGGGCGAACTGGCCGCTCGTGCCCGTACCGGTGTCGCGCTGGATCCACGCCCCGTCGCGCTCGTGCCAGTCGAGGTCGACGTGCGTGCTGCCGAGGGGCAGGACGCCGAGGATGCTCGCCGAGACGGGATGCGCCTCCTCGGTCCAGCGCTCGGGGAAGCCCTCGGGCGCATCCGAGCGGTACTTCACCAGGGGCGTCGTCACGGCGACCATCACGCGGGGGTCGCGGAGGGCGTCGGTCGCGACGTCGACGGGGCAGGCGAGGCGGATCTTGAGCTGCACGTGCATGCGTCGATCCAACTCCTGCGGGCTGTGGAGGGGGCCGTCTGTGGAGGGGGCCGCCTGCGGAGGGGGTGTCGCGGGCGTGGGGGCCGTGGGTGGGCTCGCCTGTGGAGGGGACTCGCCGGTGGAGGGGCCGAGGAGGCGCGGGTCGCGGCGGTCCGTCATCGCGCGTCATGCTCGGCCACCGCCCCGCTCGTCCGACCTACTGTGGAGGGATGAACGCGCACGGCCAGCAGAAGTACCAGGTCAGGCTCGACCACGGCATCGCCGGAGCCGGCCGCATCGCACCCGGCGCCCACCTCGTCGTGGTCGTCGACGCCCTCGACGGGCACGGGCTGCTCTCGACCGACGAGACGGTCGCCGCCGTGCTCGATGCCGTCGCCGAGGGGTCCGAAGGGGCTGACCGGAGCGAGGGCGCCGATGACACCGAGCGCGGCGACGGGCCCGTGCACGCCGAGACCGTCGAGGTGCTGCTCGTGACGACCCCCGCCGACGCCGACGGCGTCGCCCGCCGCGTGCTCGAGCGGCAGGCCGACCGGGGCGACCGCGCCGTCGTCGCGATCGTCGCCGCCGGCGCCGTCGAGCCCGACGGCTTCCGCCCCGCGGTCGAGGACCAGCTCGCCGCCGGAGCCGTCGTCGACGCGCTCGCCGCGGTCGGCATCGACTCGTCGTCGCCCGAGGCGGCGGTCGCCTGCGCCGCCGCGGTGTCGCTCCGGCGGGCGACGTCGCACCTGCTCACGTCTTCGGCCTCGGCGGGAGAGCTCGTCGCGACCGGCCGGGCCGACCTCGTGTCGGCGACCCGCGCCTTCTGAGCGGACCCGCGCCTCCTGCACTCCGCCTCCTGCCCCGGTGCCGACTGTCGGGGGCGCGGCGTAGCCTGTGCCGCATCGCGACCACCCGTCGCCCGAATCGCTGGAGGAACCATGAAGGCAGTGCTCACCGACGGAACCGTCGTCGCCGAGGCCCCGAAAGACGAGCTCGTCTCGATCGAGGGCAACTGGTACTTCCCGCCGTCGAGCGTCGACGAGAGCCTGCTCGAGAGGAGCCCCACCCAGTACCACTGCCCGTGGAAGGGCGACACCCAGTACTTCAGCGTCCGATCGGGCGACACCCTGCTGAAGGACCGCGCCTGGAGCTACCCCACCCCCATCCCGTCGTCGTTCGACCGCGTCGGCTCGGACTACTCGGGCTACGTCGCCTTCTACAACGACGTGCAGATCGTCGACTGACCCGAGGAGGCGCGGGTCGGGCCCGTCAGGCCGCACTCGTCGCCACGACGCCAGGTCGCCACGCGCCACGACGCCACGACGCCAGGAGATGGACACGACGCCAGCTTTATACGCGGCGTCGTGTTCACTTTCTGGCGTATTAGGGGGAGCGGCGCGGGGGTGCTGGCGTCTTAGGGGGAGCGGCGCGGGGGTGCTGGCGTCTTAGGGGGAGCGGCGCGGCGGTGCTGGCGACTTAGGGGGAGCGGTGCGGGGGTGCTGGCGGCGCGCGGTGCAGGCGGCGCAGCGGGTGCAGCGCGAGGCGGCCGAGCGGGCGGGCGCTGCGGCGGGGGTCAGTGGGCGGCGGTGCGCTGGCGGTGCGCTCGCACCTTCGCGCGGTTGCCGCAGCGCTGCATCGAGCACCAGCGGCGGCTGCCGGCACGCGACTCGTCGTAGAAGACCAGCCCGCACGCCTCGTT
Organism: Frigoribacterium sp. CFBP9029; assembly: GCF_034045305.1. NCBI lineage: Bacteria > Bacillati > Actinomycetota > Actinomycetes > Micrococcales > Microbacteriaceae > Frigoribacterium > Frigoribacterium sp. CFBP9029. Next base: position 70,861 of record NZ_JAXCWB010000003.1, read on the forward strand.
CGAGCAGCGCCGCATCCGCGAGTCCGGCCCGCCGCCGAACCCGACCGTCGTGAACAGCGCGACCGCATCGCGGGCGACCGACGCCATGGCCTGCCCCAGCCGGAGCCGCCCCGCACCGGCCTGACGCCGACCACCCTCGAGCGACGGCGGCACATCGGGCAGCGCGGCGAAGAGGTTGAGCGTGTCGACGTCCTGCGGATCGGTCGAGGTGCCGTCCGCTGCGGCCACGGCGAGCCGGGCGATCGCGTCGCGCAGACCCCGGGCGTCGGCGAGCTCGCGATCGCCCGCGGCACCGGCGACACCGTCGAAGCGCTCGCCGATCCAGTCGTCGAGGTCGGGCGGCAGCAGCAGGCCGTCCCACGGGGTCGACCCGTCGGCGGGCAGCGCGAGCCCGGACTCGGGGCCGAAGCGCGAGCCGGCGCGGAACCCTCCGAGGTAGGCGAAGTCGAGCCCGAGCGAGCCCGAGTCGAAGAACCAGCGGGTGTCGGTGTCTGATCTGAGCCACTGTCCGGTCTGCACCGAACCACTCTAACCGGTTACGCGCCTCCTCGGCTCCCGCGCTGCCGCTCTGCCCTCGCCCCCCGCCCCCTCGCCCCCCGCCCCCGCCGTCGATGAGTCACAACACGCCGCGGTGCGACGGCGGCCCGCGGCGTGTCGTGACTCATGGGTTGAGCGGGTTCTGCCTGCCCCACCCCGAGGAGTCGCAACACGCCGCGCTACCCGCCCGGCCCGCGGCGTGTTGTGACTCATCGACGGGCAGGGGCAGGGGCAGGGGCAGGGGCAGGAGGCGCGGGTCAGGGCTCGCGCTTCGTCCAGGTGATGAGGTGGTCGGGGTCGTACCTGCGCGAGCAGCGCCCGCACGACAGCGGGCGCTTCGGCTCGCGGTACCGGAAGTGCTCGTGCCCCTCCGAGCAGAGGCCCACCCACGGAGCGAGATCCGACGCGATCGCCCCGTCGTGCAGACGGCTGCCGATGTAGCCGAGATCGGTCGCGACGGACTTCCAGCGCGGTCCGTGCCCCGCCTTCGACCCGGCGAGGGCGTGCGCCACCTCGTGCAGCAGCACCTGGTGGATCTCGTCGTCGTCGTACCGACCGGCCAGGTGCTTCGACACCGTGATGCGCTTCTGCGTGTAGTTGCACAGCCCGGCGCGGGTCTTGGCGTTGTCGAAGCCGAAGCTCCAGACGGCGGGGTCGAGATGCAGGGCGATCAGCGCGTCGGCCCAGCGCCTCACCCGATCGAGATCGGCCATGAGCGGATCAGGAGGCGCGGGTCACCGGGGCGGGAACGGCCAGGTCGACGGCTGGTCGTCCTTGGGCAGGGCGTCGACGACTCCGGTGACACCGGTCGCGCCCGGTCGGGTCGTCTCGGCGTCCTCGTCGTCGGGTCGGCCAAAGGTCGCACCACGGTCCGACCGAGGGGACGAGTCGCGGAACCGGTCGCCCTCGCGGTGACCGGCGGCGTTCGCGGCGAGGCTCGAGATCTTGCCCCACAGGCTCGTGTCGGCTCGCACCGGGCGGTCGCTCTCGGGGGCGGGCGGCACCTCGTCGCGCCGGGCGTGGCGGGCCGCACGTTCGTCGGAGTCGTCGGTGCGCGTCGCGGCGGCCCGCGCGGCGGCCGCGGGGTCGACGAGCGACTCGGACGGCAGACCGCCGGTGGGGTTCGTGTCGCCGGGGCGGGGAGCGTCGTGACCGGCGTCGAAGACCTCGGCCGCGCCTCCGGAAGCGGGGTCGTCGAGCTCTTCGGCCGACTGGCCGTCGGTCTGCGCGAGGTAAGCCCGGAGGATGTCGTCGATGGCGTTCTGGAGATCCACCGCGCGATCGCGCGGGGCGCCGCTCGCCGCGTAGGCGGTCAGCGCGTGGGCGAGACTCGCCCGCGCCTCATCGTGGCGGGCGAGCTCGAGCAGCGTGTAGCCCTCGAGCTCGGCGGCCGCGGCCTCGAGCTCGCGCCACTCTTCGGTCGACGCCGTGATGAGACTCGTGTGCAGGTCGTTGAGCGCACGCTCGAGCTTGCCCTGCTCACGGAAGATGTGCGCCCGACGGATCCGCGCAGCCGTCGAGTCTGCCCGATCGCCGGTGAAGTGCGCGAGACGGAAGGCCTCTTCGGCGATCGCCAGGGCCTCGTCGAGACGACCGAGCAGCCTCAGCAGATCGGCGCGCTCGCCGAGGGCCGAGGTGCTGCGGCTCTGCCCGAGCGCACCGAGGCGGGCCTCGGCGGCGGGCACGTCGACCGCCGTGCGGAGGCTGATCGGCTCGAAACCGCCGGCCCCGCCCAGCCTCGAGCCGGCAGGCGCGGCGAGGCCCGGGGGCACGCTCTGGGGGCGGGCGCTGCCGGGTGCGGATCCGAGGTGTGGGTCGTGCTCGCTCATCGTGTACGAGGGTAACCGCCCGCCCCGCGAACGGACCGCACGGCGCGCAGGCTCACCCGCTTGCCGCCCCGATTCGCGAGGCGCCCGCCGTCGCAGTGGTGGACGAGGTGCCTCGAAGCGGTGGCGCGGGGCGGCGCTGCGCGGCGCCGGGCTGGTGGACGAGGTGCCTCGAAGCGGTGGCGCGGGGTGGGCGGGGCGGCGCGGCGCCGGGCTGGCGAACGAGGTGCCTCGAAGCGGGGCATCGGGGCCGCGGGGGCAACCTTTCGGGGCACTTCGACGCGCGGGGAGCGCGGGAGGCGCGGGTGCGGGTGCGGGCGCGGCGGCGGCGAACGAGGTGCCGCAAAGCGGTGGGTCGGGGGCGCAGGAGCGACGTTTTGGGGCACTTCGACGCGCGGCGGGCGCGGGCGCGGGGGCGGTGGCGAACGAGGTGCCCCGAAGCGGGGGGTCGGGGGCGGGGGAGCAACGTTTTGGGGCACTTCGACGGGGTGGCGCACGCGGAGCGGGCGCGGGGCGCGGGGCGCGCGGGGCGCGCGCGGGGCGAGGCGCGGGTCAGGGCGCGCGGGTCAGCGGCACCGAGACGATGCGGTCGTCGTCCGCGCCGGGCGAGCCTCGGCCGTCGGTGTTGCTCGTCACGAGCCAGAGGGTGCCGTCGGGCCCGGGCAGCACGTCGCGGATGCGGCCGAGCGACCGGTCGCCGGTGAACCGCTCGGTGGGCGTCGCCGCCGAGGTCGCCGGCACCTGGATCTCGAACAGCCGCTCGCCGCCGAGCCCCGCCAGGAACAGCGTCGAGCCCACGGCCGTGAGACCGCTCGGGCTCGCGTCGTCGGTCGACCACTGCAGCACCGGGTTGAGGAAGTCGCCGTCATCGCCCCGGCCCTCCACCTCGGGCCAACCGTAGTTCGAGCCCGGCGACAGCGAGTTCAGCTCGTCGTAGGTGTTCTGACCGAATTCGGCGGCCCACGGCGACCCGAAGGCGTCCCACGCGATGCCCTGCGGGTTGCGGTGCCCCAGCGTGTAGACGGGCGAGCCCGGCATCGGGTTGTCGGACGGCACGGCGCCGGTCGGCGAGAGGCGCAGCACCTTGCCGCCGAGCGAGTCGGGGTCTTGCGCGGCGGTCGGGTCGGAGGCGTCGCCGGTCGTGGCGTAGAGCATGCCGTCGGGGCCGAAGGCCAGGCGCCCGCCGTCGTGGTTCGACGCCTTGGGGATGCCGGTCAGCACCTCCTCGACGCCGCCCAGCCCGTACGAGCCGGCCGTGCCCGTGATGGGCGCGCGCACGATGCGGTTGTCGTCGGCGGTGGTCAGGTAGGCGTAGAGGTACGACGGGGCCCCGCCGAGCACCGCGAGACCGAGCAGCCCGCCCTCGCCCTCGTGCACGACGCCCTCGATCCGCGCCACGTCGCGCAGCTCGCCCGAGGCGGTGAGCTCGACCACGCGGCCGCTGTCGCGGAGGCTGACGAGCGCCGAGCCGCTGTCGAGTCGGACGACCGACCAGGGCGCCTCGAGTCCGGTGGCGACGTCGGTCGTCTCGGCGTCGTCGGCGATCGTGACCCCGTCGGTGCTCGTCGTGGCGGCCACCGGCGAGGGCCCGACGTCGGCCGGTCCGCTCGAACGCGCCGACGACGACGAGGCGTCGGAGAGCGCGGGCCCGGCGGTGGGCACCTCGCTCGTGCAGCCGGCGACGAGCAGGAGACCCGCGGTGAGCGCGAGACCCGTGGCGAGCAGCCGCGGGCGGACGGCGCGGTGCCCCCGGGGGGTGGTCTTCCGCGCCTCGTGCATCACCCCATGAGACAGCATGGCGAGCACCCCGGAGGGCCCGAGCGCTCCATCGTTAACGGACCGTGACGCGGGTGTCCGCACTCTGGAGGACACCGATGGGCGGCCTCGTCAGCGGGGGCCGAGCTCCGCCCGGAGCGGCCAGTCCTGACCCTCGAGGATCAGCTGAGCACCCGCCCCGGTCACCCGGTTGACGACGACGGGCGCCAGCAGGTTCACCGTCATCCCCGAGGAGGCGGGGGTCGCCACGACGAGGAGCATCGCGTCGTCCGCGTCGGTCAGCTCGAGCAGCGCCGTCTGCTCGTCGGTGATGACCGGCGAGTAGTCGGTCAGGTGCACCGACGCGTCGAGCACGAACAGCCGCACGTCGGCGGCGTCGACGGCGTCGTCGACGGCGGCGTCGACGGCGCGCAGGGCGAAGAGTCCGACGGCGCCCTCGATCTCGTCGAGCACGAAGTCGACCTTCGGCTCGAGGCCGAACGGCGGGGCGACGAAGCGCACCGGGGTCCGCGTGATGCCGCTCATCGGAGGAAGTCCATCAGCGAGGTCTGGACGACCCGGGCGGTGACGGCGAGCGCCGCCTGGTAGCTGTTCTCCTGGAGCTTGAGTTCGAGCACGGCCTGCCCGAGGTCGAGGTCCTCGATGCCGGATCGCTGGGCCTCGAGTCCGACCTTGGTGTCCATCAGGGTGTCCTTGGCTCTCAATAGCTGAGCGTGGCTCGCTCCGACCGACGACTGTACGCCGCGGAGGTCGCCGACGCGAGTGTCGATGTCGGCGAGGTGGGCGCTGACGTTGACCCCGCCGCGGAGGTCGGTCACGATGTCGTCGATCAGGCGGAACACCGAGTCGTCGCCGGTGCCGAAGGCCGTCCGGCCGTCGGCGTCGACGCGGACGGTGGTCTCGGGGCCGACGCGACGCACGACGGTGCCGCTCTCGGACCCGGTGTGGGTGTAGTCGTCCGTCCAGGCGACGCCGGCGTCGGAGGTCCCGGCGAAGACGCTGCGGCCGTTGTAGCTGGTGTTGGCCGTGCCGAGCAGGTCCTTCTTCAGGCCCTCGAGCTCGATCGCGATCGCCTCGAGCGCGGCGGGCCCCGTGGCGCCCGTGTTGGCGCCCTGGATGGTGAGCTGCCGGACCTTCGCCATGATCGAGTCGGCCGCCGAGAGGGCGCCGTCGGCGGTCGACAGCCAGCCGTCGCCGTCGTCGGCGTTGCGCGACTGCTGGGCGGCGGCCGCCTGCAGGTTCTTCACGCGCATGGCCTCGGCGGCGCCGGTCGGGTCGTCGGAGGGCCTGCCGATCCTCTGCAGGCTCGACGCGCGATCCTGGCTCTCGGCGACGCGGGTCTTGCTCGACATCAGGTGCTGCTGCGCTCGCAGGCTGTTCATCTGGTCGGTGACGCGGCTGATCATCGTCCGTTACCTCCCGACCCGGCCCATGCCGTTGATGAGGGTGTCGAGCATCTCGTCGATGGCGGTCATGACGCGGGCGGCCCCCTGGTAGGCGTGCTGGTACGAGAGCAGGTTGACGTTCTCCTCGTCGAGGCTGACGCCTGCGCCCGAGAGCTGACGGTTCTTGGCCGAGCTCGCCGCGAGGTCGGTGAGCGCGGCCTGCTGCGACTCGCTCTTCGCGGTCGCGCCGATCGTCGCGACGACGGCCGACCAGGTGCGGTCGGGCGAGCCGGCTCCGACGCCGATCTGGGCGATGGCGAGGGCGACCGTGTTGTCGTGCGCGCCTCCTTCGCCGTCGCCCGAGGCGATCGTGCCGGGCCCCGTCGGCAGCACCGTGAGGCTGCGGGCGGGCGAGCCGCCGGGCGTGAGAGCGAAGAAGTCGTGACCGTCCGTGCCGTCGGCGGTGAAGCCCGCCCGGTGCACGGCGTTGACCTGCGTCGCGAGCTGGGTGGCGAGGGCGTCGTACGAGGCGGCGGCCTCCGCCAGCGTGCCGCCGACGCCGCCCGCGGCGGGCTGCAGCAGCGAGACCGTGCCGGCGAGGCTTCCGCCGGTGAGCGGGATCGACCGGCCGGGGCGGTCGGCCCACTCGACGGCCACACCGGCCGTCGCCGTCGCCATGCTGTAGCCGCCGGTGACGGTGACCGTGCGGGCCGAGGTGCCGCTGACCAGGGCGTCGCCGCCGATCAGCACCTCGACCGTGCCGTCGCCGACGTCGCGGACGGTCCCGCCGGCGATCGTCGCGATGCGCTCCGTGAGCAGCGATCGGGCGTCGATCAGCTCGTTCGAGCCGACCCCGAGCTGCGTGTTCGTGCGGATGCGGGCGTTGAGGCCGGCGACCTGCGAGGCGGCGGAGTTGAGCTCGGCGGCGAGTCCGTCGCTCTGCGTGCGCAACCCGCCCCACTGCTCGTCGACGGCGCGGTGCCCGGCCGAGAGCGCGGCGGCCAGCGAGGTGGCCTGACCGATCAGCACGGCGGCGGGCCCGGCGTCGCCGGGGTTGTTGGCGACGTCGCCCCAGGCCGACCAGAACGCGTTGAGCTGACTCGAGATGCCGTTCGTCGAGGGCTCGCCGAGCGACGCCTCGAGGGTGGCGATCGCGGAGGCGCGGGTCGACTGGTACCCGGCGGTCGCGGCCGCGCTCCGCACCTGCCCGTCGACGACCTGGTTGCCGAGTCGGGCGATGGCGTCGATCGAGACGCCCTGGCCGGCGACGACGCCGGCGCTGAAGATGCCGGCGCGGGCCGGCGACTCGATCGACGAGGTCGTGATGCGCTGACGGGTGTAGCCGTCGGTGTTGACGTTGGCGATGTTCTGACCGGTCACGTCGAGACCCGTGCGGGCCGCGACGAGACCGGTGTAGGCCGTGTTCAGACCGCCGAAGGTGCTGCCCATGCTCAGAGGCTCCCGTCGAAGAGGTGCCCACCGGAAGCGGTGGTGCCGCCCGGGGTGCCGACCCGGCGTCCGGCGGCGGTGGCGGCGGTCGAGCCGGTCGCGTCGTAGATGGCGCCCGCCGCGGCGGTCGCGTCGTCGGTCGTCGCGGCCAGAGTCTCCTGGGTGGCGCGGGCCGCGGCGCGGAGGAACCGCTCGTTCTCGTCGCGCAGCTGCGCGATGCGGGCGGTGAGGTCGGTCATCGCCCGGAGGTGGGCGGTGAAGATCTCGCCCCAGGGGCCTGCGGGAGCCGCGGCGATGATGTCACGGAGGGGCGCCTCCTCGTCCGTCCCCCATTGCTGGGCGACGGAGGAGACCTCGACGCTGCGCTCCAGCCCGGTGGTCCGCAGCCGGTCGAGCACCTGCTCGACCTCGCGCGTGGCGTGGTCGATCCAGCGGGTGCGACCGGCGGTCAGGAGCAGCTGCTCCTCCTCCAGCTTGAAGGTGAGCAGCTCGAGCAGCTCGCGTTCACGCCAGAGCAGCGCGGACAGTTCGTTCGCGCCCATGGGGTCTCCTCGGTCGGGTGTCGATGATCTCGGCGGGGGAGCGGTGACGTCCCCTACGAGGAGGACTATCGACGCCACCCCCGCCGCCGTTAGCGAGGCGCGCCAGACGGTCGCCGGATCCGATCGCATAGCGGGTGGCCGGGGTCGACCGGAAGTCGCTTCGGCACCCCACTGCGGGGGAGGGGGTACGGGTGCTGTCCTCCACAGACGCGACACCCGTTCCCCCTGACTGGGGTCACACAGGCGCCCCGCAGGCTGAGTGGACGCCGATAGCGTTGCCGGTGCAGGGAGGGTCGTCGACCAGCCCGACCGGTCACCCCGAAGACCGATCACGCACCCGCACGACCCCCGCACGACCCCGACACCCCGAAGCACGAACCCCCGTCTCGACGCGTCCGACACGCGTCTCGACCGCACCAGTCGCTTACCCGCAGCTCAGACCGTGCGTCTCGACATCAGCCCTGATCAGAGGGCTGTCCGTCGCGCCCGCGATCCACACCTGTCCTGACGGACCCTCTTGCTGGGAGCAAGCGATGAACCGCACCGAACGCAACGCCCTGGTGGTCGAGAACCTGCCGCTCGTCGGCTACCTCGTCTCCGAGGTCTGCGCCCGCGCCACGCACCTGTCGCGCGACGACCTCGCCGGCGTCGGCGCGATCGCGCTCGTGCAGGCGGCGGACGCCTTCGACCCGACCCTCGGGATCCCGTTCGGCGCCTACGCCCGCACCCGCATCGTCGGGGCCTTCGCCGACGACATGCGCTCGGGCGACTGGGCCAGCCGCGGCACCCGCAAGCGCATCAAGGAGACCCTGGCCACGCAGGAGGCGCTGACCGCGTCGCTGGGGAGGCGCCCGTCGGTCGACGAGCTCGCCTCGGCCCTCGGGGTCGACCGTCAGGCGGCGCAGTCCGCGTTGAGCGACGCCGGCCGCACGGTCTCGACCCTCGACGACACCATCGCCGACCACCTCTCGAGCGACCTGCCGCTGCCGGGCGACGACCTGCTCGTCGACGAGCGCAGCCGCTACCTGCGGGCCGCCGTCGAGGCCCTGCCCGAGCGCATGCGCCTGATCGTCGAGGGCGTCTACTTCGGCGACCGCACCGTCACCGAGATCGCCGACGAGCTCGGCATCACCCACAGCGCCGTCTCGCAGCAGCGCACCGAGGCCGTCCGTCTGCTGCGCGACGGACTCGCCGCGCACTACGCCGACGACCCCGACGCCGGGTTCGAGCCCGTGTCGAAGACCGCGCCCGCCCGGCGCAGCGCCTACCTGTCGCGCGTCGCGACGAACGCGGCCGTCGGCATCGCCCGGGCCCTGCGCGACCCCGAGCCCCAGGGCTTCAGCACGGCGGTCTGAACCGCCCCGAGAACTTTCGACGTCGCACTAACGCGCGTCGTGAGCCGGTCGACAGTAGCCGGTGTCAGCCCACGGATGGGCCGACGAACAACACCCAGTCACGGAGGAGAACACCATGGGTATGCAGATCAACACCAACCTCGCGGCCAACAACACCTACCGCAACCTCAACAGCACGCAGAACGACCTGTCGAAGAGCCTCGAGAAGCTCTCCAGCGGTCTTCGCATCAACCGTGCCGCTGACGACGCGGCGGGTCTCGCGATCTCCGAGGGCCTGCGCTCGCAGGTCGGCGGACTCACGGTGGCCGCACGCAACGCCCAGGACGGCATCTCGGTCGTGCAGACCGCAGAAGGCGGACTGACGGAGGTCCACTCGATCCTCCAGCGCGTCCGCGACCTCGCTGTTCAGGCCGGCAACGACTCGAACAACGCGGACGCCCGCACGGCCATCCAGACCGAGGTCACGGCCCTCGGCGAGGAGCTGACCCGCATCGGCAACTCGACCAACTTCAACGGCATCGACCTGCTGAACAGCACCGGCACCCTGACGTTCCAGGTCGGCGCCGGTTCGGTCGCGGAGAACGACCAGATCTCGGTCAGCCTGACCGACATCACGGCCGTCGCCACGACCGTCGCCGGTCTGACCTTCGACTCGGCCGCCAACGCCCTGACCTCGATCGAGGCGCTCGACGAGCAGATCACCGCTGTGTCGTCGGCTCGTTCCGAGCTCGGTGCCGTGCAGAACCGCTTCGAGCACTCGATCGCGTCGACCAACGTCGCGAAGGAGAACCTCACGGCGGCTCAGTCGCGCATCCGCGACGTCGACATGGCCGAGGAGATGGTCAAGTACACGCGCTCCAACGTGCTCAGCCAGGCCGGCACCGCGATGCTGGCCCAGGCGAACCAGAGCACGCAGAGCGTCCTGTCGCTGCTCCGCTAGTAGGACCGGGGCCCGGCTCCGTGCTCCCAGCACGGGGCTGACGTCTCGACCCGCCTCGCTCGGAGACCGGGTGGCGAGGGGTCGCAGCTGATCCTGCGACCTCCTGCCACCCGGTCTCGACACGGTCACCGCGCCTCCTGCAGTCCCCGATCCGCCCCACCACCCCCTCGAGAGGAGCACCGCATGGCCTCGTTCGGCATCGACGGCCTCGTCAGCGGGCTGGACACGACGACGCTCATCAACTCGTTGATGCAGTCCGAGGCCGTGCCCCAGACGATCCTCAAGAACAAGGCCACCACCGGGCAGACGCTCGTCGCGGCCCTGCAGGGGCTCAACACGAAGATCGCCGAGCTGGCGACGCTCGCCGCCGCGACCGCCAAGACCGGCTCGCTCTCGCTCTTCACGCCGACCAGCAGCTCGACCGCTGTGACCGCGAAGACCTCCGCCGGCGCCGTCTCGGGCTCGGTCGACCTCGTCGTCGGCGCCGTCGCGTCGTCCAAGACCGCGGTGACCGCGGCCATGACGGCCTGGCCCGACTCGCCCGCGACCCTCACCTTCGTCTCGGCGTCGGGAGCGGTGACGGAGGTGACCGCCGCCTCCTCGTCGCTCGACGACGTCGTCAAGGCCGTCAACGCGTCGGCCGCCGGCGTCTCGGCCGTGAAGGTCGCCTCGGGCACGGACGCCTCGGGCGCCGTGCAGTACCGACTGCAGCTCTCGAGCGAGAAGACCGGGGCCGAGGGCGGCTTCGAGGTGCACCGCGGCAGCGCCGCCGACGTCGCGGCGGGCACGGCGACCGACCTGATGACCGAACCCGGCGCGGCCGCGATCTCGCAGGCGCGCGACGCCTCGATCACGCTGTGGGCGGGGACGGCGGCCGAGCAGGTCGTCACCAGCAGCAGCAACACGTTCGCGGATGTGATCCCCGGCGTCTCGGTGACGGTGTCGGCCGTGACCACCGAGCCCGTGCACCTCTCGATCGCCCGTGACGCGACCGCCGCCACGAAGGTCGCCACCGACCTCGTCGCCGGGGTCAACGCCGCCCTGACGATCATCGCCGGCAAGAGCGCCGCGTCGACCTCGACCAGCGCGGCGGGCGTCACGACGGTCACCGCCGGTGTCTTCGGCGGCGACTCGACCACGCGGGGCATCACGCAGCGCCTGACCGATGCCGTCCTCAGCCCCGTCGACGGACAGTCGCCCAGCGCGATCGGCATCTCGATCGACGCGAAGACCGGGCAGTTCGCGGTCGACGCCGAGAAGTTCGCCGCCGCCCTCGCCGCCGACCCCGAGAGGGTGCAGGCGACGCTGAGCGCCATCGCCGAGCGCGTCGCGGCGACGTCGACGGCCGTGTCGGACAAGTTCGACGGATCGCTCACGAAGGTCATCACCGGTCAGCAGTCGGTCGTCCGCGACCTGAACGACCGGGTCGGCATCTGGGACGACCGCCTCGCCGCGCGACGCGAGAACCTGCAGAAGACCTACTCCGCCCTCGAGGTCGCCCTCAGCGCCCTCACCGCCCAGCAGAGCTACATCACCAGCCAGCTCGCGGGCCTGTCGGCGAGCAGCAGCTGATGGACGCCACCTCGTTCGCGGCCTTCGCCGCCGCCTCGTCCGCCCCGACCGCCGTCGTGCAGAAGCAGCGCGCCCGGTACACGGCCGAGGCCGTGCAGTCGGCGACGCCCGTGCAGCTCGTCACGATGCTCTACGACCGCCTGCTGCTCGACCTGTCGCGCGCCGAGGTCGCCCAGACGGCCGCCGACTGGGCCGCGGCCTCGGAGCAGCTGCTGCACGCCCAGGCGATCGTCGCCGAGCTGTCGTCGTCGCTCAGGATCGACGTGTGGGACGGCGGCGAGGGCCTGCTCGCCCTCTACACGTACTCGTCGACCGCCCTGGTCAACGCCAACATCCATCGCGACGTGGCCGTGACCCGCGAGGTGATCGCGCTGCTCGAACCGCTGCGCCAGACGTGGCACGAGGCAGCCGCGTCGCTGCAGGCCGAGGAGCGCGCGTCGGGCGCCGGGATGTCGGGTTCGGGTGTCGGCTGAGTCTGCTGTGCCGGCTGCGTCTGCTGTGGGGGCTGAGTCTGCTGGCGGGGTGCCGGTCGGCGGGGTGCCGTCCGAGTCTGCTGGCGGGGTGCCGGCTGGCGGGATGGGAGATCACCCGCGGTGGTCGGCCGTGCTCGACGACCTCGAGCGCTGGCTGGACGACGCCGAGCGGACGCTGTCGACGATCGGGCCGGAGCCCTCGCGCGGGGTCGAGCCGGCCGGAGCCGCGTCGAGCCCGCCCGCGCCCCCGCTGCCCTGGGCGCCGCCCACGGGGCTGGGGCCGATGCCGGCCGCTCTGTCGGACCGCGCCTCCTCGGTGCTCTCTCGCCAGTCGGCGCTCGTCGCCCGACTCGTGGAGGCGCGTTCCGCGGTGCAGCAGCAGCTCGGCGCCGTCCGCCGGGTCGAGGCCTCGCACGAGCCCGGTCGGCCCGTGTACCTCGACGCCCTCGGCTGACGCCTCGCCGCACGGCGTGCGAGGGGCCGGCGTCCATGCCGCCACGTTCTCGACACGCCGCCACGCGATCCGGTGGCGGGGTGCGGAGTCGGTGGCGGCGTGCGCGGGGCAGGAGGCGCGGGTCAGCCCCAGGGGATGACGCCGACCACGATCGCCACGGCCAGCATCACGAGCGACACGATCGCCGCACGCCACAGCACCTTCTTGTGGTGGTCGCCGAGGTTCACGTTCGCGAGGCTGACGAGCAGCAGGATCGCCGGCACGAGCGGGCTCTGCAGGTGCACCGGCTGACCGACCACCGACGCCCGAGCCATCTCGACCGGGTCGATGCCGAACGCCGCGCCGCTCTGCGCCAGCACGGGCAGGATGCCGAAGTAGAAGGCGTCGTTGCTCATGAAGAAGGTGAGCGGCAGGCTCAGCACTCCGGTGATCACCGCGAGGTACGGGCCCATCGAGGTGGGGATCACGTCGACCAGCCACTGCGCCATCGCGTCGACCATGCCGGTGCCGTTCAGCACGCCGATCAGCACGCCGGCGGCGAAGACCATCGAGACGACTCCGACGATGCTCGGCGCGTGCGCCACGATCTCGGCCGACTGCTCCTTCACGCGGGGGAAGTTCACCAGCAGCGCGATCGCCGTGCCGACCATGAAGACGTAGGCGAGCGGGAACAGGTCGGCCACCAGCAGCACCATCACGGCGACGGTCAGCACGAGGTTGAACCAGATCATCTTCGGGCGGAGCGTCGGGCGGTCGGGGTCGAGCATCGTGTCGGCCAGGGTCGCGCCGCCGGGGGTGCCGTTCTCGTTGCCGCCGTAGGCCGCCGCGCCCGCACCGGCGCCAACGCCAGCGCCGGCGGGGTTGTCGACCGCGCGCTCGCCGGGTGCGTCGGCGCGGCTGCCGTCGGCCCGTCCGCCCCGCACTCCGAGGGCGACCGTCGGGCTGGTGAACATCGAGACGCCGACCCCGGGGATGCCGGTGCCGCCGCCGCGCGAGGCGGTCGCGAGCTCCTGCGAGAGCGGCGACATCGCAGCCGCCGCGGCCCCGAGGCGCGAGTCGCCGATCTCGAGTGTGCCGAGGCGGCGGCGCTCGCGCAGCCCCATCAGCCATGCGAAGACGAAGACCAGCACGAGGCCGGCGATCAGCGACGGCACGAGGGGCACGAAGATGTCGCTCGGCTGCACGCCGAGGGCCGCCGCCGCACGGACGGTCGGGCCGCCCCACGGCACGATGTTCAGAGTCCCGTTGGCGAGACCGGCGACGCAGGTCAGCACCACGGGGCTCATGCCGAGCTTGAGATAGATGGGCAGCATGGCCGCGGTCGTCACGATGAACGTGGTCGAGCCGTCGCCGTCGAGCGAGACCGCCCCGGCGAGCAGCGCCGTGCCGAGCACGACCTTCGCGGGGTCGTTGCCGGTCACCCGCAGGATGAGCCGCACCAGCGGATCGAACAGCCCGACGTCGATCATCAGACCGAAGTACATGATCGCGAACATCAGCAGTGCGGCCGTCGGGGCCAGATCGCCGATCGCCTCGATGACCATGTCGCCGATGCCGAGACCCGCGCCGGCGAAGAGCCCGAAGATGGTCGGCACCATGATCAGGGCCAGCATCGGCGACAGCTTCTTGGTCATGATCAGCGCCATGAAGGTCAGCACCATGAGGTAACCGAGTACGACGAGCATCCGAACTCCTTCGTCCGTGAGCGGCACCGTGGGGGAGCCGAGCGTGTCCGGGCACGCTAGCCGCGCCTCCTCGGTCGCGTCGCGCTTCTGCGCATTCGCCGACTATCGCGCGTTGGTCGTGTTCTGCGCGTTCTGCTCACGCGCGCGGGAGTGCGTAGCGGGGGTGGGGCGGGTTCGTGTCATCGGGGGCGGGTCAGCGCTGACCCGCCGCCGATGACGGGAACCCGCCGAACCCGAGCGCCGCAACGCGAGCAGCGTGGGCAGGGATCGCAGGAGGCGCGGGTCGCCCCGACCGCGCCCGGTACCCTGGCCGACGTGACCGACGACAGCTCACGCCCGCGCTCGCGGCCCGGCGCCCGCCTCCGCCTCCGCCCCCGCCGGTTCGCCACCGAGGTGCTGCTGCTGCAGCTCGCCGTCGTCACCGCCATCGTCGTGCTCACCAGCGCCGTGTTCGCTGCGATCGCCGTGCAGCGCCTGGCCCGCGAGGCCGAGTCGACGGCGCTCGCCGTGGCGCAGAGCGTCGCCTCCGACACCGATGTGCGGGCCGAGGTCGCGGCCCTCAGCGTCGACGGCACGCCGATCGACGAGGGCGCCCTCGCCGCGGGCGACCTGCAGCGCACGGCGGTCGCGGCCCAGCTGCGCACCGGAGCGCTCTTCGTCGTCATCACCGACGACCGCGGCGTCCGTCTGGCGCACCCCGACCCGACGCGCATCGGCGAGCGGGTCAGCACGAGCCCGGACGCGGCGCTCCGCGGGGAGGAGGTCGTCTCGTGGGAGCGCGGCACGCTCGGCGAGTCGGCCCGCGCCAAGGTGCCGATCGTGGCGCCCACCGCGGACGACCCGCGATCCGGTGCAGGAGGCGCGGGCTCGGCAGGCGGATCGGCCGACGTCCCGGGCGGGGCCGGCGCTCCGACCGGGTCAGGCGACGCCGGGTCCGCGCGCGTCGCCGACGCCGCCGACGTGGTGGGCGAGGTCAGCGTCGGCTACGCCCCCGCGCGCGTCTACGAGACGCTCGCGCGCGACAGCCTGCCCGTGATCGGCGTCGCCCTGCTCGCCCTGGCGATCGGCGTCGTCGCCTCCGTGCTCATCCGTCGGCGCCTCGACCGGCTGACCCTGGGGCTCCAGCCCGAGGAGCTCGCCGCCCTCGTGCAGAACCAGCAGGCCGTGCTCGGCGGTGTCGCCGAGGGAGTGCTCGCGGTCTCGCGCGACGGGGTGGTGACGGTCTGCAATGATCTGGCACCGCGCCTCCTCGGCCTGGCGCCCGGCCCGGTGGTGGGACGACGCGTCGACTCGCTGGAGCTGCCGGGCATGCTCGTCGAGATGCTGGTCGGCACGTCGCCGGACGGCCGAGGAGGCGCGGGCCGGGCCCCGCAGACCGGCCCCGGCCCCGGCCCCGCCGACACCACGCTGGTCGTCGGGCCGCACGTGCTGCTCGTCGACGTGCGCGCGGTCTCGCACGACGGCGTCGACCTCGGACGCGTGGCGGTGCTGCGCGACCGGACCGACGTCGAGGCGCTGACCCGCCGCCTCGACGCGGTGGGCGCGATGACCACCGCGCTGCGCGCCCAGCGGCACGAGTTCGCCAACCGGCTGCACGCCGTGTCCGGGCTGCTCGAGCTCGGTCGCACCGAGCAGGCGCGGGGCTACCTCGCCGACGTGCTCGACCACGGTCCGCTGCGCTACCCGGTCGCCCACGCGGATCGGCTGACCGAGCCGTATCTGCAGGCGTTCCTCGGGGCGAAGGGGGTCGAGGCCGCCGAGCGCGGGGTGCTGCTGAAGCTCGGCCCCGAGACGCTCGTGTCGGGCACGGTCGTCGAGGCCGGCGACGTCACCACGGTGCTCGGCAACCTCGTCGACAACGCCGTGCGCGCCGCGGTCGCCGGCGACGTCAGCCCCGCGTGGATCGAGGTCGAGGTGCTCGACGACGGCACCGACCTGCACCTGTCGGTGATGGACTCGGGCCGCGGCGTCGCCGACGCGGACGCGCTGTTCGAGCGGGCGGCGGGCGGCTCGGACGCCGGTGGCGGGGCAGCGTCGCTCCCGCCCGACGGTGCGGTCGACCCGGACGACCCCTCGCGCGTGCACGGGCTCGGCTTCGGTCTGCCGCTCTCGCGCGACATCGCCCGGCGGCGCGGCGGCGACGTCTGGCTCGGCTCGCCCGGCGGCGACGGCCACGGTGCCGTGTTCTGCGCGCGTCTGGCCGACGCCGTCCAGCCGCCCGCGCCTCCTGAGAGGATCGACCCGTGACCACCCCCGACCTGACCGTGCTCGTCGTCGACGACGACTTCTACGTGGCCGAGCTGCACCGGCGGCAGGTCGACGAGGTGCCGGGGTTCCGCGCGCTGGCGCCCGTCGGCACGGTCGCCGAGATGCGCCGCGTGCTCGCCGAGACCCCCGTCGACCTGCTGCTGCTCGACGTGCACCTGCCCGACGGGAGCGGCCTCGACCTGCTGCGCGAGGTCGACGTCGACGCGTTCGTGCTCAGCGCGGCCTCCGACGGGGAGACCGTGCGGCGCGCGCTGCGGCGCGGGGTCGTCGGCTATCTGATCAAGCCGTTCGGCTCGGGTGTGCTCGCCGACCGGCTCCGGGCCTATCAGCGCTATCGCAACGTGCTCGACGACCGGGGGAGCGTCGACCAGGAGGCCCTCGAGCGCGCACTCCGCATCCTGCACTCGGGCGACGCGGCGAAGGCGGCGTCGCCGTCGCGGTCGGCGACGGAGCAGTCGGTGCTCGAGCAGTTCGCGGTGCCGGGTGCGGGTGCTGGTGGGGGTGCTGCGGGTGCCGGTGTCGGTGCGGGTGCCGGTGCGGGTTCCGGTGCCGGTGCGGGTGCGGGCGCCGGTGGGGGCTCGGACGGAGAGCTCTCCGCCGCCGACGTCGCTGCTCGGGTCGGTGTGTCGAGGGCGACCGCGCAGCGGTACCTCGCCGCGCTCGCCGCCGACGGCCTCGTCACGATGAGGCTGAGCTACGGAGCGACCGGCCGCCCCGAGCACCGCTACTCCCGCGCCTGACGCGCGCCGCGCCTCCTCCCGCCCCCCGGCTCGTCGAGGTGACGCAAACGGGGCGGTCGTGGCCTCCCAAGGCCCCGTTCGCGTCACCTCGATGCTGCTGCTGCGCGTCTGACGGGCGCCGCGCCTCCTCGGCTCGCCTCCCCCCCGCTCGTCGAAGTGACGCAAACGGGGTGGTCGCGGCCTCGGAGGGGCCCGCTTGCGTCACTTCGATGCTGCTGCTGCGCGTCTGAGGTGCGCCGCGCCTCCCCGGCTCGCCCCCCCGCTCGTCGAGGTGACGCAAAGGGGGCGGTCGCGAGCTCGGAGGGGCCCGTTCGCGTCACTTCGACGCACCCCCCAGTACGGGGTGGGGGCTTACGGCGCGGCTCCCGACGTCGATAGAGCGACGTGAGCACGGATCGCTCGCCCACCCGGCCACGGATCGGCCCCCGCCCGACGCACGCAGCAGCACGCACGCAGCACGCAACACGCAGCAGCACGCAGCACGCACGCAGCAGCAGCAGCACGCACAGGGCACCTCGAACCTCCCCGGGACGGCCATGCCACTCGAATCCGTGACGCAAGCGGCGCTGCAGAGCGCCCTCGACGGTCTGTCGCTGCGCCAGAAGTCGATCGCGAACAACATCGCCAACGTGAACACGCCCGGCTACCAGGCCAAGCGCGTGCAGTTCGAGGAGGCGCTGGGCCGGTCGGTCGCGGAGGGCGGCGGGGCGGTCCAGGCGACCACGGCCCGCTCCCTCGAGCCGACGCGCACCGACGGCAGCAACGTGAACCTCGACACCGAGACGCTGTCGAACGTCGACACCGTGCTGCGGTACCAGTTCGCGACGCAGGCGATGAACTCCGAGCTGACGGCCGTGCGCGCCGCGTTCAGGACGAGCTGATGACCGCCTTCGACGCGATCGGCATCGCGAGCACCGGCCTGACCGTGCACCGCAAGTGGCTCGACGCCGTCTCGGACAACATCGCCAACGCGAACACGGTCAAGTCGATGGACGACACCGCGTTCCAGGCCCGCTACATCGAGGTGCAGGAGGGCGACGGCACCTCGGGCGTCTTCGTCAGAGCCGACCGCTACGGCAGCGAGGCCGGGCGCGTCACGTACTCGCCCGACCACCCGCTCGCCGACGCCGAGGGCTACGTGCGCATGCCCGACATCGACCTCGGCGCCCAGATGGGCGACCTGATCATGGCGCAGCGCGGCTACCAGGCCAACGCCGCTGTCGTCGACCGTGCCAAGACGGCCTACGAGGCCGCACTCCAGATCGGACGTGGCTGATGCCCCTCTCGGCGATCCAGGCTCTCGGAGCCGTCCAACCGTCCGGCTACGCCGACGCCGCCTCGCTGCTGCAGGGGGCCGGTGGCGCGTCGGGTGCCGCGGGCGCGCTCGACGCGACCGGACGAGGAGGCGCGACCAGCGCCTCCGGGGCGACCTTCGGCGCGTCGATGGCCGGTGCCGTCGAGGGCCTCCAGCAGATGCAGGGCGAGGCCAAGACCCTCGCCGTGAAGGCCGTGACCGGCGATCTGACCGACATCCACGATGCGACCATCGCGGCGACCCGCGCCCAGGTCACCCTCGAGCTCGTCAGCGCCGTCCGCAACAAGGGCGTCGACGCCTTCAACGAGATCATGAGGATGCAGGCCTGATGCCCACCGCCGTCAAGAACTCGCTCGACCGGATGCGCGCGACCCTCGCGGGCTTCTCGATCGCGCAGAAGACCATCGCGGTCATCCTGCTCGCCGCCCTCGTGCTCGGCGTCGTCGCGCTGTCCGCGTGGCTGTCGAAGCCGACCTACACGCCGCTGTTCAGCGGCGTCGACCCGGCCGACGCGAGCGCCATCGTCGAGCAGCTGCAGGCCGACGGGGTGCCGTACGAGCTGACCGCCGGCGGCAACACGATCCTCGTGCCCGAGGAGCACGTCTACCAGGAGCGCCTCACCGCCGCGGCCGCCGGTCTGCCCTCGACCGCCGGCACCGGCGGCTACACGCTGCTCGACACGATGGGTGTCACGTCGTCGGAGTTCCAGCAGGACGTCACCTACAAGCGCGCCATCGAGGGCGAGCTCGCCAACACCATCAAGGCGATGGAGGGCGTGAAGAACGCGACCGTGCAGCTCGCCATCCCCGAGGAGACCGTGTTCGTCGCCGAGCAGCGCGACCCCACGGCGTCGGTGTTCGTCGAGACGCAGGCGGGGGTCTCGCTCACCACGAAGCAGGTGCAGGCGATCGTCAACCTGACCAGCGCCTCCGTCGAGGGCATGACCCCGACCGGCGTGGCCGTCACCGACTCGACCGGCGCGGTGCTCTCCGAGGTCGGCACCGGGGCGACGGGAGGAGGCGCGGGCGAGGCCGGCGAGTACGAGACGAAGGTGCAGACGGCCGTGCAGACCATGCTCGACAAGGTCGTCGGCGTCGGCAACTCGTCGGTCGTGGTCGCGGCTCAGCTCGACCAGAACTCGGGCACGCGCGTCACCGAGTCGTTCACCGAGCCCGAGAGCGGACCCCTCGCGCTGAACGAGTCGAGCACCACCGAGCAGTACGGCCCGGACGGCGCCGGCACCGGCACCACCGGGGTGCTCGGCCCCGACAACATCGCCGTGCCCGCGGGCGGCGACGGCGAGGCCGCGACGGCCGACGGCGCCGCGGGCGACGGGTACGTCAACGAGTCGGCGACGAAGAACAACGCGGTCGACAAGGTCACCGAGACGATGAGCGTGCCGTCGGGCACGGTGGCCCGCCAGACGGTGTCCGTCGCGCTGAACGCGACGGCCGCGCAGGGCGTCAACATGCAGAGCATCCGCGACCTGGTCGACAGCGCGGCCGGGATCGACGGCGCCCGCGGCGACACCGTCGACGTGGCCATGGTCGACTTCGACACCTCGGCCGCCGCCGCCGCGCAGGAGGCGCTCGCCGCCGCCGACGCCGCCGCCGCGACGGAGGCGATGTGGTCGACGATCCGCACCGCGAGCATCGTCGGGTTCGTCGCGCTCGCGGCCATCGTCGCGCTCATCGTCTTCGCCCGTCGGAGCCGCCGTCAGGCCCGGGAGGACGTCGACCTCGGCGAGCTCGCGTCCGCGAACGCAGCCCAGACCTGGGATGCGACCATGCGTCTCGACCTGGACGCCGCCTCCGGACGCTCCATGCTCGGCGCAGACGACACGGCGACGCAGATGCTGCCCACGGTCGACGCCCCCGAGCCGTCGCCCGAGGTGCTGTCGGCCGAGCGCCGCCGCGCCGAGGTGGACGCGCTCGCCGAACGCGACCCGGCCAAGACGGCCGAGCTGCTGCGCGGCCTGATGGACCAGCGGAGCGGACTGTGACCGACCTCGTCGTGCCCTTCGCCGCCACCCCGCAGGCGCCGACCGCCCTGACGGGGCCGCAGAAGGTCGCCGTCATCCTGATGCAGATGGACCAGAGCCGCGCCGCGACCGTCATGCAGCAGTTCAGCGAGGACGAGGCGGCGGAGATCACGACGGAGATCGTGCGGATGCGCCGGGTCGACGCCGCCGTCGCCGAGTCGACCGTGGCCGAGTTCCACGAGCTGAGCGTGTCGGGTCAGCACCAGCCGCGCGGCGGACACGACGTCGCGATCGGTCTGCTCGAGGCATCGTTCGGGTCGGAGCGCGCGGCCGGCGTCATGGAGCGGCTCGCGTCGAACATGGCCCGCAAGACGTTCGAGTTCCTCGACGAGGCCGACCCCGGTCAGGTCGTCGCTCTGCTCGACGGCGAACTGCCGCAGACCATCGCCCTCGTGCTCGCCCATGTGCGTCCGCCCCAGGCGTCGGCCGTGCTCGCGGGGCTCGACCTCGACGTCCGAGCCGACGTCGCGCAGGCGATCGCCACCATGGGCACCGCCACGCCCGAGGCCGTCGGGATCGTCGCGGCGACGCTCAAGATCCGGGCCGGGGCCGTCGTGGCTCCGCGCGACCAGATCGAGGTCGTCGGCGGCATCCAGCCCCTCGTCGAGATCATCAACCGCAGCGACAGCGCGACCGAGCGGGCGCTGCTCGACGGTCTCGACGCCCGCGACCCCGAGCTGGCCGAGGAGGTCAGGTCGCGGATGCTCACCTTCGAGGACATCGTTCGGCTCGAGACGCGTGACATCCAGCAGGTGCTGCGCGGCATCGACGCGGCCGTGCTCGCCCTGGCGATGAAGGGCGCGCCGTCGGCCGTGACCGAGGTCATCCGCGGCAACGTGTCGGCCCGCAACGCCGAGCTGCTCGACGACGAGCTGGCCTCGCTCGGACCGGTGCGCCGGTCGCAGGTCGAGGAGGCGCGGGCCGAGGTCGTCCGCGCCATCCGCGAACTCGAGGCGCTCGGCTCGATCACCGTGCACCGCGCCGACGACGACGCCCTGGTCGAGTAGCCCGGCCGCGCGCTCTCGGCTGGGGTGGTGCGTGTGCAAATCGCGACTGTTTGGGCGCTGAGACGGCTTTTTGGGGAGTGGAGCGGCGTTCCGCCGCGGTTTTGTCGGGTTCGGTACGCCGGAGGCTGGTCGGAGCGGTCGCGATTTGCACACGAGGGGTAGGCGGCGGTCGCGATTCGCGCACACGCACCAGCACCCCCTCCGCAGCCCCCACCGCGGCCCCCCTTCGGGGCAGCTCCTAACGCCGGCCCGCTCCCGGTCGAGAGTCGCAGCTGAGCACGGATCGCTCACCTCACCCCGGCCACGGATCGGCCGTCGTCCTCGAACGCCGAACGGCCCGTGATGCTCGATCCCGTGATGAACCCCCCGGCCTCCGCGCCGGGCTCCGTCGCGCGTGTCGTGTATCCGACCATCGCCGGTCCGGGGTCCGACCGCGCCGCCGCCCGCGACGCCGACGACGTGCGCGCCGAGGCCCGGGGCCACGCCGCCGGGTACGCCGCGGGTCTCCGCGCCGCCGAGCTCGAACTCGCCGCCCGCCGTGCCGCCCTCGAGGCCGAGCACGCCGAGCTGCACGAGCGGCTCATGGCGCACGGCATCGCCGCGGCGGACATCCTGGTCACGGCTGCGAGGGCGCTGGACGCCCGCGTGGTCCAATCGGTCTCCGACGCCGAGGAGGTGCTGGTCGCCACCGCATTCGACCTCGCGGAGGCGGTGGTCGGCTACGAACTCCGCGCCTCCGAGCCCTCGGCGGACGAGCCCTCGGTGGACGAGCCCGCGACCCCCGGCGACCCCGACCCCCGGGCCGGACGCACCGCCCGGGCCGCCGTCGCGCGCGCCCTCGTCGGAGCGGACGGGAGCGTCGTGACCACCCTCCGGCTGCACCCTCTCGATCTGGCGCTCCTCGACGAGTCGACCCGCGCCTCCTCGGCTCCGGGGGTCGTCTTCGCCGCGGATCCGTCGCTCGGGCGGGGCGACGCCGAAGCCGATCTGCCGGCCGGGCTGATCGACGCCCGTCTCGACACGGCGCTCGCCCGCGCGCGACAGGCTCTGCTGGGCGCGCCCGCGACCGTCACGGCGTCGACGACCGGAGCGGCCTCGTGACCGCGCCGACCGCCCTGGCGCCCGCCCCCGTCGCCCGCGTCGCCCCCGCACCCGCCCGAGTCGCCCAGACTCGCGTCGCCCCCGCACCCGCCCGAGTCGCCCAGACCCGCATCGCCGCCGCCCGCGCCGCCGCCCGCCCGCAGCGCGTCGGCCGGGTCAGCACCGCCGTCGGTCTCGGCATCACGATCGTCGGTCTCGACGCCGCGGTCGGCGACGTCGTCAGCGTCGGCGACGCGACCGACGGTTCGAACCTCGCCGAGGTCGTCGCGACGACGCCCGACGGCGTCCGCTGCATGCCGCTCGGCAGGCTCGCCGGGATCACCTCGGGCACTCCGGCGCGCTCGACCGGGCGCCCGCTGCTCGTCCCGACCGGTGCGGGGCTGTTCGGCCGCGTGCTCGACGGCCTCGGTCGTCCGATCGACGGCAGGGGTCCGCTGGTCGGCCCGGGCGGCGGCCCCGTCGATCTCGTGCCGCTCGACCACGCGACGCCCTCCGCGATGCACCGGGCGCGCATCGACACGCCGCTGCAGCTCGGCGTCCGCGTGCTCGACACGCTGACGACCGTGGGTCGCGGTCAGCGCGTGGGGCTGTTCGCCGGGTCGGGCGTCGGCAAGTCGTCGCTGCTGTCGATGATCGCGCGCGGCTCCGACGCGGAGGTCAGCGTGATCGCCCTCGTCGGCGAGCGCGGCAGGGAGGTGCGCGAGTTCCTCGAGGACGACCTCGGCCCCGAGGGTCTCGCCCGCTCTATCGTCGTCGTCTCGACCAGCGACGAGCCCGCCCTCATGCGTCTGCGCGCGGCCTTCGTCGCGACGCGCATCGCCGAGTCGTTCCGTGACTCGGGCTCCGACGTGATGCTGATGATGGACTCGCTGACGCGCGTCGCGATGGCGCAGCGCGAGATCGGCCTGTCGGTGGGCGAGCCCCCGGCGACGCGCGGCTACCCGCCGTCGACGTTCTCGGTGCTCGCCGGGCTGCTCGAGCGAGCCGGCACCGATCGGGTCGGCTCGGTGACGGGCATGTACACGGTGCTGGTCGACGGCGACGACCACAACGAGCCGATCGCCGACGCGGCCCGCAGCATCCTCGACGGTCACGTCGTGCTCGACCGGAAGCTGGCCGTGACCGGGCACTTCCCGTCGGTCGACGCGCTCGGCTCGGTGTCGCGCGTGGCGTCGAAGGTGACGAGTCCGCCGCAGCGCGCCGCCGCGACGGTGCTGCGCAAGGTGATGGCCGCGCGTCGGGCGGCCCAGGATCTGCTCGACGTCGGCGCCTATCAGCGCGGGGCGAACCCGCTGGTCGATGCGGCCGTCGACAACCAGGCGGCCATCGACGCGTTCCTGCAGCAGGGCATGGACGAGCGGTCGACGTCGGCCGACTCGTGGAACCGCCTCGCGCAGCTGACCTCCCGGCTCGGGGGTGCCTGATGGCGCGCGTCTTCTCGCTGATCGGGCTGCTCCGACTGCGGCATGCCCAGCAGGGTCAGGCGGCGGCGACGTTGGCCGATGCGAACGAGCGGCTGCGCGAGGCGTCCGACCGTCGCATGGCGGCGCGTCGCACCCTCGATGACGGCCCGGTCGAGGTCTCCGACGCCGCGATGCTCAGTGCGATCGCGGCCTCGCGGGCGTCGACGCGGGGGATGCTCTCCGAGCTCGACGCCGTCGCCGAGCGTCGTCGTGCTGAGGCCGACGAGGCGCAGCGGGCCTTCAACGAGGCGCGCCGTGCCGCCCTGGCGCTCGAGAAGCTCGAGGCGCAGCACGCCGCGACGACCGCCGCCGACGATCTCCGGGCCGAGCAGACCGTGCTCGACGAGATCGCATCGCAGAGCCGAGGAGGCGCGACATGAGTCCCGTGAGCGAGGTCCTGTCCCGGATCGACGACATCAGATCGCAGCTGGAGCAGGTCCGTGCGGGCCGTGCGGGTCTGATCGACGCGACCGGCGCCTCCGGGTCGTCGGCCGATCGGGCCGCGTCGGCGTCGGCGTTCGCGTCGGCGCTGTCGGCGACCGGTTCGACGCTCGGCTCCGCGGGGTCGGCTGCGGCGGCTGCGGCCGCCCTCGGTCTGACCGGTGCGGGTGCGGCGGGTCCGTCGGCGACGGGTGCCGGGACGGCTGGGGCGGCTGGCGCGACCACCGCCTCCGTCGACGCCGTGAAGGGAGCCGTAGCGTCGGGCAGCGGGGCCTCCGGGGCCGATGTGGTCTCGGGTGCCGAGAAGTACCTCGGGGTGCCGTACGTCTTCGGGGGAGAGGACCGCAGCGGGATGGACTGCTCGGGCCTCGTGCAGACCGTGTTCAAGGAGCTCGGTGTCGCGATGCCGCGCGTCGTGCCCGACCAGGCGCGGATGGGTGCCGAGGTCGGCTCGCTCGCCGAGGCGCGGCCGGGCGACCTGCTCGTGGCGAAGGGCGAGGGGCACATCGTGATCTACGTCGGGGACGGCAAGGTGCTGCACGCGCCTCGCCCCGGCAAGGACGTCCAGATCGTGAACAACTGGTACAGCGACGCCGACCTGTCGACGATCCGTCGCGTGGTCCCGGCGACCGGGTCGGCGGGTGCGGTGTCGGCCGGAGCTGCGGGGCTCGGTGCGGCGGGGTTCGGTGCGCCGGTGTTCGCCGGTACCGACATGACGACCGCGGCGCTGCAGCAGCTCATGCGGGCTGGGGGTGCCTCGTGAGCGGTCTGCGCACCCTGCCGTTCGTGGCGGCACCCGTCGATGGTGCGGCGTCGAGTCGTGCGCGCGCCGGAGTCTCCGCCGCGGGCCGGGCGACCGCCGTCGTGTTCGAAGCGGCGATGCTCTCGGCCGGTGCTGCGGATGCCGCCGAAGCTGCAGGTGCCTCGTCATCCGACGCGCCCTCCGCCGGAACGACCCGAGGAGGCGCGACCCCCGACCGCCCGGACGTCGCCAGTCCCCGCCGCCCGGACGGCGCGACCCCCGACGCCCCGGCTCCAGACCTCGCCGTGCCTACCCCGCCGATCCCACCGACCGTCGTCCCCGCCCCCGCCGCCGCCCCCGCCGCGGTCTTGCCCGCTGCCCTCGTGTCTGCGCCGTCCGTGCCGGAAGCATCGTCGACTTCGGCTATTACGTATGCAGGCGTAACGCCTCCGCCCGCGGGCGCCGCACCCACCGCGGTTTCGGCAGCTGCCCTCGTGTCTGCGCCGCCCGCGCCGGGAGCATCATCGACATCAACATCGGCCAGTACGCAGGCAGGCGTAGTAGCTGATCTCACCGACACCTCGGCTCCCGGAGCGCCCGCCGCGGCCCCGGCAGCTGCCCTCGTGTCCGCGTCGCCCGCTCCGGGAACATCCTCGATGTCGGCTATTACGCAAGCAGGCGTAACAGCGGATCTCGCCGGCACCCTTGCCCCGGGAGCGCTCGCCGCGGTCGCCACCGCTCCGACTGCCTCCGTCGCCGCGCCTCCTCTCGCCGGGGCCGCTACGCATGCAGGCGTAATAGCCGACGCGAGCGCACCTTCGGCCCCGGCCCCGGCCCCGACCTCGGTCTCGTCGACCACCGACCCCGTCGCGGGCCCTGCAGCACTCGGGGCGTCGACCTCGCCTGCCGCCGCACCCGCGACGCCGCCTGCCACCGCACCCGCGACGCCGTCCGCCGCCGCACCCGCGACGCCGCCCGGCGCCGCACCGATGACGACGCCCGCCCCCGCCGACGCATCTCCCTCCCCGTCGCTCGGCGCACCCGTGTCGCTCAAGGCGGCTGCGGACTCGTCGGAAGTCGCACCTCCTGCCTCCTCCACGCCTTCGCCCGCGGCCGCGACCGCGACCGGGTCCGCGCAGGCCGCCGCCCTGCCTCCGGCGCTCCCCTCCGCGATGCCCGCGCCGGCGACGCCCGGGCCCGGCACGGCGACCGCTCCGGCGCAGACCCCCGCCGCCCCGCAGACCCCCGCCCCGCTCGGCCAGCAGCTCGCCCGCCCCCTGTTCTCGCTCGCCTCGGCAGGCCGCGGCACCCACACGGTGACGGTGACCGTCGCCCCCGAGGCGCTCGGCCCCGTCACGGTGCGAGCCCACGTGTCGTCCGCCGGGATGCAGGTCGAGATGTTCGCCGGCTCCGACGCGGCGCGCGACGCCGTGCGGGCGATCATCCCCGATCTCCGACGCGACATGGGAGGCGCGGGTCTTCAGGTCGGCATCGACCTGTCGAGCCAGAACCAGCCCTCCGACGCGCGCACCCAGAGCACCGGGGCGCAGCCCGGCCAGTCCGGCCAATCGGGCCAGCCCGGCGACCCCGGCCAGCCCGGTCGATCGGGCACCCCCGGCCAGCCCGGCGACACATCCACCCCCGGCACCCGCCGCCCCGCGGTCGACGCCCTCGACCCGACCGACGCCCTCGACCCGACCGCCGCGGTCGACCCGACCCGCACCTCCCTCCCTTCGACGTCCCTCGACGTCCTGGCCTGAACGGACTCCGCCATGCCCTCGATCGACCAGATCAGCGGAAGCGTCGACGCCGCGAGCGCCGCCGCGGCCCTCGCGAACTCGAACGCCGCGTCGCGCACCCCGAAGCAGAGCATGGACAGCGAGATGTTCATGCAGCTGCTCGTCTCGCAGCTCAAGAACCAGGATCCGTCGTCGCCGATGGACACGAACGCCATGATCGGCCAGACGACCCAGCTCGCGATGATGGAGCAGATCACCAACCAGACCACGACGGCGACCGAGGGTTTCTCGCTGCAGATGCGCATCGCCGCGTCGAACCTCGTCGGTCGCGAGGTCAGCTACACGGGCGCCGACGGCAAGCCCGTCACCGGCACGGCGACCAGCGTCTCGTTCGCCGACGCCGTCCCCCGGGTCACGGTCGCCGGGAAGGAGGTCGCGTTGGATCTCATCTCCGGCATCTCCGCGACGACCTCGCCCTGACCCGCCTCACGCCCTGACCCGCTTCACGCCCTCGGCCCGCCTCACGCGCTCGGCCCCCCTCACGCTCTCGACCCCCTCTTCTCCTCTCGAAAGGCAGCACTCATGCTCCGCTCGCTGTACTCCGGCATCTCCGGCCTCCGCTCGCACCAGACCATGCTCGACGTCACGGGCAACAACATCGCCAACGTCAACACCTCGGGCTTCAAGGCGTCGACCACGCAGTTCCAGGACACGCTGTCGCAGATGACCCAGGGCGCCGGCGGCCCGCAGACCGGCGTCGGCGGCACCAACCCGGCGCAGGTCGGTCTCGGCGTGCAGGTCGCGGGCATCTCGACGAACTTCGCGCAGGGCTCGGCGCAGGCCACCGGCAAGGCCACCGACCTGATGATCTCGGGTGACGGCTTCTTCGTCACGCGGCTCGGCAACGACACCGTCTACACGCGCGCCGGGTCGTTCGACTTCGACGCCCAGGGGCGTCTGACCTCGGCCGACGGCAAGCTCGTCCAGGGCTACTCGGCCACGAACGGCGTCGTGAACGAAGGAGGCGCGGTGGGCGACATCACGCTGCCCCTGAACGGCGCCGCACCCGCCGTCCAGACGACGACGGCGACCCTCGGCGGCAACCTGCCCTCGGACACCGCGATCGGCGGCGTCGTCCGTCGCGACACGAAGGTCTACGACGCGGCCGGCAACGAGAGCACCCTCTCGCTGACCTTCACGCGCACCGCGCAGGGCTGGGCCGTCGAGGGCCAGAACGGCACGGCTCGGGGCACGGCGACGCTCGGTTTCACGGCGACCGGCGGCTCGACCGGCAACACGGCGCTCACCGTCGGCGGCGTCTCCGTCGCCCTCGGCGGCATCACCGGCTTCGCCACGCTCAACACCGTCGGCGTCACCGACCAGAACGGCCGGGAGGCCGGCACGCTGCAGGGCTTCTCGCTCTCGAAGGACGGCACGCTCGTCGGCCAGTTCAGCAACGGCGAGTCGCTGGCCGTCGGTCGCATCGCGCTCGCCACGTTCGCCAACGCCGGCGGTCTCGAGAAGGCCGGCGGGTCGGGCTACCGCGCGACGGCGAACTCGGGCGACGCTCGCATCGGCGCTCCCGGCTCGCCCGGAGTCGGCTCGCTCGCCAGCGGCACGCTCGAGATGAGCAACGTCGACCTGTCGCAGGAGTTCACCAACCTGATCGTCGCGCAGCGCGGCTTCCAGGCGAACGCCCGCATCATCACCACCTCCGACGAGGTGCTGCAGGAGCTGACGAACCTCAAGCGCTGACGCCTCAGCCGGTGCCGGCCCCGCCACGGGTGCCGGCGCCGGCACCAGGCCGACCGCCTCGGCGACTCGACATTCGCTCCGCGGCCAGCCCGCGCCTCCTCGGGCCCCGTCGCGGACCCCAGTTCTGGTCACAACGGGGCGGGCGGCCTCATCGGGGGGTGCCGTGTCCTCATTTCCGAGGACACGCTGAGGGCATGGCCCCCGACCCGACCCGCCCGTCGACGAGCGACGCCGACCGCACGGATCCGCCGCTCGACACAGCCGGCACAGCCGATACAGCCGACGCAGCCGACGCAGCCGACGCAGCCGAGACAGTCGACACCGTCGACACCGAGACGGTCCGCTTCGACCGCGACCTCGTGCGGTCGGGCTCGGGGCAGCGGTACATCGCCGAAGACTGGATGCCCGTGCACCGGCGTCGAGACGGCAGCGTGCTGGTCGCCACGGCGCGGCGTCCGACCCCCGACCGGCAGGCGGATCTCGAGGCCGAGCTCGGCGCCCCCGTGGAGTTCCGGGTGGCCTCGACCTGGGGCATCAAGGACGCGACGCTGCGGGTCTTCGACGACATCGTCGCCGACAGCGCGGCCAACGACCTGTACCGGGCGAACCCGGCGCTCTCGGCCCGCGTGGTGTTCTCGCGCGGTCAGAAGATCGGCGGGGCGGTGCTCGGGGTAGTGATGCTCGCGGCGGCCGTGCTCGCTCCGGCCGTCGTGGCCAGCACGCTGATCGCGATCGTCAGCGTGGTGTTCCTCCTCGGCACCGGCTTCAAGTTCGTCGTCGCGATGCGGGGCGCCCGGTTCGACGTGGTCGAGCGGATCACCGACGCCGAGGTCGCCGCGCTCGACGACGCCGACCTGCCGCGGTACACCGTGCTCGTGCCGGTGTTCCGTGAGGCGAACATCGTGGCGCAGCTGATCGACAACCTCGGCGGGCTCGACTACCCGCTCGAGAAGCTCGAGGTGCTCATCCTCATCGAGGAGGAGGACGACGCCACCCGCGACGCGATCGCCGCCGCCGACCCGCCGGCGCACTTCCACGTCGTCACCGTGCCGAAGGGGCACCCGCAGACGAAGCCGCGCGCCTGCAACGTCGGTCTCTATCTCGCGTCGGGCGAGTTCCTCGTGATCTACGACGCGGAGGACACCCCCGACCCGGATCAGTTGAAGAAGGCCGTCATCGCCTTCGAGCGCGGCGGCGAGCGCACCGTCTGCGTCCAGGCGGCGCTCAGCTACTTCAACGCCACCGAGAACGCGCTGACCCGCATGTTCACGCTCGAGTACAGCTACTGGTTCGACTACATGCTGGCCGGGCTCGACCACGCCGACCTGCCCATCCCGCTCGGCGGCACGTCGAACCACTTCCGCACCGAGGCTCTCGTCGGGCTCGGCGGCTGGGATCCGTACAACGTCACCGAAGACGCCGACCTGGGGATCCGCGCGAGCGCCCTGGGCTACCGCGTGGGCGTCATCAACTCGACGACGATGGAGGAGGCCAACACCTCCATCCCGAACTTCGTGCGTCAGCGCAGCCGGTGGATCAAGGGCTACATGCAGACCACGCTCGTGCACGCGCGCCGGCCGCTGCGGCTGATCCGTCAGATCGGGCTCGTCCGCTTCGCGTCGTTCGCGCTGCTGATCGGCGGCACCCCGGCGACGTTCCTGGGCGTGCTGCCCTCGTACGTCGGCACCGTCGTCGCGCTGCTGCTGCCGTCGGACTGGCTGGCGGCGGTGTTCCCCGCCTGGGTGCTCTGGATCTGCCTGTTCAACTTCGTCATCGGCAACGGGATCATGGTCTACCTCTCGATGATGGGCCCCTACAAGCGGGGCACCTTCCACCTGATCCACTGGGCGCTGCTCAACCCCGTCTACTGGATCCTCCACTCCGTCGCGTCGTACAAGGCGCTGGCCCAGCTGCTGACCCGACCGCACTACTGGGAGAAGACCGAGCATGGCCTCACCACGCACTCGTCCTGAGGTCGACGAGCACGGCACGGGACCCGCAGGAGGCGCGGCGACGGCAGACGGGGTCGCTCCGGTCGCCGAGGCGGTCGCGACCGCCGCCCCGACCCGCGCCTCCTCGGTGGACCTCGGGCTGACGCTGCCGCCGCTGCGGCGACCCGCCGCGGTGCAGCGACCCGCCCCGCAGCAGCGACCTGAGCCGCAGCAGCGATCCGTCCCGCTGCAGCGACCGGTCCCGGTGCAGCGACCCGCGCCTCCTGCGGCATCGGTCGGGCGACCGCGCGGCACGGCCCGCGCCCTCGCGTTGCGCGAGCTCGTCCAGGAGCGCCGCCTCGCGTCGGTGCTCGCCGGCATGACGCACTCGGCGTTCCCACGCACCCTCGCCGGGCGCACCGCGATGCGGCTGCTGCTGGCGGCGCCCTTCGTGATCGTCGCGGTGCTGCTCGAGGTCGGGGGAGTGTCCGAATCCGTGTCGGCGAACGTCCTGCTCGTGGCCCGGACCGCGACCGTCGACTGGACGGGGTCGGGGGCCGCCTGGCTGGGCGACACGTTCCCGCCCATCACGGGTGTGGTCGCGGCGATCACCCCGGGAGGCGCGTTCGGCCTGTCGATCGTGGGAGCCCTCTGCGCCGGCGTCGTCGTGCACGCCATGATCGAGCTGATGGTGCAGCGGGGCTTCCACGCGTCGACCGTCACGGCGCTGACGCTCGCCCTCGTCGCGAACCCGCTGTTCTTCTTCCTGGCGACCGAGAACCTGCCGGCGTTCCTCGGCATCGCGTTCTTCGGGCTCGCGATGACCGACGTCGTCCGGTTCGTGACGTACCGCAACACGCAGTCCGGGTTCCGGGCCGGCATCCTGCTGATGCTCGCGACACTCACCGACCCCAACGGGCTGCTCTACGCGACGGCCGCGGTGCTGACGGTGCCGTTCCTGACGCACGGGCGGCATCAGGTCGGCGTGCACCGGGCGCATGCGCTGGTGCTGGTGTTCCCGACGCTGTCGGCGCTCGCCGCCCTGATGTTCGTGCAGTGGAGCTTCGGCGGCGACCCCCTCGGGGCGTTCCGCAGCGTGCTCGACTACGACGCCTCGCGCTGGCCGATCTTCTGGTCGCTGTTCACGACGCCGTTCGGCCTGCTGCTGCTCGCACCCGTGGCCAGCGCATGGTTGATGACCACCGTGGTGCGGCGCCTCGCGGGAGGTGTGGTCGGGACGCTCCTGCTGGCGGCGGTGCTGCTCGGATTCGTGATCGGCACGGTCCCGATGAACTCGGCGGGCAACACCTTCGTGCTCGTGACCCTGGCCGCGATCGCCCTCGTGCCGCCGTCGACCACGGTGCCGCGGATCGCCTTGGCCAACGTGATGGCGCTGCTCCAGCTGACGATCGCCATCGCCGCGGCCCTGCAGCGCGACGTGGTCGTGCAGTGGATGGACACCGTGCTGAGGTCGCTCGGCCTGACGTGACCGGGGTGATGCGCTCGGACTGATGCGCTCGGGGCGATGAGGCCGGCCGGTCGAGCTCGGCGGCTCACGTGCGGCCCAGGTACCGCCCCTGCTTGTGGTTGAGGGCGAGCACGAGGTTCAGCACGACCGCGCCGAGAGCCGAGAGCAGCACGACCCAGGGCGACGCGACGATCAGCGACAGGGCGACGATGACGACGTCGACGGCCATCTGGACGTATCCGGCCCGCCAGCCGAGTCGCTCCTGCAGCACGAGGGCGAGGATGTTGATGCCGCCGAGGCTCGCGCCGTGGCGGAAGAGGATGAGCAGGCCGACGCCGACGATCAGGTTGCCGCCGAGGGTGCCGTAGACCGGGTTGAGGCTGTCGATCCGGAAGGCGAGGGGGTGCAGGTACGAGAACGCCGAGACGAGGGCGACGGTCAGGGTCGTGCGGAGGGTGAAGGCGAGGCCCTTCTTCCACAGGGCGAGGGCGAAGAACGGGATGTTGACGGCGAAGAACAGCACGCCGAACGAGATGTGGGTGGCGTAGCTGAGCAGCAGGGCCAGCCCGGCGGTGCCGCCGGACACCGATCCGCTCTCCTTGAGCAGATACAGCCCGAACGAGGCGAGGAACACCCCGGTCACGACGCCCATCACGTTCTCGACGAGGGTGTGCCGGTTGGCGTCGACGGTCGCGATGGTCTCGGTGAGGGCCGGGTCGTCGACGAGCGGGGTCGCCGTGTCGGGAGACAGCGCGGCGTCCAGCCCTGTCGAGTCGGGCGTCGAGTAGACGGGCGAGCCGGTCGAGTCGGTCGAGTCGGACGGGCCGTTCGTGGCAGCCCGGTCGGTCGAGCCGGTCGAGGGGGAGGCGGTGGTGGGGGAGGAGGGCCGGGCGACAGGGGTGGCGTCGCGCGTGCCGTCGTTCGCGGGGGTATCGGTCACCGGAGCATCCTGCCAGCCCGGTGTTACGCGCTCGTGTCGCCGGCACCCACCCCGCGCATCGAAGTGACCTATCCGGGGCCCTCCCACCTCGCGAAGGCCCCGAACGAGTCACTTCGATCCCGCGCCGGCGGGCGGGCCTCGTCCGCCGTCAGCCATGGTCTTGACTAAACCCTCGATCTCGGTGACCGTGAGGTCGCGTCGCCCCCGCTGCAGGGCTTCTGCGTCCACTTCGCGCTCCGGGGCCGCCTTCTCATAGGCCGCGACGCGAGCCGCGTCTCGTTCGTCACCCAGTCCGAGGGGCAGGTGGCCGATATCTGACAGAATCCCGGAGGCGCCCCACGGCGCTCGCAAGGAAGGAACCCCCATCGAAGCCACCATCAAGTCGCAGGTCGACCAGGTCTGGAACGCCTTCTGGTCGGGCGGCATCGCGAACCCGCTGAATGCGATCGAGCAGATGACCTACCTGCTCTTCATCCGTCGGCTCGACGAGGTGCACACCCGCGAGGAGAACCGGTCCAACGCGACGGGCAAGCCGATGCGGACCAGGGTCTTCCCGGAGGGCAGCGACTACACGGCTCGTCGGCCGCGGCCTTATGACGACTTGCGTTGGTCGCGCTTCAAGAACTTCACGGCGGCCGAGATGTTCGACGTCGTCGAGCAGAACGTCTTCCCGTTCATTCGTCGCCTCGGTGATGAGGGCTCGTCATTCGCGGCGAACATGGCGGATGCGCGGTTCGGCATCCCGACGCCCGCACTGCTGTCGAAGGTGGTCGACCTGCTCGACCACATCCCGATGGAGGCGCGCGACACCAAGGGCGACATCTACGAGTACATGCTGAGCAAGCTCGCGACCTCCGGTCAGAACGGGCAGTTCCGCACCTCGCGGCACATCATCCAGCTGATGGTCGACATGATCGCGCCGGGCCCCACAGACACGATCATCGACCCGGCAGCGGGCACCGCGGGGTTCCTCGTCGCGGCGGCGGAGTATCTCGGCGAACAACATCCCGAGATCTACAACGACTCAACAGCGATGGCGCACTTCAATCACTCGGCCTTCACGGGCTTCGACTCCGATGCGTCGATGTCGCGCATCGGGAGCATGAACATGCTGCTGCACGGGGTCGAGAACCCGGTCATCGAGCGGCGTGACAGCCTCGCCCAGGGGCATTCGGACGTGGAGAAGCGCTACTCGGTCGTCCTCGCCAACCCGCCCTTCGCAGGCAGCCTCGACTACGAGTCCACCGCCACCGATTTGCTGTCGATGGTGAAGACGAAGAAGACGGAGCTTTTGTTCCTGGCACTGATGCTGCGTCTGCTGAAGAACGGCGGACGAGCGGCCGTCATCGTGCCTGATGGAGTCTTGTTCGGATCGTCGAAGGCACACAAGGACATCCGCAAGATGCTCGTCGAAGACCACAAGCTCGACGCCGTGGTGAAGCTGCCGAGCGGTACCTTCAAGCCCTACACCGGGGTGTCGACGGCGATCCTGTTCTTCACGAAGACGAGCTCGGGTGGTACAGAAAACGTCTGGTTCTACGACGTCCGCGCAGACGGCTTCACGCTCGACGACAAGCGCACTCCGATCGAGGCGAACGACCTGCCCGACGCGCTCGCGCGCTGGAAGACGATCGGCGACTCGAACTCGCCAGAGCGCGAGCGCCGCCGCACGGCGCAGTCCTTCTTCGTGCCCCACGACGAGATCGTCGCCGAGGGATACGACCTCAGCATCAATCGCTATCGCGAGGTCGAGCATGAGGAGGCGGTGCACCGGTCCCCGGAAGAGATCCTCGCCGATCTCGAAATACTCGAGCGTGAAATCGCCGACGGACTTGCATCTCTCCGGGACCACTCATGACAACTCGGAGTTTGGGAGACATCCTCGCGCCCGCAAAAGTACGTCGACTCGGTCCTGGGCGCAGCCTCCCGGTTCTCTCCATGACCATGAGGCGTGGTCTTGTCGACCAGGAAGACAAGTTCGTTAAGTCCGTGTCCAGCGATGACAAGCGGGACTACAAGGTCGTTGATCGAGGTCAACTCGTCGTCGGATTCCCCATCGACGAGGCAGTCCTTGCATTCCAGCGCTTGTACGACGAGGGGATCGTGAGCCCGGCTTACGGGGTGTGGGACCTCACAGCGACTGACGTGCACCGCGGATACCTGGAGCGGTACCTTCGTGGGCCTCGAGCCGTCGAGTTCTACAGAGCCAAGCTCAGAGGGTCGACCGCGCGAAGGCGCAGTCTCCCCGCGTCGGTGTTTCTGTCGATGCCAGTGCCGGTTCCAGAAGAGTCCGAGCAACGCCGCATCGCCGCCATCCTCGACCAGGTCGACGAGCTCCGAGCCAAGCGCCGCCGCACCCTCGCCCTCCTCGATGAACTGCGCACCGGGCTCCTTGAGCCGCTGCAGGGCCGAGGACGAGTGGGACTCAGGGAGCACATCGAATTCCTCACCAGCGGCTCGCGTGGCTGGGCCAAGTACTACTCGAGCGGAGGGACACCTTTTCTGCGCATCCAGGATGTGGGTAAGGACAGGCTCGCTACATCGGACCTTGTGCGCGTCAATGCTCCTCCCTCTATGGAAGCTGAAAGAACACGCGTCAAAGCGGGCGACGTTCTGCTGAGCATTACCGCTGATCTGGGTCGGACCGCCGTAGTCACCCCCGAGTTGGCTGGTGCCAACGTCAGCCAGCATCTCGCACTTTTGCGACTCAAGGGCGTGTCGCCGCGCTACGTGTCTGCATACCTATCGTCATCCAGTGGGGTTCAGCAGCTCATGAAGATGAATCGAGGTGCAACCAAGCAGGGGCTGAATTTCGATGATGTCCGTTCTATCCGCATTCCTCGTCTTGAGGATGATGAACAGGGCGCGCTTGTCCGTCAGCTTGAAGCCATCGATGAAAGCGTGGCTCGAGCAGAATCGCACCTAGACCACCTCGACGAGCTCTTCGCGTCCCTCCAGCACCGCGCCTTCACCGGCCAGCTCTGAACCGTGGGCGACGGGGCCAGCCCTACCGCGCCTCCTACCCACGGCTCAGCAGCGAGTTGACGTAGCGGTTCAGGCTCACTCCCTGTCGTGCCGCCGCGATGGTCAGCCAGCGATGCATGTCGGGCGTGGTCCGCAGGCGGAACTCTCCACTGAAGCGGCGTTCACCGAACGAGGCCGGCACAGGTTCGCCGCTGGCGACGAGGTCGTCGACGACGTCGCCGACGAGTGCCCGGAGGCCCGCCAGCGCCGCGTCCTGGTCGGCGTCGAGCCACGACAGCGACGGGAACTCCGCCACGGTGGCCGCGTACTCCTGGTCGTCTGCCGACCAGGCGACGGCATAGGTGTAGTGCCGCACATCGGGGGTGCTGAGCACGGGATTCATCGCTCCTCCATCTTGTCGATCGCCGCCAGGACCTGCTTGACCTGGTACGGCTTCGCCTTGCCGTGATCGTTCTGGATGTTCACTCGAGGGTCGCCCTGCCACGGCATGCGGTAGACCGAGTGACTCCCGCCTCGACGG
The DNA here is from genome assembly GCF_034045305.1 of Frigoribacterium sp. CFBP9029. Lineage (NCBI taxonomy): Bacteria > Bacillati > Actinomycetota > Actinomycetes > Micrococcales > Microbacteriaceae > Frigoribacterium > Frigoribacterium sp. CFBP9029. Next base: position 107,311 of record NZ_JAXCWB010000003.1, read on the forward strand.
CGTGGTTCGCCGAAGCGGTCGTCGCAGACCTTCTCGAGGTCAGCGAAACGGACGTTCGCGGGGTTCCTCCTCATGCTGGCGATCAGCGACTCGACGGAACCCACCCCATAATGGTGCCACTATCGACACCACATCACAATGCGGCGCTCCTGGTGGGGTCTTGGTGCGGCGACAAGGCCGCCGCTAGGCTGACGCCACACGCACCAGGGGGCGCCAGTGACGGCCATGAGCAATTTCGACTTCGTCCGTGTGGGCTGGCCCGAACTCGCCGAGCAGGCCCACCGCGCCGAGCACTACGTCGTGGGCGACCCGCGCACGGCGCTGTTCTACGCCCGTCGCGCTCTCGAGGCGGCAGTCGAGTGGGCGTTCCGCGCCGATGCCTCCCTGGGCCCGGTCTATCGCGACGACCTCGCGGCGAGGCTGCACGACCCGTCGTTCATGCACCTCGCCGGCCCGGCGGTCCTCGACAAGATGCACGTCATCCGGCAGCGAGGCAACGCTGCCGTGCACCGTGACGCTCCCGTCACCGTCCGCGAGAGCGAGGCGACCGTCCGCGAGCTCTTCCATGTCTACGTCTGGTTCGCCTCGACCTTCGCACTGGCCGCGGAAGCCCGCCCTCTCGCTGGGCTCCGCTTTGATCCCTCGGTCATTCCGCGACCCCGACCGGGTGCCGCCCAGAAGACGCGGGCCGAGACGGAAGAGCTCGCTGAGCGTCTCCGCGTCGCCGACGGCGAGCTCGCCCGTGCCGAAGAGACGAACGCGACCCTCTCGGCGGAGCTAGAGCTGCTCAGGGCCCAAGTCGCGGCGGCTAAGCAGGCCAATGCCGCTCATCCCGTGCCGCACGACTTCCAGGAGGCGCAGACCCGCGTCGACCTCATCGACCCGTTGGTGCGCGAGGCGGGATGGCTGCTCGATCAGGCCCGAGACCGCGAGTATCCGGTCACGGGTCTGCCCGACCAGGACGGGGGCGACACGGCGACGGGACGCGCTGACTACGTGCTCTGGGGTTCCGACGGAAAACCGCTCGCAGTCGTCGAGGCCAAGCGGGCCAGCTCTGACGCCCTCGTGGGCCAGCAGCAGGGGCGCTTCTACGCCGACGCTCTTGAGCGCCAGTTCGGTCAGAGGCCGGTCATCTACGTGACCAATGGCTTCGACACCTGGCTGTGGGACGACCTCGCCTACCCTCAGCGTCGCGTGCAGGGCTTCGCCACCCAGGACGAACTGCAGTGGCTGGTTCAGCGCCGTCACCTCCAATCGCCCCTGACACCCCCGGTCATCGACTCCGCCATCGTGGACCGCCAGTATCAGCAACGAGCGGTCACCCGTGTGACCGAGGCCTTCGACGCCCACCAGCGGCGTGCCCTGCTCGTCATGGCGACGGGCACGGGCAAGACCCGTACGGTCGTCGCCCTCGCGGACTCTCTGATGAGGGCCAACCGCGTCAAGCGAGTGCTGTTCCTGGCTGACCGAGTCGCCCTGGTGCGGCAGGCGGGCCGCCGCTTCGTGGAGTTCCTGTCAGACGAGACGGTCGTGAACCTCGTCGAGACGAAAGACACGTCCGGCCGCGTCTACGTGTCGACGTATCAGACGATGATGGGCCTGCTCGATCAGCGTGATGCCGACGGCGTGCTGAGGTTCGGGCCCAATCACTTCGACCTCATCGTCGTCGACGAGGCTCACCGCTCGATCTACCAGAAGTACCGGTTCCTCTTCGACTGGTTCGACTCTCTCGTGGTGGGCCTCACTGCGACGCCGAAAGACGACGTCGACCACGACACCTATGAGCTCTTCGGCCTCGAGTCCGGCGTGCCCACCGACTCCTACGACCTCGAACGAGCGATCGACGACGGCTACCTCGTGCCGCCGGTCGGACGCGTCGTGGCCACTCGGTTCACGCGCCAGGGCATCCGCTACGACGATCTCAGTGATGACGAGAAGGAGCGCTGGGAGGAAGAGGACTGGGGTGAGGAGATCCCCGACGCGGTCGATCCCTCAGCCGTGAACGACTGGCTCTTCAACCGCGACACCGTCGACGGCGTCCTGAAAGTGCTGATGGCCGAAGGCCGTACCGTCGAGGGCGGCGACACAATCGGCAAGACGATCGTCTTCGCCCGCAACCAAGCACACGCCCGCTTCATCGAAGAGCGCTTCAACGCGAGCTACCCGCACTTCAACGGCCTGCTGGCCCAGGTCGTGACCTACCAGACCCCGAACGCGGGGCGCTTCATCGACGACTTCTCGGACCCCGACCGGATGCCTCAGATCGCGATCTCGGTCGACATGCTCGACACCGGCATCGACGTGCCGGATGTCGTCAACCTGGTCTTCTTCAAGCCCGTCGCATCGAAGACCAAGTACTGGCAGATGGTCGGACGCGGGACGCGCCTTCGTCCTGAGCTGTACGGGCCGAGCGGTCAGAACGAGGACGGAACCTCGGACCGCGCCGGCGACAAGAAGGATTTCATCATCTTCGACGTCGGCGCCAACATCGCCTACTTCAACGCCGACGTCGCTGAGGCCCCCAGCAGCACGACCCGCTCGTTGCGCTCGCGCCTCTTCCTCGCGCGTCTGCGCCTCCTGCAGGGCCTCGATCATCAGGAGGCTCGGAGTGACGGCGAAGTCCAGCTCCGTTCCGACCTCGCCGCCCTGTTGCACGGACGGGTGACGGGTATGACGGCAGCCAATGTGCTCGTGCGGCCCCACCGCCGCCTCGTCGAGCGGTTCGTCCAAGGGCGTGAATGGGCTTCCCTGGATGACGACGCGGTCGCGGCCGTCGTCGAACTCGCCGACCTCCCGTCAGAGGCGGATGCCGCTGACGTAGACGAGGATGCAAAACGCTTCGACCTCCTCGCCCTCAGAGCTCAGCTGGGAGTCCTCGTAGGTGCGCCCGGGTTCGAGAGCGCCCGGGCCCGCATCGTGTCGATCGCCAGAGCCTTGTCCGGCCAGCGCAACATCCCCGCCGTGGGAGCTCAAGGCGACTTGCTCGACCAGATCGTGTCGTCCGAGTGGTGGGATGGCGTCACGGTGCCGCAGCTCGAGAAGATGCGTCGCGCTCTGCGCGGCCTCATCCAGCTCGCTCCGCGCGCGGAGCAGCGCGTGGTCTACACCGACCTGGACGATGAGGTCGATGTCCTCGACGACATCGAGATCGTGCTCGGCGCCGGCTCGGTCGTCGATCGGGTGCGCTTCCGCGAGAAGACCCTGGCGTTCCTCCGGGCGCATGAGAATCACCTCGTGCTGGCCAAACTGCGCAAGGGAACGCCGTTGACCGAGCAGGACGTCACGAGCCTGGAGACGCTGCTCCTCGACAGCGGCGAGGTCGATCCGGAGCACCTGGCTCTCGCGATCGAAGAGGCGCAGGGGCTCGGCCACTTCATCCGATCCGTCGTCGGGATGGACCGGGCGGCGGTCAGTGATGCGCTCAGCGCTTTCGTGGCCGGGACCCGTTTCACCGGCAACCAGCTCGCCTTCCTGAACATGATCGTCGACCGCCTCACCGAGCACGGCCGGGTGAGCAGGGCGCTCCTCTACGAGCCACCCTTCACCTCCTACGCCCCGACCGGGCCCGACGATCTCTTCGAGACCTCCGTGGTGCGTGATCTCTTCCGGGTGCTCGACCGCATCGACGCCTCTGCCGAGGTCGGCTGACCCCCCCCCGTGCATCGAGGTGACCCATCCGGGGCCCTCCCACCTCGCGAAGGCCCCGAACGGGTCACTTCGATGCGAGCACGCTCACGCGGCGGTCGCCAGCACCAGGGGCACCACCACGATCGCCGTCGCGACGAGCACGAGGAGTCCAGTGACACCGGGCCGGCGGAGCGTGAACGTCACGGTGCCCGGCCTCTCCGCTTCGGCCTGAGGCCCCGTCATGGTCCGCCGCAGCGGAGTCGCATCCGCACCGACCCGTCGCGCCACGTCGGCCAGCGCTTCGGGTGCGAAGTACGCCTCGGTCAGGCCGACCAGGCTGCCGGACGAGTCGCGCACGCCGACGTACTCGAGCTCTTCGAAGCCCTGCTTCAGGCGGCAGTGGATGCCGCGCTGCGTTCCGTCGAGCAGCACCGTGCTCTCGCGCCCGAGGCGGCGGTAGGTCAGGCGGTCGGCCGTCACGGTCACCGTGGCGGTGCGGACGAAGACGATGAGGGTGGGGGCGACGATCGCGACGCCGACGGCGAGCACGATCAGCGTGCTGGGCCCCACGCGAGCCGTGACGAGCACGAGGAGGAGGGCGAGCGGGATCAGCGTCCGCTTCGCCCGGCGCCCGAACGACGACCATGCGGGTCGGTGGACGACGGGCTCCGAGCCGAGGGCGAGGCGGGATGCTGGTGAGGGGGAGGGGCGGAGGGGATCCAAGGGCGTCGCTTTCGTCGGGCGGCGCTGTCGCCGCGTGGCCAGCCGTAACGATAGCGAACGTCAGCCTATCGACCGATATCCGCAACCCTCCCTGTGGAAAGCCCCCGCGCCTCCTCGGCCACCGCATCGAGACGACTCATCCGGGGGCCCCGCGCCCCGCGAAGGCCCCGAACGGGTCACCTCGATGCCGCCACCACGCCGCACCTAACGGCCACCGACCCCCGGCCGATAGTGACCCGTAGCCACCCAGGACGGGAGGCCACCCCGCCCCCACGGATGGAGGCGGGAGAACACAGACCTAGGACGGGCCGATGATCGTCGTCACGCGACTCAACGACAGCAGATTCGCTGTCAATCCAGACCTCATCGAGCGCATCCACGAGACGCCCGACACCACGCTGATCATGGTCGACGGGGCGAAGTACATCGTGACCGAGCCGATGTCCGAGGTCATCGAGATGATCGCCCGCTACCGGGCCCGCATCGTCGCGATCGCCTACGACGAGCCGCACGCGACGTCGCCGTCCGTGCAGCCGCTCGGCACGCGCAGCGGCACCGGTCCGCAGCTCGGGCTCGTCCGAGGCTCAGGAGGCGCGGGTCGACTCAGCGACCTCCGCCCGGCCCCCGCAGACGAACCCGCCCCGGCCACCACCCCCGCGGGGCGCTGACGTGGATCCCGCGACCATAATCGGCATCGTCCTCGCGTTCGGTGCGCTGTTCGGCATGATCCAGCTCGAGGGCGTGAACCTCATGGGTCTGCTGCTGCCCGCGCCGATCATCCTCGTGTTCGGGGCGACGATCGGCGTCGGCATCGCCGGCACCACGATCCGTGACGCGATCCTCAGCTTCACGAAGATCCCCCGCGCGTTCACCGGCAAGGTGATCCCGCCGCAGTCGGTGATCGACGGCATCGTGGGTCTGGCCGAGAAGGCTCGCAGCGAGGGGCTGCTGTCGCTCGAGGCCGAGGCCGAGAAGATGGACGACCCCTTCATGAAGGGCGCGCTGCAGAACATCGCCGACGGCACCGACGGCGAGGAGCTGCGGATCCTGCTGGAGGACGAGATGGAGTCGCGTCTCGCGGCCGACCGCACGGCGTCGAAGTTCTTCATGAGCCTCGGCGGGTACGCGCCGACCGTGGGCATCGTCGGCACGGTCGTCAGCCTCACGCACGTGCTCGAGAACCTCGCCCAGCCCGACGAGCTCGGTCACATGATCGCCGCCGCGTTCGTCGCGACGCTCTGGGGCCTGCTCACCGCCAACTTCCTCTGGCTGCCCATCGGCGCCCGTCTCAAGAAGCTGGCCGACCTCGACGAGGCCCGCATGACGCTGCTGCTCGAAGGGGTGCTGGCGGTGCAGGCGGGAAGCCAGCCGCGCCTCCTCGGCGAACGCCTCAAGGCGATGGTCCCGTCGCATGCCCTCGAGCAGGGCGCGAAGGGCGCGAAGGCCACGAGCAGGGTCGACGCCGGCGACCGGGGGGTCTCGGTATGAGCGGATCGCGCGGCGCTCGCAAGAAGAAGGTCCACGAGGACGAGCACCCCGATGAGCGCTGGATGGCCTCGTACATGGACATGATCACGGTGCTCATGTGCATGTTCATCGTGCTGTACGCGATGTCGACGGTCGATCAAGACAAATACGTCGCGCTCCGCAACTCGCTCGCGACCGGCTTCGGGCAGACCGAGCTCGGCGCGATCGATTCGGCGTCGGGCACCGTCGTGCCGGTCGACCAGGTGACCCCCGAGGGCGAGGGGTACTCGGCGGGCGACGAGACCGACATGGCCGAGGCCGCGGCGTCGGGCGAGGCCGAGACCGGCGAGGGCACCGAGACGTCCGAGGCCCTGGCGAAGAGCGAGCTCGACGACCTGACGGCGATCAAGGCGGCCATCGAGGCGAATCTCGACGGGTCGGGCCTCAGCGCCGACGTGCAGTTCGCGACGGACGCCCGGGGGCTGACGGTGCGGCTGGTCGGCTCCGAGACGTTCTTCGGCACGAACAGCGCCGACCTGAGCGCCGAGGCGACGAGGGTCATGGATGCGATCGCGCCGGTGCTCAGCACCTCGGCGCACGACGTGTCGGTCGAGGGTCACGCCGATCAGCGCAGCTCGACGGCGCCGTTCGCGACGAACTGGGAGCTCTCGTCCGCGCGTGCGACGCAGGTGCTGCGCGATCTGGTCGAGCGGGGCGGCATGCCGGTCGAGCACATCCAGGCCGTCGGGTTCGGCTCGTCGCGTCCGCTGGCCGCCGGGGGGTCGCCGGCCGATCTCGCGGCGAACCGCCGGGTCGACATCGTCGTCCTGTCGAACCAGTCCGACGACGTGAGCGCACTGCTGCCCGAGCTGCAGAGAGCCGCCGAGGGGGCCGGAGGCGCGGTGACCGCGGGCCGGAACGACGCCGCCGCCGAGGTGGCCGCCACCACGGCCGAGGCTCCCGAGCCGCTCGACGCCGAGGCGCCCGCCGCCGACGAGGCCCCCGACGACGCCGCCGCCGACCACGACTCCGAGGGGGCCCAGTCCGGGGGGCACTGATCACCGTTCTCTAACGCCCAGGAGGCGCGGGTCGATAGGTCCGTCCGTGACCCTCCTCGACGCTCCCGCACCGGCCGCGACCGCCGGCCCGTCGGCGCGCCCGCAGAGGACCGTCGAGGTCTACGACTTCCGCCGCCCGACGACGCTGGCGCGCGAGCACTCCCGGGTGCTCGAGCTGGCGTTCGAGACGTTCGCGCGCCAGTGGGGCACGCAGCTCACCGCGAAGGTGCGCGTGCTGTCACAGGTCACCTCCGAGAGCGTCCAGATGCTCACCTACGACGACTACGCCGCGTCGCTGCCGGCGACCACGGCGATGGTGCTCTGCCCCCTCGAGGGGGTGGCGGCGAAGGCCGTCGTCCAGTTCTCGGCCTCGGCCGCGCTGGCCTGGGTCGGTCACATGCTGGGTGCGGCGAAGCCCCCGGTGACCCCCGAGCGCGCCTTCACGCCGATCGAGCAGGCGCTCGTCCGGCGTCTCATCGAGGACGCCCTCGACGATCTCCGCTACTCGTTCGGCGGGCTGCTCGTCGATCAGATCGGCGTCGGCGGCTTCCAGTACAACTCGCAGTTCGCCCAGGCGGCGCAGAAGTCCGACCTGATGATCGTCGCGGTCTTCACCATCCAGGTCGGCGAGCGCTCGTCGCTCGCGACCGTCGCCCTGCCGGCCGACGTGCTGCTGCCCCAGCTGGGCGACGCGACGCCGACGGTCGATCCGGCCGACGCCCGGCGTCTGCTCGGTGCCCAGCTGGCCTCGGTGCCGGTGGGCGTCTCCCTGCAGTTCGCCCCGGCCGCCGTGCTGCCGAGCGTGGTGCTCGGGTTGTCCGTCGGCGACGTGCTGCCCCTGCCGCACCCGCAATCGCGTCCGCTCGAGATCCGCGTCGACGGTCAGCCCGTGGGGCGCGCCGCGGTCGCCTCGAACGGCTCCCGTCTCGCCGGGATCGTCGTCTCCACCTCACTGACCGGCACCGAAGAAGGAACCTCATGACCGCCACGACCATCACCCTGCACACCGCGGCGGCCGAGGCCCTGGTCGCGAAGCTGCCGACGCCCACGCCGTTGCGGGCCGTCCTTCTCGACGCCGGGCAGTCCGCGCAGAACCGGACCGCCGCCTCCCCGGTCGTCGTCACGTCGTTCGTCGGCGGGGTCTCGGCCGACACGGCGCTGGTGCTCGTCGACATGGACCGCCTCGGCGCCGCCGCCGGCACCGACAGCCCGCTGGTCTCGGTGACCGACGTGCTGCGACCGGCGCTCGAGGCCGCGACGTCGGTGCTCGGTGTGGGAGTGCTCGGCGAGAGCCGTCGCGAGCCCGCCGACACGCTGCTCGCCGACCCCGACACGGTCGTCTTCGATCTGACCGCAGCGGGAGCGCCCGCCGGCTGGTTCGCGATCCGCCTGCGAGAGAACGGGACGGTAGGAGGCGCGGCGCCCGTCGATCACGCCGCCCCGCTGTTCTCGTCGATGGCCGGCAACCTCGGTCGCATCAACAACGTCGAGATGGCCCTCACCGTCGAGATCGGTCGCACGCGGATGTCCGTCCGCGACGTGCTCGGACTCGAGCCCGGCGCCGTCGTCGAGCTCGACCGTTCGGCCGGGGCCCCCGCCGACGTGCTGCTGAACGGGCGCCTGATCGCGCACGGCGAGGTCGTCGTCGTCGACCAGGACTATGCGGTCCGCATCACGACCATCCTCGACGTCGCCGACGGCGCGATCTGATCGTGGACACGCTCTTCGTCGGACTCCGCGTCGTCCTCTCGCTCGGCGTCGTGCTCGCACTGCTCTACGTGCTGCAGAAGCGCATCGTCAAGGGCGGTCGAGCCGGTCGTCAGGCCGCGCAGGTGACGGTCGTGGCGCGCCAGGGGATCGGCGCGAAGGCCAGCGTCGTCGTGGTCGACGTCGAGGGCGAGCGACTCGTGCTCGGGGTCACCGACGCGTCGGTCACGGTGCTGGCCGCCGCCGACCGTCCGGTCGAACCGGTCGCGCTCGAGCTCGTCCCGGCTCCCGCTGCGGCCCCGGCTCGGGCTGCGACTCCGGCCCAGGCACCGGCTCCGAGCTTCGCCGCGGTGCTCTCCGCCCATCGAGGTGACGCGACCGGTGCGGTCCCCGCCCCGGAGGCCCCCCGACGCGTCACGTCGATCGCGCCTGTGCCCGCTGCGGCCGCCCAGAGCGTCGCCGCGGTGCCCTCGGCCCATCGAGGTGACGCGACCGGTGCGGTCCCCGCCCCGGAAGCCCCCCGACGCGTCACTTCGATCGCGCCGACGCCCGCTGCGGCCGGCGACGCCGGCGCGAGCGCCGCGCCGATGCTGCGGCCGCGCGGCGCCGCGCGCCGCGCCGCGGCCGTCCGCGAGCGCGCCCCGCGCGACCTCGCCGAGCGTCGCACCGGTCGAGCCGCGAAGGCCCTCGACGGCTCGATCCTCGCCCCCGACACCTGGCGGCAGGCGGCCTCGGCCCTCCGCAGCGGTCGAGTCGGATGACCCTCCGCGCTCCGTCCGCCCGGACGACCCGCGCCTCCTTCGCCACCGCCGTCGCCCGCCTCGCCGGGCCCACCCTGCGCGACGGCCTGCGCGGTCGCACCCCGGCCAGCCCCACCTCCGCCGGTCGTCACTCGCTCGTCCGCACCGTGCCGCTCGCCGACCGCCGGGCCCTCGCGCGGCACGCCCTCGGCGCCGCCCCCGTCGGCACCGCCCCTCAGCGTTTCGCCGACACCCGTCTCGCCCGCGCCGTCGTCGTCGCCCTGCTCGCGATGATCGTCGCCTCGGGCCTGATCATGCTGATCGGTCAGACGGCCCTCGCCGCGCCCGTCGAGCCCACCGCGCCCACCGCCCCCGTCGAGCCCGGCACCGGCACCCCAGGCACCGGCACCCCCGGCACCACCGACGGCACCACCCCAGGCACAGGCACCACCGGCACCACCCCGACCGACTTCACCGACGGCGACCAGACCGAGTCCGACGGCAGCGGCACCGGCGGTCTGAACATCGACATCAACGGCCCCGACGGTGCACCCAGCACGGCGGTCGTGACACTGCTCGGCATCACGCTGCTGAGCGTCGCGCCGGCCCTGCTGCTGATGATGACGTCGTTCACGAAGATCTTCGTGGTGCTCGCGATGACCCGCAACGCCCTCGCGCTGCCGTCGATCCCGCCGAATCAGGTGCTGGCCGGGCTCGCCCTGTTCCTCAGCCTGTTCATCATGGCTCCGATCCTCGAGCACATCAACGCCGACGCGGTGCAGCCCTACCTCGACGGCAGCATCGACTTCCAGGCGGCGATCGACGCCGGCAGCGCGCCCCTCCGCGAGTTCATGCTCGCGCACACCCGCCAGGAGGACCTTGCGCTGATGACCCGCTCGGCCGACCAGCCGAACCCCGACAGCCAGGCCGACGTGCCGATGCTGACGCTCATCCCGTCGTTCATGATCAGCGAGCTGCGCGCCGCGTTCATCATCGGGTTCGTCATCTTCATCCCGTTCCTCGTCATCGACCTCGTCGTCAGCGCCGCGCTCATGTCGATGGGCATGATGATGCTCCCGCCGGTGATGATCTCGCTGCCGTTCAAGATCCTGCTGTTCGTGCTGGTCGACGGGTGGGGGCTCATCATCACGAGTCTCATCGAGAGCTATCAGGTGACCGCCTGATGGACTCCAACGCCGTCCTCGACATCTCGATGCAGGCCCTCGTCATCACCGCGAAGCTCGCGGCGCCCGTGCTCATCACCTCGCTGGTCGTGGGGTTCGCGATCTCGCTCCTGCAGTCGATCACGCAGATCCAGGAGGTCACGCTCTCGTTCGTGCCGAAGGCCGTCGCCGTCGGCATCGCCCTGATCGTCTGCGGGCACTGGATGATCGCCGAGATGGTCACCTTCACGCACGTGGTGTTCGACCGCATCCCGCAGCTGCTCACGGGCGGCTGACCCCGATCATGGATCTCGACCTCGACCTCAGCGGTCTCGAAGCGACCCTGCTCGCCGCCGTGCGGATGACCGCGTTCATCGTCGTCGCGCCGCCGTTCTCGTACCGGGCGTTCCCCGGCCGGGTGAAGGCGATGCTGGCGCTGGGGCTCGCGCTCGCCGTGGCCCCGCGGGTCTCGCCCGGCTACGAGTCGCTGGCGACGGGGCCGTTCGTGCTCGCCCTGGTGCTCGAGGTCGTCGTCGGCGCCGTGCTGGGGTTCCTCGTCCTCCTCGTCTTCTCGGCGGTTCAGGCGGCCGGCAGCCTGATCGACCTGTTCGGCGGGTTCACCCTGGCGCAGGCGTTCGACCCGCAGTCGATGATCAACGGCGCGCAGTTCACGCGGCTGTTCCAGATGACGGCCCTCGCCCTGATGTTCGCGAGCGGCGGCTACCAGCTGATCATCGGCGGTCTCACCCGGTCGTTCGACGCGGTCCCGCTGGGGCTCGGCATCGACCTGGCCGACCCGGTGTCGCTGATGACCAACGGGGTCACGCAGATGTTCCTCGCGACGCTGCAGATCGCCGGGCCGCTCTGCGTCGTGCTGTTCCTCGCCGACGTCGGGCTGGGTCTGCTCAGCCGGGTCGCCCCGGCTCTGAACGCCTACGCGATGGGCTTCCCGCTGAAGATCCTGATGACGGTCATGCTCGCCGGCGGGGTGTTCCTGGCGCTGCCGAGCGTGGTGCAGAACCTCTCCGGTGACGCCGCCGACCTGCTCACGGGGGTGAGGTAGCCATGGCCGACGACTCCGGCGAGCGCTCAGAGGACGCCACGCAGAAGCGGATGAAGGAGGTCCACTCCAAGGGTCAGCTGTCGAGGTCGCAGGACCTCAGCGCCTGGCTCGGGGTGGGCGCGGCAGCCGTCATGATCCCGACCACCATCGAGCGGGGCGCCGAGGCCGGCACCGATCAGCTGTTCTCGATCGGTCAGGCCATCCGGCATCCCGATGCGCAGACCGTGGTCACGCTGCTGGGCGAGGGCGTGGGCTCGATGGCCGCGACGATCGGTCCGATGCTCGCCGTCGTCGGCATCGTCGTGCTGCTCACCGCGATCGTGCAGGGCGGCGTCCACATCAAGCGGATGACGGGCAACTACGAGCAGTTCAACCTGATCAACGGGCTGAAGACGACGTTCGGGGGTCAGGCCCTCTGGAACGGCGCGAAGGCCCTGATCAAGACGGCCGTGGTCGGTCTCGTGCTGTGGATGGCCATCCAGGGGCTGATGCCGGTGCTGATGAACGGCGGCGGCCTGAGCGTCTCGGCCCTGCTCGACGAGGCGACGTCCGGCACGGCGATCCTCCTCCAGGCCGCGGTCGTCGCCGGTCTGGTGCTCGCCGCCGCCGACGTCTTCGTCGTCATGCGCCGCAACCGCAAGAAGACCCGGATGACCAAGAAGGAGGTGCGCGACGAGAACAAGAGCACCGACGGCGATCCGCTGGTCAAGTCGCAGCGCCGTTCGCGGCAGCTCGCCATGAGTCGCAACCGCATGATGGCCTCCATCGCCGACGCGGACGTCGTGATGGTCAACCCGACCGACTACGCGGTGGCCGTCCGGTACGAGCCGGGTCGTTCCGCTCCGCGGGTCGTCGCGAAGGGCGCCGGCGCCGTCGCGGCCCGCATCCGCGAGCAGGCGGCCGCCGACGGGGTCCCGCTCGTCGAGGACGTCCCGCTGACCCGCGCCCTGCACGCGAACTGCGGTCTGGGCGACGAGATCCCGGTCGACCTCTACACGCCGGTCGCCCGGGTGCTGACCTTCGTCATGGCCCTCCGGGCGCGCGGCGCGTCGGCCGTCGCGGGCACCCATGCGAACCCGCGTCCGACCACCCCCGACGAGGTCGCCGCCGTGCTGACGCCCGGGTCGCTCGCGGCCGAGGCGGTGCCGCAGCGTCTGCGGATCGCTCGCGACGCGGCCGCCCCACCCGCGCCTCCCGGGCTCGCAGCCCGCCCCTCCCGCCCCGCTCCCCGTCCGTCCGCCTCCGGAGGAACCGCCTGATGATCAAGACCCTCCCCAAGCTCGCCGTCCCGGTGGGCATCGTCGGCATCGTGCTGCTGCTCGTGGTGCCGGTGCCCGCTCCGATGCTCGACGTGCTGATCATCCTCAACATCCTGCTGGCGCTGGTGATCCTGCTGACGACCCTGTTCGTCAAGAAGCCGCTCGACTTCTCGGTGTTCCCGTCGCTGCTGCTCGTGGCGACGCTGTTCCGGCTCGGTCTCAACGTGGCGTCGACGCGGCTCGTGCTCGGCGAGGGCTTCGCCGGCGAGGTGATCGAGGCCTTCGGTCACGTGGCGGTCAGCGGGTCGATCATCATCGGCTCGGTGATCTTCCTGATCCTCGTGGTCATCCAGTTCGTCGTCGTGACGAAGGGCGCCGAGCGCGTGGCCGAGGTCGGGGCGCGCTTCACCCTCGACGCGATGCCCGGCAAGCAGATGGCGATCGACGCCGATCTGAACGCGGGTCTGATCACCGACGAGGTCGCGAAGCAGCGCCGGGCCGACGTCAGCGCCGAGGCCGACTTCTACGGCGCGATGGACGGCGCGTCGAAGTTCGTCAAGGGCGACGCGATCGCCGGCATCATCATCATCATCATCAACCTGGTCGGCGGGGTCGCGATCGGCGCCCTGCAGAACGGGATGGAGATCGGCGAGGCCCTGAACCACTACGGTCTGCTGACGATCGGCGACGGTCTCGTGACGCAGATCCCGGCGCTGCTGATGGCCGTCTCGACCGGCATGATCGTCACGCGCTCGGGCGCCGACAGCGACATGGGCTCGCAGGCCGCGACCCAGCTCGGGCAGTCGCGCATCGCGATCGCGGTGGCCGGCGTCGCCGCGATCGGCATGGGGTTCATCCCGGGCATGCCGATCGTGCCGTTCCTGGTCGTCGGCGCGACGCTGCTGATCGTCGCCCAGCGGCTCGCGGCGAAGTCGAAGGCCGAGGAGGCGCGCGCGGCTCTTGAGAGCCGGCAGGCCGCCGTCGTCGCCCCCACCGACACCACCGACGACCTGCTCGAGCAGATGCGGGTGCACGCGCTCGAGATCCTCCTGGCACCCGACCTCGTCGACATGGTCGGCGGCTCGTCCGACGACCTCCTCGGCCGCGTCAAGGCGCTGCGTCGCAAGATCGCCGTCGACCTGGGCATCGTGGTGCCCCCGGTCCGCACGCGCGACAGCGTCGATCTGCCGCCGTCGACCTACTCGATCCGGATCGCCGGGGTCGAGGCCGGCCGCGGTCAGGCGCCCGCCCGGTCGGTGCTGGCCCTCGGCGAGCACCTCGACGCCCTGCCCGGCACGGCGACCGTCGAGCCGGTCTTCGGCCTGGCCGGCAAATGGGTGCCCGCCGAGATGCGGCACAGCGCCGAGATGACCGGCGCGACCGTCATCGACCGGGTGTCGGTGCTCGTCACGCACCTGTCGTCGATCATCGCGGACGAGGCGGCGCGGCTGCTCAGCCGCGAGGACGTCCGGGTGCTCACCGAGGGCGTCAAGCAGATCAACCCCTCGGCGATCGACGACCTCGTACCCGGCATGCTCTCGCTGGCCGAGCTGCAGCGCGTGCTGCAGGGGCTCCTGGCCGAGAGGGTGCCGATCAACGACCTCGGGCGGATCTGCGAGGGGCTGACGCTGCGGGCGAAGGTGTCGACCGACCCCGAGGGGCTCGTCGAGGCGGCCCGTGCCTCCCTGGGTCCCGCCCTGGCGGCTCGTCATCTCGACGGGTCCGTGCTGCGGGTGATCATGATCGACCCGGGGCTCGAGCAGTCGATGCTCGAGGGGCTGCGGCCGTCCGACCAGGGCACGCAGATCCTGCTCGACGGGCACCGGGTCGAGCAGGTGCTCGGCTCGCTCCGCGACTCCGTGGCGGCGGTCGAGTCGCAGGGTCTGAGCGCGGTGCTGGTCTGCGCACCCGCCCTCCGCCCCGCGATCCACCGACTCGTCTCCGCGCAGCAGAACGGCCTGCCCGTGCTGTCGTACCAGGAGGCGACGGCGGCCGGATCGACCATCGAGACCGTGGGCGTCGTGCGCGCCAGCGATGCGATCGTGGCCTGAGATGGCTCCGACGCGAGTGGTGATGACGGGCGAGTCCCTCGACGAGCTGCGTCGGCGCGTGCGTGAGGCGCACGGCCCGGGCGCGCTGATCGTCGCGGCCCAGCGGGTGACCGTCGGGGGAGTGGGCGGGCTCTTCGCGCGCAAGCACTACGAGGCGACCGTCGACGTGCCCGACCCGTCGGCCGACCAGCCGTCGGCCCGCGTCACCATCACCCCGCCGGCGTCCCGGGCCGGCATCGCGGCGCTGCTGGCCGACGCCGACGCCGCCGACGGGTTCTCGCCCGGCGTGCCCGCCGCGCCCGCCCCGCCCGCCGCGCTCGGGTCCGCGCCCTCCTCGGCTCCGGCGGCCGATCCGTTCGACCAGGTGATGTCGGGCGCGCGGGTGCCCGGCGACAGCCCGCGACGTGCCGCCCGTGCCGCCGCCGCATCCGCCGCCGTACCTCCCGACGCGACCCTAGGGGTGCAGCCGGCGACCCGCAGCGACGCGTTCGCCGAGATCATGGACGACCTCACCTTCAACGGCATCGCCCCGGCACCGCGCGAGCCGGTCGTCCTCGCCGAGGAGGCGCGGCCCGGCCCCCTGACGAACGCCGCGGAGTTCCTCGCCGCGGCCGCCGCCTCCTCGTCCCCCGCGCTCGTCGCGAGGTCCGAGATCGACGTGCCCGCGCCTCCTGCCGTCCTGACCGGTGCCGGAGACCTCGTGGTCGTCGTGGGGCGCCCCGGAGACGCGTTCCGGGTGGCGGCGCAGATGGCGTCGTCGTTCGGCTTGCGGTCGGTCGACGTCGACGACCGGCGGAGCGCCATCCTGGCCCGGGCCGAGGGGGTCAACGGCGGCACGGCCGTGGTCACCGCGCTCGCGTGGGACGCGTCGGCGGCGGAGGCCCTTCGCTCGATGTCCGCCGACCAGGTGTGGGTCGCGGTCGACGTCGGCCGCAAGCACGACGACACGGCCCGCTGGGTCGAGGAGGTGCGGGTCGTCTCCGAGGTCGCCGCCGCCGCGGTCGTGGGCGAGGCCGACACCGCCACGCCGGGCACGGTGCACCTGCTGGGCGTGCCCGTCGGGTGGCGCGAGTCCCTCTAGACCGATCGTTCGCGTCAGCCTGGGTAAGGTGGTCGGATGCTGGTGTTGACGCGCAAGGTCGGGGAGCGGATCCTCATCGGTGACGACATCGTCATCACCGTGCTCGACTCGCGCGGCGACGGCGTGCGCATCGGCATCGACGCCCCTCGCGGGGTGAAGATCCAGCGCGAGGAGGTCGTCAAGGCCGTCGCCGAGGCCAATGCCGAGGCCGCCGCGGCCCCCGCCGACGCCGAGGCCCGCCTCCGAGCCGCCCTCGGCGGCCCCGCCCCCCGCTGACCCCCGCCGCACTCGTCCGTCGATGACAGAGCGCCCTCCCATCGCAGTGATGGAAGGGCGCTCTGTCGTCCGGGTCAGAAGCAGAGGAAGAAGCTGACGGAGCTCTTCAGGAGGTCGAAGTCTCCGTCGACTCCCGCTGACTCGACCTTGAGAGTTTGCAAATCGAAGATGTTCATGGTGCTCCTTCTCTGGTGATGTGATCTACATCGGGGCGTTCGCCCGAGCAAAACCTAACTCGACAACATGCGACATGTCAACCAGTCGTTATTGCTAGTCTCGTCAGATGAAGCGAGCTGCGAATGAATCCATGGTGCTCATGAGGCGCCGCCGTGACGAGGCGGGCATCGCCGGCTCGGGTCTAAGGGGCGAGGCCTTCGCCCTTCCCGAACTCGACTGGTCCTCATGGACGCTTCAGGCGGATGAGGAATGGGTCAGGCTCACTGATGGCGGTTCCCTTCCTGATCAGGGGTGGAAGATCCACTGCTCGTCAGAGGAATCTGTCGCGCAAGCGGTCCTAGAAACCGTCTCGCGCTTCTGCCACGAGCGATCGGCGACGTTCAAGTACGTCCCGACAGTCGGACGTCTCGCATGGCGGAATTCGAAGCAGGCGCCGGCGGAAGCAGCTGCCAAGTTCATCACCCTCTACCCTCGACCCGAACAGCTCGAGGAGTGGCTGGTGGAGCTGCACCAGCAGATCGGCGATGTCGCCGCACCCTCCATTCTCGGCGACCTCCGATGGAGAGGCGGGCCGCTTCATGTTCGCTACGGAGGTTTCCGGCTACGAAAGGTTCTGGGCTCCGACGGTCGTCTGGTGCCTGCCATCTTGGGGCCAGAGAACCGCCTCGTGCCCGATGTGCGAGGCACCGCATTTCATCCACCTGCCTGGGTCGAGCTGCCATCGTTCCTCGTGGTCCAGCGAGACGAACTCCGGGCTGCCGACCCAGAGGGTCTCGCCGACTACGACTTCGAGTCCGCGATCGCCATGACCGCTGCGGGCGGGACATACCGCGCCGTTCGGCGCGTGGATGGTGTCCGTGTGATCCTCAAAGAGGCGCGCCCATTCATCGGCGTGGCCTCAGGTGAGGCGACGGCGCGCCTGTCTCACGAGAGTCGTATCCTCGAGCAGCTGATCGACGTCGAAGGGGCTGTGACGAAGGTCGCGTCGTTCACGGCTGGTGGTCACGCTTTTCTCGTACTCCGAGCGGTCGAGGGTGACACTCTCAACAGGATCCTCTATTCGCAGAACCCCCTGATCTCGGCCGATTCCAGTGTCGCCGAACGCGTCGCTTACCGGGATCGCGTACTGGCCCTCATGCGACGAGTCTCCCGAATCGTCCATCGGCTGCATGCCAAGGGTCTGGTCCATGGGGACCTGCACCCCGGAAACGTGATCATCGGTGGCGGTGACCGCCCTGTGATCATCGATTTCGAAGCCGCGTCGGACTCCCGCGATGTGATCTCCGAAGCCGCCGTCATCGGGGTCCATGGCTACGCAGCCCCCGCTACGATCCGAGGTACGAAGCGTGATGAGTACGCTCTCGCCGCCATGACGCTCAACGCCTTCGTCCCGCTGTCCTTCCTTCACGACCTCGACACTGGCCTCTTGGGGGTTCATCTCGCTGCGGCACGTGAAGCATTCCGGCTCGACGATGGTCTCTGCGCGTCGCTTCATGCCGCGCTGGATGTCTGGCACGCCCGCTCCATCGAAAACGCGGACGATCCAGTCCCTGGGCCCGCGGACTTGAATCGAGCCGCAGGGCCTCACGAGATCGACGATCTCACCCGTCGTGTTCGAAAAGGCCTGTCGGCGTGCATCGACGGGTACGCGGCGCGCGCCGAGGTCGTCCGGCCGGCGGGCGCTGTCTGGCTGATGCCCGCCGACGGAGCTCCATGGCTCGATGAGCTATCAGCGTTGCAAGCAACCGGTGGTCTCAGTCGTGACGAGCGACTCCTTCTCATGAGCAGTGTGGGCCGACTTATCAGCAGTGCGGCCCGACCTTCCCTGACGTTCGGGCTTCTAGGAGGTCTGGCGAGTCACGTCGAGCTGCTCGCCGGTCAGAAGTCGCCCGGGGTCGAAGCTCTCGTGTGCAGGCTCAGGGATTCGCTCGCAGAGACCGACGATCTCGGGCTTCGGGATGGCCTCGCTGGCATCGGGCTCTCCCTCCTCGCGCACGAGGTTCGCAGCTCCTCCCCTTCGACGGTCAGAGCTGTCGACGAGATCTCTCGTCGACTCTCGAATGAAGTCGTCTCAGTGGACACGTGGCTACCCGGACTTCTCGACGGGCTCGCCGGCATCGCTGTGTTCCACATCGCCTATGCCCGGGAACGAGGATGCGCGGCGTCGCTTGCGCGGGCTCGCGCGCTACTGGTTCAGGCACTCGGTCGGTGCGTGTCCACACCAGACGGGCGTCTCGAGGTGCGAGATGGTTCGCGCACACTGCCGACCCTCGCCGATGGCTCAGCCGGGCTGGGATTGGCCATAATCCTCTACCTCGCCGAGGTCGGCGATCCCGAACTCGAACGAGCCCTGCCAGGCATCGAGCGTGCTTGCAGTGCCGAGCTCGTCATCCACGCGGGACTCTTCGACGGCAGAGCGGGAATGATGCTGTTCCTCGTCGAACTCGCCAGGTCGGAGCGTGGCTCGGGGGAAACCTCCCAGATCGTCTTGCGCCACGCCCAGCATCTGCGATGGAGTGCTGTCCGGACACCTGAAGGGATCACATTTCCCGCGCGAGATCTCGAGAGGACCGCGACGGGTCTGGCGCATGGTGCTGCTGGAGTCCTCATCGGTCTCGATGCCACGAGCAGATTGCTGAGGGGCGGCGATGCTCTCGCCTCATTACCCGACTATCTCTCCCTCTGCGCAGGCGGACGATGATCGCGGCGTCGCTGACCGAGGTTGGTCTGGTCACGGTCGATGCGCGAGGCGAGCACAGACGGGTCCTGAGTGGCATCTCTTTGCACGTCTCCGTGGGCGAAGTGGTCGCGGTGGTCGGCCCGTCTGGAGCGGGCAAGTCCTCGGTGCTGTCCTGCCTCGCCGGCCTCGACCAGTGCTCAGAGGGGCGGGTCGAGATCGTCGGGGTCGACCCCTGGACGCTGAACGCCTCAGAGCGCGCCGACCTCCGCGTCAGCAACGTCGCGCTGCTTCTCCAGGGTGATGACCTCTTACCCTCGCTCACCGTCAAAGAGAACGTCGAGCTGATCCATCGTCTCCGCCGGGAGCGGCCACCAGCATCGGTGATCGACGGCGCTCTCGACGACATGGGTCTGCTCCCTCGGTCGCAGGCGTTGCCAGAGGGTCTCTCCGGAGGGGAGCGGCGCCGTGTCGCTCTGGCACGAGTCGCCGTACAACCTCCCCGGCTCACCCTGCTCGACGAGCCGACCGACGGGCTCGATCACCGCTCGGCCACTCGGGTCGTCGACATGATCATGCGTCGTGCGCAAGCGGGTGCTGGCGTGGTCGTCGTGACTCACGATCATGCCGTCGCGAGTCGGGCCGATCGGGTCGTCTTCCTCGCCGGGGGACTCGTCCGGTGCGAACTCGTCAACCCATCGCTCGCCGAGCTCGAGGCGCTGTTCTCGTGAGTCGAAACGACGTCACGGTCTGGCTCGCCTGGCGGTCGGTGCGAGACGATCCCCGCGGAATCCTGGCCATCGCTGTGACCAGCGCGGCGGCCACGGCGGCACTCACACTGGTGCTGACCGCTACCTTCCTCGCCTCCGAGGCGCTGGCACTGTCGGCTTCGCAGCGCTCCCAGGGCGACTTCGGTCCGGTGGTCTCCATGACGGCGCTGGTGGCGACCGTCGCGGTGATCCGCGTACAGGCGCTCATGGGCCGGGACGCGGAGCGCGACGGTGCCATCCTTCTGGCGGCAGGTCTCAGGCCCGTAAGCCTCGTCCGGATCGCCCACGTCACGACAGGTGCCGGTTCACTGATCGGCGCCGTCTGTGCTGTCCCAGTCGTCGCCGTCCTGGCGGGGGCCGTCCTGCCACTCTATGTCGGAGCATCCGCGGCTCAGTGGGGACTGGTCCTGAGCGTCGCACTCGCCTGGTCCTGCAGCGCCATCCTCGTCACAGCCGTGGGCTCCCTCGCCGCAGGCCGGGTCGCCTCCCTGGCCGCGGTCCGTCTGCCCGCGCGAGTCCTCCGGGGCGACGATGCCGATCGCGCCGAGGCCGCACCGTCCCGTGGCTGGCGTGTCACGGCCGTCCTCGCGATCTGGGTGGTCTTCGTCCTGCCCGTCGTGGGGGCCGTGGTCCTCTGGGATGCTTTGCTCGCTCTGTCGAGCGCCCGATTCGATCTCTTCGACGCCACGGACCTCCAGGCCTTCGAGATGTTCACGCCGACGCTCCGGGTCATAGCCCTCCACTCGACGATGGTGCTCGGCGCGATCACCAGTCTCGTCCTCGTCTTCCCTCTGTTCGGCCCGCGTCTCCTGCGCCGGTGGACACACGCGGTCCCCGTCGGTCGCGGTCTCGTCTGGAGGCTCGTCCGTGCTCGGACCGGGCTGTCCACCGTCGCCAGCATGTCGGCAGCGACCATGGCAGGACTCGTGATCGGTCTCGTCGCGGCCCAGCAGTCCACACTCGAACTAGGGTCCATGCTCGGTGCCCTGCCCGACGGTTCGTCAGCCGCCGCCTGGAGCGACATGGCGCTGGCGCTCGGCCCGGCGGCTGCCGTGGCGTTGACTGGCGCATCGGCGGTCCGGTCGCTGTCCGGTCCCCGTCGGGATCCGGATTGGACGATCCTGGCGGCCCACGGCGCCCCGCCGTCCCTCGGGCGCCTGGTGATCCTCGTCGAAGCGGTCGTGATCATCGTCACCGCCGCGGTTCCCGTCCTCATCGCCGTGACCATGTCGACCGCCCTGACGCTCGCGATCGCGACCGCGGGCGGGACCGCCGTCGCACCTCATCCGCCGAACCCGACACCCGTCTTGGCCGCTGCGTTCCTCGCGGTGATCGCTCTGATCGGTGGTGCGGCTCTGAGTCGGATCGCGGCTACCGCGCCCCGAACACGCTCCGCGACGGCTCGGGCGACGGCACGGCGGTGGCGTCGGTGACGACCGGCGCTCCGGCGATGAAGTCGCGCAGCTCACGACCGTGCACGACCTTGGCCGGCAGCGGGTCCGACGAGTAGAGCCGGGGCATGCGGTCGGTGGGCAGCGGTGACGGCGAGCCGATCAGCACGACGTTGCCGAACCTCCTGCCCTTCAGGGTGGCGGGGTCCGCGACGGCCGCGACGTGCTCGAAGACCGTCGCCAGGGTCGACGCCTGCCCCCGGGCGAAGGCCAGGCCGGCGCCGTCGGCGGAGTTGACGATGAGCATCCCGGTCGGCGACAGGAACTCCGCCGCGGCCGAGTAGAACTCGAGCGAGGTCACGTGCGCGGGGATCTGCGACCCGCCGAACACGTCGACCACGAGCAGATCCACAGTGCCCCGCAGCCCGGCCGGCAGCTTCACCATGACCTCGCGGGCGTCGCCGTAGCGGACCCGGATGGAGGCGCCCCGCGGGAAGGGCAGTCGCTCCCGTACCAGCGCCACGAGATCCGCCTCGAGCTCGATGACCTGCTGGCGCGACCCGGGCCGGGTGGCCTCGACGTAGCGGGGCAGCGTCAGGGCGCCGGCGCCGAGGTGCAGAGCCGTCACGGGGCCCTCGGGGAGCAGATCGATGGCGTGGCCGATGCGGTGCACGTACTCGAAGGCGAGGTGGGTCGGGTCGTCGAGGTCCACATGCGACTGCGGCGTCCCGTCGACGATCAGCGTGTAGGCGCCGGGGCGGTGGCGGTCCTCGTCGATGCGCGCGAGACCCGCGCCGATCGAGATCTCGGCGGGGGGTTCGTCGTGCTGTGCGGCCATGGGGTCAACCCTGGCACGGGTTATACCGAATCCGGCACAGAAGGTCAACGACAGGGCTTGCCAGGCGTGTCCGCAGCGACCTAGTATGGACCTTTGCGCTCCCCGTGCGTCGACTCGTCATATTCCGGTCGGCGACGCACCTCCGAGTTCAGGCCCCCGAATATCGCGGCGGGGGCGTCCTCGGCTTCGACCTCCGGCCATGCGCCGCGGGGCCGACGTCCCCCGGGAGGGCCGTTCACCACTCACCATACTGTCCGACAGTGATGACCCGACGGGGTCCACGGAGGTAACTTCCTTGGCTGCTGCGAACACCGCAAACACCAACTCACCCAAGAACGGCCGAGGCGCATCGCGACTCTCGTTCGCCAAGATCACCGACACGCTGACGGTCCCCGACCTTCTGGCGCTGCAGACGGAGAGCTTCGACTGGCTCGTCGGCAACGACATCTGGAAGGAGCGCCTCGCCGAGGCGACCGAGCAGGGTCGCACCGACCTCGCCCTCCACTCCGGCCTGGAGGAGATCTTCGAGGAGATCTCCCCGATCGAGGACCTCGGCGAGACGATGCAGCTGTCGTTCACCGCTCCCGAGCTCGAAGAGCCGAAGTACACCATCGACGAGTGCAAAGAGCGCGGCAAGACCTACGCCGCACCGCTGTACGTCAACGCCGAGTTCATGAACCACCTCACCGGTGAGATCAAGACGCAGACGGTCTTCATGGGCGACTTCCCGCTGATGACCGAGCGCGGAACCTTCATCATCAACGGCACCGAACGTGTCGTCGTGTCGCAGCTCGTCCGCAGCCCGGGCGTGTACTTCGAGCGCGCCTCCGACAAGACCTCCGACAAGGACATCTACTCGGCTCGCGTCATCCCGAGCCGTGGTGCCTGGCTCGAGTTCGAGATCGACAAGCGCGACCAGGTCGGCGTCCGCATCGACCGCAAGCGCAAGCAGAGCGTCACCGTCTTCCTCAAGGCCCTCGGTCTGACGAGCGAAGAGATCACCGAGAAGTTCAAGGGCTTCGCCTCCATCGAGGCGACCCTCGAGAAGGACGCCATCCTCACCAAGGAGGAGGCGCTCAAAGACATCTACCGCAAGCTGCGTCCCGGCGAGCAGGTCGCTGCCGAGGCCGCGCGTGCGCTGCTCGACAACTTCTACTTCAACCCGAAGCGCTACGACCTGGCGAAGGTCGGTCGTTACAAGATCAACCGCAAGCTCGGCATCGACGCGCCCCTGGTCGACTCGGTCCTGACCGTCGACGACATCGTCGCGACGATCAAGTACCTGGTGTCGCTGCACGCCGAGCAGAAGACGATGGACGGAGTCCGCGAGGGCGAGTCCGTCGAGCTGCGTCTCGACGTCGACGACATCGACCACTTCGGCAACCGTCGCATCCGCGCGGTCGGCGAGCTGATCCAGAACCAGGTCCGCACCGGTCTGTCGCGCATGGAGCGCGTCGTCCGCGAGCGCATGACCACTCAAGACATCGAGGCGATCACGCCGCAGACCCTGATCAACGTGCGCCCCGTCGTCGCCGCGATCAAGGAGTTCTTCGGGACGTCGCAGCTGTCGCAGTTCATGGACCAGAACAACCCGCTGTCGGGTCTGACCCACAAGCGCCGCCTGTCCGCTCTCGGACCGGGTGGTCTGTCGCGTGAGCGCGCCGGCGTCGAGGTCCGAGACGTCCACCCCTCGCACTACGGCCGCATGTGCCCGATCGAGACCCCGGAAGGCCCGAACATCGGTCTGATCGGCTCGCTCGCGTCGTTCGCCCGCATCAACTCCTTCGGGTTCATCGAGACCCCGTACCGTCGCGTCGTCAAGGGCAACGTGTCCACGACGATCGACTACCTGACCGCGTCCGAAGAAGACGAGTACGTCGTCGCGCAGGCCAACGCGCCCCTCGACGACAAGTTCGACTTCGTCGACGACAAGGTCCTGGTCCGCAAGAAGGGCGGAGAGGTCGAGCTCGTCGGCAAGGACGAGGTCGACTACATGGACGTCTCGCCGCGCCAGATGGTCTCGGTCGCCACGTCGCTCATCCCGTTCCTCGAGCACGACGATGCGAACCGCGCCCTCATGGGTGCCAACATGCAGCGTCAGGCAGTCCCGCTGGTCCGCAGCGAGAGCCCGCTCGTCGGCACCGGCATGGAGGGCTACACGGCCATCGACGCCGGTGACGTGGTCACCGCCGACGCCGCCGGCGTGGTCGCCGAGGTCTCGGCCGACGTCGTCACCGTCCAGCTCGACGCCGGTGGAACCCAGGAGTACTACCTCCGCAAGTTCGACCGCTCGAACCAGGGCGCCAGCTACAACCACCGTGTGATCGTCGACGCCGGTCAGCGCATCGAGGTCGGCGAGGTCATCGCCGACGGACCCGCCACCGAGAACGGCGAGCTCGCACTCGGCAAGAACCTGCTCGTCGCGTTCATGCCCTGGGAGGGCTACAACTACGAGGACGCGATGATCCTGTCGCAGAACCTCATCAAGGACGACACGCTCTCCTCGATCCACATCGAGGAGTACGAGGTCGACGCCCGCGACACGAAGCTCGGCAAGGAGGAGATCACCCGTGACCTCCCCAACGTCAGCCCGGATCTGCTGGCCGACCTCGACGAGCGCGGCATCATCCGCATCGGCGCCGAGGTCCGCCCTGGCGACATCCTCGTCGGCAAGGTCACGCCCAAGGGCGAGACCGAGCTCAGCGCCGAAGAGCGTCTGCTGCGCGCGATCTTCAACGAGAAGAGCCGCGAGGTCCGCGACACGTCCCTGAAGGTGCCTCACGGCGAGCAGGGGACCGTCATCGGCGTCAAGGTCTTCGACTCGCAAGACGGAGACGACGAGCTCGGCTCGGGTGTCAACCAGCGCGTCGTGGTGTTCATCGCTCAGAAGCGCAAGATCACCGCGGGTGACAAGCTCGCCGGTCGTCACGGCAACAAGGGCGTCATCTCGACGATCCTCCCCGTCGAAGACATGCCCTTCCTCGCCGACGGAACCCCCGTCGACATCATCCTGAACCCGCTGGGCGTCCCCGGTCGAATGAACTTCGGCCAGGTGCTCGAGATCCACCTCGGGTGGAT
Organism: Frigoribacterium sp. CFBP9029; assembly: GCF_034045305.1. NCBI lineage: Bacteria > Bacillati > Actinomycetota > Actinomycetes > Micrococcales > Microbacteriaceae > Frigoribacterium > Frigoribacterium sp. CFBP9029. The sequence continues at coordinate 132,457 of NZ_JAXCWB010000003.1, forward strand.
CGCGGCGCAGGGCTGGAACGTCGAGGGCATCCAGGAGTGGGCGAAGAACCTGCCCCCCGAGGCGCTCAGCGCCGCTCCCGGCACGAAGGTCGCCACCCCGGTGTTCGACGGTGCCGCCGAGCGCGAGATCGAGGGTCTGCTCGACTCGACCCTCCCGACCCGCGACGGGGAGCGCCTCATCGGCTCGTCCGGTAAGGCCCGCCTCTTCGACGGTCGCTCGGGTGAGCCGTTCCCGAACCCGATCTCGGTCGGCTACATGTACATCCTCAAGCTGCACCACCTCGTCGACGACAAGATCCACGCTCGCTCGACGGGTCCGTACTCGATGATCACGCAGCAGCCGCTGGGTGGTAAGGCGCAGTTCGGTGGTCAGCGATTCGGTGAGATGGAGGTCTGGGCCCTCGAGGCCTACGGCGCCGCATACGCGCTGCAGGAGCTCCTGACCATCAAGTCCGACGACATCCTCGGCCGCGTCAAGGTCTACGAGGCGATCGTCAAGGGTGAGAACATCCAGGAGCCCGGCATCCCCGAGAGCTTCAAGGTCCTCATCAAAGAGATGCAGTCGCTCTGCCTGAACGTCGAGGTCCTCTCGGCCGACGGCCAGACGGTCAGCCTGCGCGACACGGACGACGAGGTCTTCCGTGCCGCCGAAGAGCTGGGCATCAACATCTCTTCCCGCTTCGAGTCGTCGAACGTCGACGAGATCTAAGCCCTCCCCAGACGACGTCGACACTTTTTTCACAAAGGGATAAACATTGATCGAAGCAACAACTTTCGACGAGCTGCGGATCGGCCTCGCAACGGCCGACAACATCCGCGCTTGGTCGCACGGTGAGGTCAAGAAGCCGGAGACCATCAACTACCGCACGCTGAAGCCCGAGAAGGACGGCCTCTTCGGAGAGCAGATCTTCGGGCCCTCACGCGACTGGGAGTGCGCCTGCGGCAAGTACAAGCGAGTCCGATTCAAGGGCATCGTCTGCGAGCGCTGCGGCGTCGAGGTCACGAAGTCGTCGGTGCGCCGTGAGCGCATGGGCCACATCGAGCTCGCCGCTCCCGTCACGCACATCTGGTACTTCAAGGGCGTCCCCTCGCGCCTCGGCTACCTGCTCGACATGGCGCCGAAGGACCTCGAGAAGGTCATCTACTTCGCCGCCTACATGGTCATCTCGATCGACGAGGAGGGCCGTCACGCCGACATGCCCGGACTCGAGAACGAGCTCCGCCTCGAGATCAAGCAGCTCGAGTCGCAGCGCGACACGCGCATCGCCGACCGTCTCCAGAAGCTCGAGGACGACCTCGCCGCTCTTGAAGAAGAGGGTGCGAAGAGCGACCAGAAGCGCCGCGCGAAGGACGGCGCCGAGAAGGAGATGTCGCAGACGCGCAAGTCGTTCGACGAGGACATCAACCGCCTCGAGCGCGTCTGGGAGGACTTCCGGTCGCTGAAGGTCGGCGACCTCAAGCCGGAGGACGCCGTCTTCCACGAGCTCCAGGACCGCTTCGGCATCTACTTCGAGGCCCACATGGGCGCCGAGGCGATCAAGAAGCGCCTCGAGGGCTTCGACCTCACCACCGAGGCCGAGAACCTGCACCTGCAGATCTCCGAGGGCAAGGGTCAGAAGAAGATCCGCGCGATCAAGCGCCTGCGCGTCGTCAGCTCCTTCCTCGCCACGGGCAACTCGCCCGCAGCGATGGTGCTCGACGTGGTGCCGGTCATCCCGCCGGAGCTCCGCCCGATGGTCCAGCTCGACGGTGGCCGTTTCGCGACGTCCGACCTGAACGACCTGTACCGCCGCGTCATCAACCGCAACAACCGCCTCCGTCGTCTGCTCGATCTCGGTGCCCCCGAGATCATCGTCAACAACGAGAAGCGGATGCTGCAGGAGGCCGTCGACGCACTGTTCGACAACGGCCGTCGTGGTCGTCCCGTCACGGGTACCGGCAACCGCGCCCTGAAGTCCCTGAGTGACATGCTCAAGGGAAAGCAGGGTCGCTTCCGCCAGAACCTGCTGGGCAAGCGCGTCGACTACTCGGGTCGTTCGGTCATCATCGTCGGCCCGACGCTCAAGCTGCACCAGTGCGGTCTGCCCAAGCAGATGGCTCTCGAGCTCTTCAAGCCCTTCGTCATCAAGCGCCTGATCGACCTGAGCCACGCTCAGAACATCAAGTCGGCGAAGCGCATGGTCGAGCGTTCGCGTCCGCAGGTCTGGGACGTCCTCGAAGAGATCATCCGCGAGCGTCCCGTGCTGCTGAACCGTGCGCCCACGCTGCACCGTCTCGGCATCCAGGCGTTCGAGCCCCAGCTCGTCGAGGGCAAGGCCATCCAGCTGCACCCGCTCGTCTGCGCGGCGTTCAACGCCGACTTCGACGGCGACCAGATGGCCGTCCACCTGCCGCTGTCCGTCGAGGCCCAGGCCGAGGCGCGCATCCTGATGCTCGCGTCGAACAACATCCTGAAGCCGTCCGACGGCCGTCCGGTGACCCTGCCCGCACAGGACATGATCATCGGTCTGCACTACCTGACGACGGTCACCCCCGGCGCAACCGGTGAGGGCCGCTCGTTCTCGTCGGTGTCCGAGGCGATCATGGCCATGGACCAGGGGTCGCTCGACCTCAACGCCATGGTCAAGATCCGCATGAACGGCGTGCACTTCGCCGAGGGCGAGGCGCCCGAGGGCTACGAGGTCGGTCAGGACATCCTGCTCGAGACGACGCTGGGTCGCGCTCGCTTCAACGAGAACCTCCCCGCCGACTACCCCTTCGTGCAAGAGGTCGCCGACAAGGGCATGCTCTCGACCATCGTCAACGACCTGGCCGAGCGGTACCCGAAGGTCGCGGTCGCCGCGGCGCTCGACAACATCAAGGACGCCGGCTTCTACTGGGCCTCGCGCTCCGGTGTGACCGTCGCGCTGTCCGACGTGCTGACGCCGCCGCGCAAGCCCGAGATCGTCGCGGGCTACGAGAAGCAGGCCGCGGCGGTCCAGTCGGAGTTCGACAAGGGTCTGATCTCGGACGCCGAGCGTCGTGCCGACCTGATCAAGATCTGGACGGAGGCCACGAACGAGGTCGCCGCCGAGATGCGGGCGAACTTCCCGATCGACAACACCATCAACCGCATGGTGACGTCGGGTGCTCGTGGTAACTGGCTGCAGGTGCGCAACATCGCCGGCATGCGAGGCCTGGTGAACAACCCGAAGGGCGACATCATCCCCCGCCCGATCATCTCGTCGTACCGCGAGGGTCTGTCGGTGGCCGAGTACTTCATCGCGACGCACGGTGCCCGCAAGGGTCTGGCCGACACGGCCCTCCGTACGGCCGACTCGGGGTACCTGACCCGTCGACTCGTCGACGTGTCACAGGACGTCATCATCCGTGAAGACGACTGCGGCACCTCGCGAGGCCTCGAGATGCCGATCGCCGCACCCGACGCCGACGGCGTCATGGTGCGCGACGCGACCGTCGAGAACACCGTGTTCGCACGGTCTCTCGCCGCGGCCGCGGTCGACGCCAAGGGCACGGTGCTGGCCGAGGCCGGCGCCGACGTCGGAGACGTGCTGATCGACGAGCTCGTGGCGGCCGGTGTCGAGACCATCAAGGTCCGCTCCGTCCTCACCTGCGAGGCCGCCGTCGGTGTCTGCGCCCAGTGCTACGGCCGTTCGCTGGCCACGGGCAACCTCGTCGACATCGGAGAGGCCGTCGGCATCATCGCGGCCCAGTCGATCGGCGAGCCCGGCACGCAGCTCACGATGCGCACCTTCCACACCGGTGGTTCGGCTTCGGCCGACGACATCACGCAGGGTCTTCCCCGCGTGACGGAGCTGTTCGAGGCGCGTACCCCCAAGGGTGCGTCCCCGATCGCCGACGGTGCCGGTCGCATCACCATCGAGGACACCGACAAGGCTCGCCGCGTCATCCTCAACCTCGACAACGGAGACGAGCCGGTCATCTACCCGGTGCTCAAGCGCTCGACCCTCCTCGTCGAAGACGGTCAGCACGTCGAGCTCGGCGCGCAGATCATCGCGGGCGCCGTCGACCCCAAGGAGGTCCTGCGAGTCAAGGGCGTCCGTGCGGTTCAGCAGCACCTCGTGGGCGGCGTGCAGGACGTCTACCGCTCGCAGGGTGTGCCGATCCACGACAAGCACATCGAGGTCATCGTCCGTCAGATGCTCCGCAAGGTCACCGTCGTCGACCACGCCGACACCGATCTCCTCCCCGGAGAGCTCGTCGACCGGTCGAAGTACAACGAGATCAACCGTGCTGCGCTGACCGAGGGCAAGCGGACCGCGTCCGCTCGTCAAGAGGTCATGGGCATCACCAAGGCCTCGCTGGCGACCGAGTCGTGGCTGTCGGCCGCGTCCTTCCAGGAGACGACCCGCGTGCTCACGCAGGCCGCGATGGAAGGCAAGAGCGACCCGCTGGTCGGTCTGAAGGAGAACGTGATCATCGGAAAGCTGATCCCCGCGGGCACCGGTCTGTCGCGTTACCGCGACGTCTCGGTCGAGGCGACGGAGGAGGCGAAGGCCGAGCGGTACCCCAACCGCGTGTTCACGGACGACGCGTCGTTCAACGAGGCTGACCTCAGCTTCGTCGACTTCGACTCGTTCTCGTCGGACGACTTCACGCCCGGCACCTACAACTGATCCGCGGAGGTGCGGTGAGGGTCAGTCCCGCACCGCGCCTCCTCGAATCGACATAGGGCCCCGGCCCACGCCTCGTGCGTGGACCGGGGCCCTCCGTCGTCCCCGCCTCACTCCGGCGGGTGACCGTTACCGGGCGATAGGGTCGGCGGCGTGCGCTACGAACGGCAGCTGTCAGACACGGTCCACCTGAGGGAGGCGCGGGTCGACGACGCCGCGTCCCTCGCCGCCGCCTACGACCGCAACAGGGCGCACCTCGCCCCCTGGGATCCCGAGCGCACGCCCTCCTTCTTCACCGAGCACGGTCAGCGCAGCGTCCTGGCCGGTCGGCTCGCGTCCTCGGCGGCGGGGGAGGGGCAGTCGTTCCTCCTGATCGAGGGCGACGAGGTCGTCGGCGGCATCTCGCTCAACCAGATCGTCCGCGGCCCCGTGCAGCGGGCGACGGTCGGCTACTGGCTCGACCACGAGCACGTCGGTCGGGGGCTGGCGACGGCCGCCGTCGGAGCCGTCGTCGACTTCGCGACCGTGACCCTGCGTCTGCACCGCCTCGAGGCGGGAGCGCTGCCCCGCAACGCCGCGTCACGGGCCGTGCTGACCCGCTCGGGCTTCGTCGAGTACGGCTATGCGGCGAGCTACCTGCGCATCGCGGGCGTGTGGGAGGACCACGTGCTGTACCACCGCCTCCTCGGCTCGGCGTAGCCTCGACGACATGAATCGCGCCGTCTACGCGGTGATGGGCACCGTCCTCTTCGCGGCGCTGATCATCACCACCGCCGCGTTCGAGAGCGTGCTCCTCGACCGCGACGTCATCGCCGAACCCGACGCCGGCACCCTCCTCGGCCCCGCGATGTTCGCGGTGGCGGTGCTGATCGTGCTGCTGTCGCTCCTGCGGTCCGCCGCCCTGGCCGACGCCGTCGACGGGGCCGCGCCGACCATGCGCGGCGCGTTCCCCGCCCAGCCGGCCGACGATCCCGCCCGGCGAGCCGCGACCCGGCCGGCGCTCGATCCCGACGACGAGCTCCGTCCGCGGCACGCTCCGCTGCTGCCGGCCGCGATCACGACCGCTGCGCTCGTCTATCTCGCGATGCTGCTCGTCGGGTCGGTCTGGTACGGGCTGGTCAGAGACGACCTGTTCTGGGCGACGCTCTTCGCCGGGCGGTACGCGCTGTCGCCGCTCGTGCTCGGCTCCGCGCTGTGGGCGGGTCTCGTCGTGGCGGGTACCGTCGCCGTCTCGCGTGTCGCACCCCAGACGTAGGTCGTCGGCGGCTGCCCCGCTGCCGGCCGACATTTGATTAACCCCCCGGGTCGAAGCTATGCTCTAGCGGGTGTGCGTTTAACCGCGCCCACACCGAATACCCCTCGGCGTCGCCGTCGAGTCGGGTAACGACCGTCTCGGTCTCCGAGACGAGGATTCCGGCGATTCCGCCGGACAGAGCACAGCGATGCGAGAGCAGCGCGACTCGACCGGGTCGTCAGACCGGGCCGAGATCGAACGAGGAGAACCAGTGCCAACTATTCAGCAGCTGGTCCGCAAGGGACGCACGCCGAAGGTCGTCAAGACCAAGGCCCCCGCCCTGCGGTCCAACCCCCAGCAGCGTGGCGTGTGCACGCGTGTGTACACCACCACCCCCAAGAAGCCGAACTCCGCGCTCCGCAAGGTCGCTCGTGTGAAGCTCTCGAACGGCACCGAGGTCACCGCCTACATCCCCGGCGAGGGCCACAACCTGCAAGAGCACTCGATGGTGCTCGTCCGCGGCGGTCGTGTCAAAGACCTCCCCGGTGTGCGCTACAAGATCGTCCGTGGCGCCCTCGACACCCAGGCCGTGAAGAACCGCAAGCAGGCTCGCAGCCTCTACGGTGCGAAGAAGGACAAGAAGTAATGCCTCGTAAAGGACCCGCGCCCAAGCGCCCTGTCGTCGCCGACCCGGTCTACGGTGCGCCGATCGTCAGCCAGCTCGTCAACAAGATCCTCCTCGACGGCAAGAAGGGGCTCGCCGAGCGCATCGTCTACGGTGCTCTCGCCGGCGTCTCCGCCAAGAACGACCAAGACGCGGTCGCCACGCTGAAGAAGGCGCTCGACAACGTCCGCCCGACTCTCGAGGTCCGTTCGCGTCGCGTCGGCGGTTCGACCTACCAGGTCCCCGTCGAGGTCAAGCCCCACCGCGCCAACACCCTGGCTCTCCGCTGGCTCACCAGCTACGCCAAGGCTCGTCGCGAGAAGACCATGACCGAGCGTCTCATGAACGAGATCCTCGACGCCTCGAACGGTCTCGGCGCCGCTGTCAAGCGTCGCGAAGACACGCACAAGATGGCCGAGTCGAACAAGGCCTTCGCGCACTACCGCTGGTAACCGGCCGAGGAGGCGCGGTGTGCGCATCCCGCGCACCGCACCTCCTCGTCCCCCCACTCCCCACCTATCCCTTCGGAGGAACCCGTGGCACAAGATGTGCTCACCGACCTGAACAAGGTCCGCAACATCGGCATCATGGCTCACATCGATGCTGGCAAGACGACGACCACCGAGCGCATCCTGTACTACACGGGCATCACCCACAAGATCGGTGAGGTCCACGACGGTGCGGCCACGATGGACTGGATGGCGCAGGAGCAAGAGCGCGGCATCACCATCACCTCGGCTGCGACGACGTGCTTCTGGAACAAGAACCAGATCAACATCATCGACACCCCCGGTCACGTCGACTTCACGGTCGAGGTCGAGCGCTCGCTCCGCGTCCTCGACGGCGCCGTCGCCGTCTTCGACGGCAAGGAGGGCGTCGAGCCCCAGTCCGAGACCGTCTGGCGTCAGGCCGACAAGTACGACGTGCCCCGCATCTGCTTCGTCAACAAGATGGACAAGCTCGGCGCCGACTTCTACTTCACGGTCGACACGATCATCAACCGCCTCGGCGCCAAGCCGCTGGTCATGCAGCTCCCGATCGGTGCCGAGAGCTCCTTCGAGGGCGTCGTCGACCTGGTCGAGATGCGCGCCCTCACGTGGCGCGGTGACGCCAAGGGTGACGTCGAGCTGGGTGCCAAGTACGAGATCGAAGAGATCCCTGAAGACCTGAAGGAGAAGGCCGCGGAGTACCGCGCCAAGCTCCTCGAGACGGTCGCCGAGTCGGACGACGCGCTGCTCGAGAAGTACTTCGGTGGCGAAGAGCTCACGATCGCCGAGATCAAGGCCGCCGTCCGCAAGATGACGGTCAACTCCGAGCTGTACCCGATCTTCTGCGGCTCCGCCTTCAAGAACCGCGGTGTCCAGCCGATGCTCGACGCGGTCATCGACTACCTCCCCTCGCCGCTCGACGTGCCTCCCATGGAGGGCCACGACGTCCGCGACGCCGAGAAGGTCATCATCCGCAAGCCCGAGTCGTCGGAGCCCTTCTCGGCTCTCGCCTTCAAGGTCGCGGTGCACCCGTTCTTCGGTCGTCTGACCTACGTGCGCGTCTACTCGGGTTCGATCGAGTCCGGCGCCCAGGTCATCAACTCGACCAAAGACAAGAAGGAGCGCATCGGCAAGATCTTCCAGATGCACTCCAACAAGGAGAACCCGGTCGAGAGCGTGACCGCCGGCCACATCTACGCGGTCATCGGTCTGAAGTTCACCACGACCGGCGACACCCTGTGCGACCCGTCCGAGCAGATCGTGCTCGAGTCGATGACGTTCCCCGAGCCCGTCATCGAGGTCGCCATCGAGCCGAAGACGAAGGCCGACCAGGAGAAGCTCTCGCTGGCCATCCAGAAGCTCGCCGAAGAGGACCCGACGTTCCGCGTCGAGCTCAACGTCGAGACCGGTCAGACGGTCATCAAGGGCATGGGCGAGCTCCACCTCGACATCCTCGTCGACCGCATGAAGCGCGAGTTCAACGTCGAGGCGAACGTGGGCAAGCCCCAGGTCGCCTACCGCGAGACCCTCAAGAAGGGCATCGAGCGGTACGACTACACGCACAAGAAGCAGACCGGTGGTTCGGGTCAGTTCGCGAAGATCCAGATCGCGCTCGAGCCCTACGAGGTCACCGCCGAGTCGACCTACGAGTTCGTCAACAAGGTCACCGGTGGTCGCGTGCCGCGCGAGTACATCCCCTCGGTCGACGCCGGCATCCAGGACGCCATGCAGGTGGGTGTCCTCGCGGGCTACCCGACCGTGGGTGTCCGGGCGCTGCTGCTCGACGGTGCGGCGCACGACGTCGACTCGTCCGAGATGGCCTTCAAGATCGCCGGGTCGATCGCCTACAAAGAGGCGGCTCGCAAGGCCCAGCCCGTTCTCCTCGAACCGCTCATGGCGGTCGAGGTCCGTACGCCCGAAGAGTATATGGGCGACGTCATCGGCGACCTCAGCTCGCGACGCGGGCAGATCTCGTCGATGGAAGACGCCAGTGGTGTGAAGGTCGTTCGGGCCAGCGTGCCGCTGTCGGAGATGTTCGGATACGTCGGTGACCTGCGGTCGAAGACCTCGGGTCGTGCCGTCTACTCGATGACGTTCGAGTCCTATCAGGAGGTCCCCTCGGCGGTCGCCGAGGAGATCATCCAGAAGAACAAGGGCGAATAGTCCCGAACCACGCGGCCGAACCTCGACCGCGTAACATGTACACACACCAATCCGCAGTGTCCGGTAGGCCGGGTCATCGACCCGGCCCCCGGCTCCACTGCAACCGAGTCCTGAGGAGGACCCACAGTGGCTAAGGCCAAGTTCGAGCGGACCAAGCCGCACGTCAACATCGGAACCATCGGTCACGTCGACCACGGCAAGACCACGCTCACCGCGGCGATCACCAAGGTGCTGCACGACAAGTACCCCAACCTCAACGAGGCGTCGGCGTTCGACCAGATCGACAACGCGCCCGAAGAGAAGCAGCGCGGCATCACGATCAACATCTCGCACGTCGAGTACCAGACCGAGAAGCGCCACTACGCTCACGTCGATGCACCCGGACACGCCGACTACATCAAGAACATGATCACCGGTGCGGCTCAGATGGACGGCGCGATCCTCGTGGTCGCCGCCACCGACGGCCCGATGCCCCAGACGCGTGAGCACGTCCTGCTCGCCCGTCAGGTCGGCGTGCCCTACATCGTCGTGGCCCTGAACAAGTCCGACATGGTCGACGACGAGGAGATCCTCGAGCTCGTCGAGATCGAGGTGCGCGAGCTCCTCTCCAGCCAGGACTTCGACGGCGACAACGCTCCCGTCGTGCAGGTCTCCGCTCTCAAGGCCCTCGAGGGCGACGAGAAGTGGGCCGCCACGGTCGCCGACCTGATGGACCAGGTCGACGAGAACGTGCCGGAGCCCGTCCGTGCGACGGACCAGCCCTTCCTCATGCCCGTCGAGGACGTCTTCACGATCACCGGTCGTGGAACCGTCATCACCGGTCGTGTCGAGCGAGGCATCCTGAAGCCGAACGACGAGGTCGAGATCGTCGGCATCAAGGAGAAGTCCTCCAAGACCACCGTCACCGCCATCGAGATGTTCCGCAAGACCCTCGAAGACGCACGCGCCGGTGAGAACGTCGGACTCCTGCTCCGTGGCACGAAGCGTGAAGACGTCGAGCGCGGCCAGGTCGTCGTCAAGCCCGGCTCGATCACGCCCCACACCGAGTTCGAGGCGAACGTCTACATCCTCTCGAAGGACGAGGGCGGCCGTCACAACCCGTTCTACGCGAACTACCGCCCGCAGTTCTACTTCCGCACCACCGACGTCACGGGTGTCATCACGCTGCCCGAGGGCACCGAGATGGTCATGCCCGGCGACACGACTGAGATCACCGTTCAGCTGATCCAGCCCATCGCCATGGAAGAGGGCCTCCGCTTCGCCATCCGCGAGGGTGGTCGCACGGTGGGTGCCGGTACCGTCACCAAGATCGTCAAGTAAGTACTGGTCCTCCAGCACTGCTGATCTCGAGAGAGGTCGGACCCTTCGGGGTCCGGCCTCTTTCTCGTCTCCGGGTACACGATGGACTCGAGCCGGACCGACCGGCACGGACGGGAGATCTCCATGGCAGGCTTCGACGACATCAGCAAGAAGGCCCAGGCCTTCCTGAAAGACGGCAAGGTCCAGGAGGCGCTGAAGAGCGAGAAGGCGGAGGGCGTCAGCGACTCCGTGCTCGACGCCGTCGCCAAGGCGGCCGACAAGGCCACCGGTGGCAAGCACTCCGACAAGATCGAGCAGGCACGGCGGCAGGCCGACGAGAAGCTCGGCGACCGCTGACGGTGTCATGAACGACGGGCGGCCAGGGATGACCCCGGGTCGCCCGTCGGGTGTTTACTCGACGGATGCCGCGCCTCCGTCGTACCGATGCCACGCGACCCGGCATCTCGCGCAGGCGGGCAGGCTCCGGGTTCTCCTACCGCGACGAGAACGGGGCGCTCGTGACCGACCCCGGGCTCAGGGCTCGGATCGACCATCTCGGCATCCCACCCGCCTGGACCGACGTCTGGATCGCGCCCTATCCGAACGGCCACGTTCAGGCGACGGGTGTGGACGCCGCCGGGCGTCGACAGTACGTCTACCACCCCACCTGGCGTGAGCAGAAGGACCGCCTGAAGTTCGATCGCGCGATGGCTCTCGCCGAATCGCTGCCGGCTGCCCGCGGGCGCGTCACCCGGCATCTGCGACTCGCCGAGCCCGTGCGTGAGCGCGCCCTGGCGACCGGCTTCCGCATGCTCGACACCGGCTCCCTCCGGGTCGGCTCCGAACGCTACGCCGAGCAGCACGGCAGTCATGGGCTGTCGACGCTGCTCTGCGCGCACGTGTCGGTCTCCGGCGACGCGGTGTCGCTGGCGTTCCCCGCCAAGAGCGGTCAGGCGTGGGAGTCGTCGATCCGTGACGCCGACCTCGCGTCCGTCGTCCGCGGGCTCAAGAGCCGCGGCCCCCGGGCGCGTCTCCTGGCCTGGCGTCCTGCGGCCGGCGATCCGTGGCGCCCGCTGCACGCGGTCGAGATCAACGACTACGTCCGAGAGCAGACCGGGGGAGACTTCACGGCGAAGGACTTCCGCACGCTGCACGGCACGGTGGCGGCAGCGGTCGGTCTCGCGAATGCGGGCCCGCAGCAGACCCCCACGAGGAGGCGCAAGGCCGTCTCGCAGGCCATCGCGGCGGCCGCAGAGGTGCTCGGCAACACCCCCGCCGTCGCCCGGGCGTCGTACGTCGACCCGCGTCTGATCGATGCCTACGAGCACGGGGAGACCATCGATCCGGCTCGCATCGCCTCCGCCGAGTCGGAGGTCAGAGCGCTCCTCTACCGGTGAAGCCGCCCCGAGCGTTCGCCAGCGCTCGGCTCGATGACGTACCGTTGAGGGTTGCGTCGGATCGAGTCCGGCGCCCGAGAGGAACTACTGCAGTGATGGACGAGTGCATCCACGGTTTCGAGAGAGAGCTGTGCGACATCTGCGCGCCTCGCCGACGCGAGCCCCAGGTCGACGCCGACGGTCAGGTCAAGACCCTCGTGCCCAAGCGGCGTGCCGCCTCTCGGAAGCCCGAGTCGCTCCGCAGCACCCCCGCACTCCCTCGGGACATGGCGGCGTCCGCCGTGGCCGCTCAGGCGGCCCAGACGCCGGTCCCCGTGTTCTCCCAGCAGCGCGTCTACCACTGGACCCACGTCTCCAACCTGCCCGGCATCCTCGAGTCCGGTGAGATCCGCGCCGGCGCCACGCCGGTGCTCGACGTCAGCTCCGAGGCCACCCGTGCGCTCCGCGCCTCGGTGACCGCCGCCTCCGGCGCTCCGCTCGCCGACCACGTGCCGTTCTCGCTCTCGCCCCACGCCACCGCCTGGGACACCGTGCGCTCCGGTGCCGAGGGCTACGAGTGGTCCGACGCCGCCCGCACGGCGAAGGCCACGGACTTCGTCATGCTCGTCGTCCCGATCTCCGCCCTGGGCGACGACTTCGTCGTCACCGAGGGTGACGCTGCGGTCCAGGGTGTGCGCGCCGGTGTGGGCGTCGACGACGCCGCGGGCATGGTGCGCCGGTTCTCGCTCGCCGACCCCGACCTGCTCGAGCCCGAGGTGCTCGTCCCGTCGCGTGTCGCCTTCGACGCCGTCACCCTCGTGGGCGTGCCGAACGACAAGGTCCGCGACGCCGTCAAGAACCTCGTGGCCGACGCCGGCGGGCACGCCCCGCGCATCTCGGTCTACCCGCCCTGGTTCCGACCCTCGCCCGTCGAGCAGGTCTGATTCCGAGAGGGGTCGCGTCCACCCAGGAGGCGCGCGCGGCCCCTCTCCGAAATCCGCGACACGCCCGGGTTGCAGCAAATGCAGGCGTGTGGCAAAATCGTCTAGTTCCACACTTCGGGTTGCGCCACGGGCGCCACCACGGATCACTGCCAGGCAGTGCACAGACGTATCGCGTCTGGGCCGCGGGTAGCAGGACGCATCTCACAATCGAATCCCTTGCGACGCCCGCCCCTCGGGGTGCGGCAGGCGGGGCGATGACCACGATGACTGCCCTCCCCGGGTCTTCTCCGCGGCCATCGGCCGGGTTCCGAGATGGATTGACACAAGAACAGCGGTACGCGAGAGACACGTAGTGCCAGATGTTTGCCCAGCAAACAGCGTCAGGCGGCCTTCGAGGTGCGCGACGTCCGAACGAGAGAGAGTCACACATGGCGGGACAGAAGATCCGCATCCGACTTAAGTCGTATGACCACGAGGTCATCGACTCCTCCGCGCGCAAGATCGTCGACACGGTCACCCGCGCGGGCGCTACGGTGGTCGGCCCCGTGCCGCTGCCGACCGAGAAGAACGTGGTCGTCGTGATCCGTTCGCCCCACAAGTACAAGGACTCGCGCGAGCACTTCGAGAAGCGCACGCACAAGCGCCTCATCGACATCGTCGACCCGACGCCGAAGGCCGTCGACTCGCTCATGCGTCTCGACCTCCCCGCCGACGTCAACATCGAGATCAAGCTGTAGGGGGCGACCATGACCATCAGCACCACGAAGAACGTCAAGGGCCTGCTCGGCAAGAAGCTCGGCATGACCCAGGTCTGGGACGAGAACAACAAGCTCATCCCCGTCACCGTCGTCGAGATCGCTCCGAACGTCGTGACCCAGGTCCGCTCGCTCGAGAAGGACGGCTACACGGCCGTCCAGATCGCCGCCGGTCAGATCGACCCCCGCAAGGCCACCAAGCCGGCCGTCGGTCACTTCGACGCCGCCGGTGTCACGCCCCGCCGCCACCTCACCGAGGTCCGCACCGCCGACGCCGCCGAGTACGCACTCGGCCAGGAGCTCACGGTCGACACCTTCGAGGCCGGCCAGAAGGTCGACGTCGTCGGCACCTCCAAGGGCAAGGGCTTCGCCGGTGTCATGAAGCGTCACAACTTCAAGGGCGTCGGCGCCTCGCACGGTGCCCACCGCAACCACCGCAAGCCCGGTTCGATCGGTGCTTCGTCGACCCCCAGCCGTGTCTTCAAGGGCATGCGCATGGCCGGTCGCATGGGTGGCGACCGGGTCACCATCCTGAACCTCACGGTGCACGCCGTCGACGCCGAGAAGGGTCTGCTGCTCGTCAAGGGCGCCGTCCCCGGTGCTCGCGGCCGCATCGTTTTCGTCCGTACCGCCGTGAAGGGGAAGTAGCTCATGGCCACCACTACCGCATCGGCCGCCTCGGTCGACGTCCTCGACGCCACCGGCTCGAAGACCGGCACCGTCGAGCTGCCCGTCGAGCTCTTCGACGTCGTCACCAACGTCCCGCTGATCCACCAGGTCGTCGTCGCCCAGCAGGCCGCCGCCCGTCAGGGAACCCACAAGACCAAGCGTCGTGGCGAGGTCTCCGGCGCCGGTCGCAAGCCGTTCAAGCAGAAGGGAACCGGTCGCGCTCGTCAGGGCTCGATCCGCGCCCCCCAGATGACCGGCGGTGGCATCGTCCACGGGCCGCAGCCGCGTGACTACGCGCAGCGCACGCCCAAGAAGATGATCGCCGCAGCCCTCCTCGGCGCCCTGTCCGACCGTGCACGCGGTGCCCGCGTCCACGTCGTCGAGAGCTTCGTCGCCGACTCGATCAGCACCAAGGTCGCGCTCGACCTCCTCGCGTCCGTCGCGTCGAGCAAGCACGTCCTGATCGTCGTCGACCGCGACGACGAGCTGACCCGCAAGAGCGTTCGCAACGTGACCACGGTCCACGTGATCACGTACGACCAGCTCAACGCCTACGACGTGCTCGTCAGCGACGACATCGTCTTCACGAAGAGCGCCTTCGACGGCTTCGTCGCCTCGAAGACCAAGAAGGAGGCCTCCGCATGAGCGGCTACGGCAAGGACCCTCGCGACGTCATCATCTCGCCCGTCGTCTCCGAGAAGAGCTACTCCCTGATCGATCAGGGCAAGTACACCTTCATCGTCGACCCGCGGTCGAACAAGACCGAGATCAAGCTCGCCATCGAGAAGATCTTCGACGTCAAGGTCGACAGCATCAACACGCTCAACCGGACGGGCAAGACCCGTCGCACCCGTTTCGGCACCGGCAAGCGTAAAGACACCAAGCGCGCCATCGTGACGCTCAAGTCCGGTTCCATCGACATCTTCACGGCTGTCGGCTAGGGAGCAGAGGGATAAAACATGGCTATTCGTAACTACAAGCCCACGACGCCGGGTCGCCGCGGTTCGTCGGTCGCCGACTTCGCGGAGATCACGCGTTCGACGCCCGAGAAGTCGCTGCTCCGTCCGCTGACCAAGTCGGGTGGGCGCAACAACGCCGGTCGCATCACGACCCGTCACATCGGTGGTGGCCACAAGCGCCAGTACCGCGTGATCGACTTCCGTCGTCACGACAAGGACGGCGTCAACGCCAAGGTCGCTCACATCGAGTACGACCCCAACCGCACGGCGCGCATCGCGCTCCTGCACTTCATGGACGGCTCGAAGCGCTACATCATCGCTCCGAACAAGCTGTCGCAGGGTGACATCGTCGAGTCGGGTGCCGGGGCCGACATCAAGCCCGGCAACAACCTGCCGCTGAAGAACATCCCCGTCGGTACCGTCATCCACGCCATCGAGCTCAAGCCCGGTGGAGGCGCGAAGATGGCCCGTTCCGCCGGTGCGTCGGTCCGTCTGGTCGCCAAGGACGGCCCCTACGCGCAGCTCCGTCTGCCGTCGGGTGAGGTCCGCAACGTCGACGCCCGCTGCCGCGCCACGATCGGCGAGGTCGGCAACGCCGAGCAGTCGAACATCAACTGGGGCAAGGCCGGCCGCATGCGCTGGAAGGGCGTCCGCCCGACCGTCCGTGGTGTCGCCATGAACCCGGTCGACCACCCGCACGGTGGTGGTGAGGGCAAGACCTCCGGTGGTCGCCACCCGGTCAGCCCGTGGGGCCAGAAAGAAGGCCGCACGCGCCACCCCAACAAGGAGAGCGACAAGCTCATCGTCCGTCGTCGTAACGCTGGCAAGAAGCGTAAGTAGGAGTTGTAGAAGATGCCACGCAGTCTTAAGAAGGGCCCCTTCGTTGACGACCACCTGCTCCGCAAGGTCGTCACGCAGAACGAGGCCAGCACCAAGAACGTCATCAAGACCTGGTCGCGCCGATCGATGATCATCCCGAACATGCTGGGACACACCATCGCCGTGCACGACGGACGCAAGCACATCCCCGTGTTCGTGACCGAGAGCATGATCGGCCACAAGCTCGGTGAGTTCGCGCCCACCCGCACCTTCCGTGGTCACGTGAAGGACGACAAGAAGGGTCGTCGCCGCTAACGCGGCGACGTAAGGAGGAGAGAAATGGTGGAGTCGATCGCACGCGTGCGTCACATCCGCGTCACCCCCATGAAGGCCCGTCGCGTCGTCAACCTGATCCGCGGCAAGCAGGCCCTCGAGGCCCTGGCCATCCTGAAGTTCGCGCCCCAGGGTGCGAGCGAGCCCGTCTACAAGCTCGTCGCGTCGGCCATGGCCAACGCCCGTGTCAAGGCGGACAAAGACAACAGCTACCTCGACGAGCAGGACCTCTACGTGAGCCGTGCATTCGTCGATCAGGGTGCAACCCTCAAGCGGTTCCAGCCGCGAGCCCAGGGGCGCGCCTTCCAGATCCTGAAGCGCACCAGCCACATCACGATCGTCCTCGCGACGCCTGATGAGGTCGAGGCTGCCGACGCTACGAAGAAGGCGAGCAAGTAATGGGCCAGAAAGTAAACCCGTACGGCTTCCGTCTGGGCATCACCACCGACCACGTGTCGCGGTGGTTCACCGACAGCACCAAGCCGGGCCAGCGTTACAGCGACTACGTCGCCGAAGACGTGAAGATCCGCACCCTGCTCAAGACCTCGCTCGACCGCGCCGGCGTGGCCAAGATCGAGATCGAGCGCACCCGTGACCGCGTCCGCGTCGACATCCACACCGCCCGTCCGGGCATCGTGATCGGTCGTCGTGGCGCCGAGGCCGAGCGCATCCGCGGCGACCTCGAGAAGCTCACGAGCAAGCAGATCCAGCTCAACATCCTCGAGGTCAAGAACCCCGAGGCCGAGGCTCAGCTCGTCGCACAGGGCATCGCCGAGCAGCTCGCTGCTCGTGTCGCGTTCCGTCGTGCGATGCGCAAGGGCCTCCAGGGCGCGCAGCGCGCCGGTGCCAAGGGTGTCCGCATCCAGGTGTCCGGTCGTCTCGGCGGCGCCGAGATGAGCCGCTCGGAGTTCTACCGCGAGGGCCGCGTGCCCCTGCACACGCTCCGCGCGAACATCGACTACGGCTTCTACGAGGCCAAGACCACCTTCGGTCGCATCGGTGTCAAGGTCTGGATCTACAAGGGCGACATCACCAACAAGGAGCTCGCACGCGAGCAGGCGAACCAGAAGTCGTCTCGCCCCGAGCGCCGTAACGACCGTGACGGTGCCCGTCGCGGCGGGGGCGACCGCGCTCCCCGCGAGCAGAAGGCACCCGCCACCACAGGAGCTGAGGCGTAACCATGCTTATCCCCCGTCGTGTCAAGCACCGCAAGCAGCACCACCCCGGTCGCAGTGGCCAGGCCACTGGTGGCACCAAGGTCAGCTTCGGTGAGTACGGCATCCAGGCACTCACGCCCGCTTACGTGACCAACCGTCAGATCGAGTCCGCTCGTATCGCCATGACGCGTCACATCAAGCGCGGCGGCAAGGTCTGGATCAACATCTACCCCGACCGTCCCCTCACGAAGAAGCCCGCCGAGACCCGCATGGGTTCCGGTAAGGGTTCGCCCGAGTGGTGGGTCGCCAACGTCAAGCCCGGTCGCGTGCTCTTCGAGCTCAGCGGCGTGTCTGACGAAATCGCGCGCGAGGCACTCACTCGTGCGATCCACAAGCTGCCCCTCAAGGCACGCATCATCAAGCGCGAGGAGGGCGACGCATAATGGCGATCGGATCCAAAGAGCTCCGTCCGACCGAGCTCGACACTTTCGAAGACGAGCGTCTGGTCGACGAGCTGAAGAAGGCCAAAGAAGAGCTGTTCAACCTGCGCTTCCAGTCGGCCACGGGCCAGCTCGAGAGCCACGGCCGCCTGCGTGCCGTGAAGCGCGACATCGCTCGCATCTACACGGTCCTGCGTGAGCGCGAGCTCGGCATCCGTGCCACCCCCGTCGCCGTCGAGGCCGCTCCCAAGGCGACCAAGAAGTCGACCAAGAAGGCCGCCGCCGACGAGGCGCCCGCCGCCGACACCGTCGAGACCGCCGAGGAGAAGTAATGGCTACCGAGAACAAGACCGAGGTCGACTCGGCAGCCGTCGAGACCCGCGGCTACCGCAAGACCCGTCGCGGCTACGTGACCAGCGACAAGATGGACAAGACCATCACCGTCGAGGTCGAGGACCGCGTCAAGCACCCCCTGTACGGCAAGGTCATCCGCCGCACGTCCAAGGTCAAGGCGCACGACGAGGCCAACGCGGCCGGTGTCGGCGACCTCGTCGTGATCAGCGAGACCCGTCCGCTCAGCGCCTCCAAGCGCTGGCGCCTGGTCGAGATCCTCGAGAAGGCGAAGTAGGCCTCGCGGCCTGCTTGCGTAGAAGGAGACACAAGTGATTCAGCAGGAATCCCGCCTCAAGATCGCCGACAACACCGGTGCGAAAGAGATCCTCACCATCCGCGTCCTCGGAGGCTCCGGCCGTCGTTACGCGGGTCTCGGTGACGTCATCGTCGCAACGGTGAAGGACGCCATCCCCGGCGGAAACGTCAAGAAGGGTGACGTCGTCAAAGCCGTCATCGTTCGCACCAAGAAAGAGGTCCGTCGTCCGGACGGCTCTTACATCAAGTTCGACGAGAACGCCGCAGTGATCCTGAAGGCCGATGGGGACCCCCGCGGTACCCGTATCTTCGGGCCGGTCGGTCGCGAACTTCGCGACAAGAAGTTCATGAAGATCATCTCGCTGGCGCCGGAGGTTATCTAAGTCATGGCAAACATCAAGAAGGGTGACCTGGTTCAGGTCATCACCGGCGCGACGCAGACGCGTGGCGGCGACCGTGGCAAGCAGGGCAAGGTCCTCGAGGTCCTCGTCGAGCGCAACCGCGTGGTCGTCGAGGGCGTCAACCTCGTCACCAAGCACGTCCGCGTCGGCCAGACGCAGCGCGGCACGAAGACCGGTGGCATCGAGACGCACGAGGCACCCATCCACGTGTCGAACGTCGCCATCGTCGACCCCAAGACCAAGAAGCCGACGCGAGTGGGCTTCCGTGAAGAGACGGTCACCAAGGGCGGCGTCACCAAGACCGTCCGTGTCCGTTACGCCAAGGCGTCGGGAGAAAACCTCTGATGACTGACACCACCACCACTCCGACTGCGCTGCCGCGCCTCAAGGCGAAGTACCGCGCGGAGATCCTTCCGCAGCTGAAGAGCGACTTCGGTTTCACGAACGTCCACCAGGTCCCCGGCCTGGTCAAGATCGTCGTGAACACTGGTGTCGGCGAGGCCGCCCGTGACAGCAAGATCATCGACGGTGCCATCAAGGACCTCACCGCCATCACGGGTCAGAAGCCGCAGGTCACGAAGGCTCGCAAGTCGATCGCCCAGTTCAAGCTCCGCGAGGGTCAGCCCATCGGCGCCCACGTGACGCTTCGCGGCGACCGTGCATGGGAGTTCCTCGACCGGCTGCTGTCGCTCGCTCTTCCCCGCATCCGCGACTTCCGTGGTCTC
The DNA here is from genome assembly GCF_034045305.1 of Frigoribacterium sp. CFBP9029. Classification (NCBI taxonomy): domain Bacteria; kingdom Bacillati; phylum Actinomycetota; class Actinomycetes; order Micrococcales; family Microbacteriaceae; genus Frigoribacterium; species Frigoribacterium sp. CFBP9029. The sequence continues at coordinate 152,165 of NZ_JAXCWB010000003.1, forward strand.
AGCGACCGCCAGTTCGACGGAAACGGCAACTACACGTTCGGTCTCACGGAGCAGAGCATGTTCCACGAGATCGATCAGGACCGCATCGACCGCGTGCGTGGATTCGACATCACCGTCGTCACCACCGCCAAGAACGACGACGAGGGGCGCGCGCTGCTGAAGGCGCTCGGCTTCCCGTTCCGTTCGGCCGACTCGGCCAAGTAAGATCGTCCGGTCGGCAACTCGCACGTCGAGTTGCCGACCGTTCCCCTGAGGTCGCAGAGATTCGCTCTGCGACCACCCGATCGTCCAGGTCGGCACCCGGTGTACCGGATGTCGAAACCGGATGAGAAAGAGATCAATCGCATGACGATGACAGATCCGGTCGCAGACCTGCTGACCAGACTGCGCAACGCGAACTCGGCCTTCCACGAGACCGTGTCGCTTCCGAGCAGCAAGCTCAAGTCCCACATCGCCGAGATCCTCAAGCGCGAGGGTTTCATCGAGTCGTGGAAGGTCGAAGACGCCCGCGTCGGACAGACCCTCACCATCGACCTCAAGTACGGCCCCGCCCGTGAGCGCTCCATCAAGGGCATCAAGCGCGTGTCGAAGCCCGGTCTCCGGGTCTACGCGAAGTCGACCGAGATCCCTCAGGTGCTCGGTGGACTCGGTGTAGCCATCCTGTCGACTTCCTCCGGTCTGCTGACCGACCGTGAGGCCCAGAAGAAGGGCGTGGGCGGAGAAGTCATCGCCTACGTGTGGTAACTCGTCATGTCTCGAATCGGAAGACTCCCCATCTCGATCCCTGCCGGGGTCGACGTGAAGATCGACGGCCAGGCCGTCACCGTCAAGGGCCCCAAGGGTGAGCTGTCGCTCATCGTGAAGAGCCCCATCGAAGCCAAGCTCGAAGAGGGCACGGTCGTCGTGACCCGCCCCGACGACGAGCGCGAGTCGCGTTCGCTGCACGGCCTCACGCGTACCCTCATCGCCAACCAGATCATCGGTGTGACGCAGGGCTACACGAAGGGCCTCGAGGTCGTCGGAACCGGCTACCGCGTCCAGGCCAAGGGCTCGAACGTCGAGTTCGCCCTCGGTTACTCGCACCCCATCACCGTCGAGCCGCCTGCGGGCATCAGCTTCACGGTCGAAGGCAACAACAAGCTCACGGTCGTCGGAATCGACAAGCAGGCCGTCGGCGAAGTCGCCGCCAACATCCGCAAGCTGCGCAAGCCCGAGCCCTACAAGGGCAAGGGTGTGCGCTACGCCGGCGAGGTCGTCCGCCGCAAGGCCGGAAAGTCAGGTAAGTAATCATGGGTCTCGGTACACGAGGAAAGAGCAAGTCGGCCGCCACCAAGCGCCGTCACACCCGCCTGCGCAAGAAGGTCGTGGGCACCGAAGAGCGCCCCCGTCTCGTCGTCACCCGTTCGGCCCGGCACGTGTTCGTGCAGGTCGTCGACGACAGCAAGGGCTTCACCGTCGCCAGCGCATCGACCCTCGAGGCCGACCTGCGGTCGTTCGACGGTGACAAGACCGCTAAGTCCCGCAAGGTCGGCGAGCTCGTCGCCGAGCGCGCCAAGGCAGCGGGCATCGAGGCCGTCGTGTTCGATCGCGGCGGCAACAAGTACGCCGGACGCGTCGCGGCCATCGCCGAAGGCGCCCGAGAGGCTGGTTTGAACCTGTGAGCGACGCTACGAACACCACACCCCCCGCCGAGCCCGAGGCGACTGCGACGACCGAGGCGACCAAGGCTCCGGCCGAGGCCGTCGTCGAGCGTCCCGTCGAGACGGCTGCCGGCTCCGAGTCCAACAACCGCGAGGGTGGTCGTACCGACCGCCGTGGCGGTCAGGGACGCGGAGATCGCAACGCCGGTGGCCGCGGCCGCGGTGACCGCGACGACAAGAGCCAGTTCCTGGAGCGCGTCGTCACGATCAACCGCGTGTCCAAGGTCGTCAAGGGCGGTCGTCGCTTCAGCTTCACCGCCCTCGTCGTGGTCGGAGACGGCAACGGACTCGTCGGCGTCGGCTACGGCAAGGCCCGCGAGGTCCCCACGGCCATCAGCAAGGGCGTCGAAGAGGCGAAGAAGAACTTCTTCCGCGTCCCCCGCATCGGCAACACGATCCCGCACCCCGTGCAGGGTGAGGCCGCTGCCGGCGTCGTCATGCTGCGTCCGGCTTCTGCCGGTACCGGTGTCATCGCCGGTGGTCCCGTCCGCGCCGTGCTCGAGTGCGCCGGTGTCCACGACGTGCTGAGCAAGTCGCTCGGTTCGTCCAACACGATCAACATCGTTCACGCGACCGTCGAGGCGCTCAAGCAGCTCGAAGAGCCGCGTGCCGTCGCCGCCCGTCGTGGGCTCGACATCGACGCCGTCATGCCGGCCTTCATGGTCCGTGCAGAGCAGGCGGCGCGTGACGCAGCAACCGCGAAGGCAGGTGCATGATGGCCGCCAACCTCAAGGTGACCCAGATCAAGTCCGTAATCAGCGAGAAGCAGAACCAGCGTGACACGCTGCGGAGCTTGGGCCTCAAGCGCATCGGCCAGTCGGTCGTGCGCGAAGACAACAAGCAGAACCGCGGCTACGTCAACACGGTCGCCCACCTCGTGAAGGTCGAGGAGATTGACTAATGGCTGACGAGAAGAAGGAGACGGCTGAGAAGGCCGCTCCGAAGAAGGCCGCCGCCACCAAGGCGACGACCACGAAGGCTGCTCCCAAGGCAGCCGCCAAGAAGCCGGCTGCCGACAAGGCCGCCGCTTCGACGGGTTCGACCACCAAGGCCGCTCCCGCCGCGAAGTCGTCCGACGACGTCGCCCGTCCCCAGGTGCTCAAGGTGCACCACCTTCGTCCGGCTCCCGGTGCCAAGAAGGCGAAGACCCGCGTGGGACGCGGTGAAGGTTCGAAGGGTAAGACCGCTGGGCGTGGAACCAAGGGCCAGAAGGCCCGGTACCAGGTCAAGGTCGGCTTCGAGGGTGGGCAGATGCCGCTCCACATGCGTACTCCGAAGCTGCGCGGGTTCAAGAACCCGTTCCGCGTCGAGTACCAGGTCGTGAACCTCGAGAAGCTCGGCGAGCTCTACCCCCAGGGTGGCGACGTCACCGTGAGCGACCTCGTCGCCAAGGGTGCAGTCCGCAAGAACGAGAAGGTCAAGGTCCTCGGACAGGGCGACCTCAGCGTCAAGCTGACCGTCGCGGTCGACAAGGTCTCCGGCTCCGCCGAAGACAAGATCGTCGCCGCCGGCGGGTCCGTCACCAAGTAATCACCTGAGGGGGTGGCCCGAGAGGGCCACCCCCATCAGTCGTCTATCCTCGTACCGGGAGGCACCACGTGTTCAGAGCTGTCGCGCGAATCATGCGCACCCCCGACCTGCGTCGCAAGATCGGGTTCACGCTCGGCATCATCGCGCTCTTCCGGTTGGGTTCGTTCATCCCCGCACCGTTCGTCGACTACCAGAACGTGCAGCTCTGTCTCGCCGGCAACACCGGCACATCGGGTCTCTACGAGCTCGTCAACCTCTTCAGCGGTGGCGCCCTCCTCCAGCTCTCGGTCTTCGCGCTCGGCATCATGCCGTACATCACGTCGTCGATCATCGTGCAGCTGCTCCGGGTCGTCATCCCGCACTTCGACACCCTCTACAAAGAGGGCCAGTCGGGCCAGGCGAAGCTGACCCAGTACACCCGTTACCTCACGATCGCCCTCGGCATCCTGCAGTCGACGACCCTGATCACCGTGGCCCGTTCCGGCGCCCTGTTCAGCGGATCCGGCGCAGCCGAATGCAGCCAGCTCATCACGAACGACGCCTGGTACGCCGTCATGCTCATGGTGATCACCATGACCGCCGGTACCGGCCTCATCATGTGGATGGGCGAGCTCATCACCGAACGCGGCATCGGCAACGGCATGTCGCTCCTCATCTTCACGTCGATCGCCGCCCGGTTCCCCACGGCTCTCTGGAGCATCGCCCAGGCCCGCGGCTTCGAGATCTTCCTCATGGTCATCGCGGTCGGCCTCGTCATCATGGCCGCCGTCGTCTTCGTCGAACAGTCCCAGCGTCGCATCCCGGTCCAGTACGCGAAGCGGATGGTCGGTAGACGGACGTACGGCGGCAACAACACCTACATCCCGATCAAGGTGAACATGGCCGGTGTCGTGCCCGTCATCTTCGCCTCGTCGCTTCTCTACCTGCCCGCCCTCGTCGCGCAGTTCAACCAGCCCGCCGACGGCACGGCTCCGCCCGCATGGGTCAGCTGGGTCCAGGCCAACTTGACGTCCGGCGACAATCCCCTCTACATGCTCGTGTACTTCGCGCTCATCGTCGGGTTCACGTACTTCTACGTCGCGATCACCTTCAACCCCGAAGAGGTCGCCGACAACATGAAGAAGTACGGCGGGTTCATCCCGGGCATCCGCGCCGGTCGCCCCACCGCCGAGTACCTCGACTACGTGCTGACGCGGGTCACGCTCCCCGGTGCCCTCTACCTCGGCATCATCGCCCTCATCCCGCTGATCGCGCTGGCGACCGTGGGCGCGAACCAGAACTTCCCCTTCGGAGGCGCGAGCATCCTGATCATCGTGGGTGTCGGTCTCGAGACGGTGAAGCAGATCGACTCGCAACTCCAGCAGCGTCACTACGAAGGGCTCCTCCGATGAGCACCGGTGTCGACGGACACATCAGCCCGCGCCTCCTCATCGTGGGTCCCCCCGGGGCCGGCAAGGGCACTCAGGCGTCGGCCATCGCCGAGGCGTACGGAATCCCCGCCGTGTCGACTGGTGACATCTTCCGTGCCAACGTCAAGAACGAGACCGAGCTGGGGCTCAAGGTCAAGGCCATCCTGGCGGCCGGTGACTACGTCCCCGACAGCCTGACGAACGAGCTCATCTCGGATCGACTCGAGCAGAGCGACGCCGCAGAGGGGTTCCTGCTCGACGGCTACCCGCGCACGATGGCTCAGGTCGACTTCCTCGACGCCCATCTCGCCGAGCGGGGCGAGTCGCTCACCGGCGTCGTGCAGCTCGTCGCCGATCGCGACGAGATCGTCGAGCGTCTCCGCAAGCGCGCACTCGAGCAGGGTCGTGAAGACGACACCGAAGAGGCGATCCGTCACCGTCAAGACGTGTACCTGCGTGAGACGGCGCCGCTGGTCGAGACGTACCGCGAACGCGGTCTGCTCGTCGAGGTCGACGGTCTGGGCAGCATCGCCGAGGTGGCGGCACGCATCGACTCGGCGCTGACCGAGCGCGGCTTCCGCTCCACCGCCGCGGCCTCCTGACCCGCGTGGGTCTGCGGAGACCCGGCATCTACAAGAGCCGGGACGAGATGCGCTCCATGGTCCGTCCCGGTCTCCTGACGGCCGAATCGCTCGACGCGGTAGCCGCGGCCATCCGACCGGGTGTCACGACCCGAGAGCTCGACGCCATAGCCGAGGCCGTCATCCGAGACGGGGGCGGCGTGCCCAACTTCATGCTGGTGCCCGGATACCGCCACACCATCTGCGCGTCGGTCAACGACGAGGTCGTCCACGGCATGCCGGGGGATCGTGTGCTCCGCGCGGGTGACATGGTCTCCATCGACAGCGGCGCCGAGGTCGACGGCTGGAACGGCGACAGTGCCCGCACCTTCGTCATCGACGATCCCTCGCGTCCCGACGTCGTCGCCTCGCGCCGGCGGCTCAACGACGTCACCGAGCAGGCTCTGTGGCACGGCATCGCGTCACTCGCGACGGCACGCAGGCTGGACGAGGTCGGTGGCGCCATCGAAGACCACGTCGAGAGCCAGGGCCGGTTCGGCATCATCGAGGACTACACGGGTCATGGCATCGGCCGCTCCATGCACGAAGACCCGCCCGTCTTCAACTACCGGGTCTCGGGGCGCAGCCCCTCGGTCAAGCCCGGCCTCGTCGTGGCCATCGAGCCCATGATCACCTCCGGCACGATCGACACCGTCACCGGTGCCGACGAGTGGACGGTCTCGACCGTCGATGCGTCCGACGCGGCGCACTGGGAGCACTCGATCGCCGTCCACGATGACGGCATCTGGGTGCTGACCGCCGCCGACGGCGGCGCAGCCGGTCTCGCCCCGCTGGGCATCAGGCCGGTCCCGATCGCCTGAGGCGACTCGAGCGCGGCGTCCGACGTGGTGGAGCCAGCACTCCGCCCGGTGGGATCAGCCGTTGCCGAGGCTGCAGGTCTCTTCCGCTGCGGTCTGCCCGGAGATGGTCGAGGGCAGCGTCGAGACGGGCGCCTCGGTGGCAGGTGCCGCGGGCGCGGCCTCCGCGTCGGCCGCAGGAGTCGACGGGCTGGCGGGCGCGGAAGGCGCCGCGCTGGGATCCTGAGCGACGGATGCGCGACCGTTGCTCTCGTCGCCGACCGTGAACTTGGTGTCGGCCGCCAGCGCCGCGTTCAACGTCGCCGCATCGGCTTCGGACGCCACGACCCGGTTCGAGTCGTAGGGGTCGTCGACGACGGGGTACTGGACGAAGACGATCTCGGCCGGCGAGAGATCCCGTGCGGCGTAGGCCAGCTGCACGAGCGTGTCGGGGGAGTTCAGCGTCGACGAGAGCTCCATGTTGCTGAGCGCCGCGGAGGCGAGCTTGTAGAGCGTCGCCGGGTTGGACAGCGTGCCGACGGAGAGGATCTGCCGCATCATGGCCGACAGGAAGACCTGCTGGGAGCTGATCCGCGCGAGGTCGCTCCCGTCGCCGACGCCGTGACGGGTGCGCAGGAACGCCAGAGCGTCGACGCCCTGCAGGGAGTGCGTCCCGGGGGAGAGGTCCAGGCCGCTGTCCGTGTCCGTGATCTGCTGGGCGACGCAGACGTCGACCCCGCCCAGGGCGTTGGACATCTCGATGACGCCGTCGAAGGTGATCGCCGAGGCGTAGGGGATCGCGAGCCCGGTGATGGACTCGACCGTGGACACCGTGCAGGAGAGCCCACCGCGATCGAGGGTGGTGTTGAACTGGACGCGGGTCTCGGCCGGGTAGTACGTGCCGTCGGGTCCCGTGCAGTCGGGGACGGAGACGATCATGTCGCGGGGGAAGCTCACGGCGCTCATCTGGGAGTGGTCCTCCGAGAGATGCACGAGGATCGTCACGTCGTTTCGAGCGCCGTCCGTCGTCCCGGCGTCGATCTGGCTGTCGGCCGCTCGGACGTCCGTGCCGACGAGGAGGATGTTCGCCCCGCCGGTGATCTCGGAGATCCGGACGTCCTGGACGGTGTCCTCGTTGCCCAGCACGACCGTCGAGACCTCGGAGGTGGCCGAACGGACGGCGATCGCCGCCACCGATGCGCCGCTGACCAGCACCACGGCGAGCCCACCCGCCACGAGGGCGAGCAGAGGGCGGACCGGACCTCGACGTCGCAGCCGCCCGTGACGGGCGATGCCGCGGGGGCTCGTCGGAGTGGTTCGTCCGGGCATTCGGGCTCCCTGTCTCGGCATGTCTCGACGATCCGGCGTGTCGCATCGACAACGCAGGTTGCTGAACTATAGCGGCATCACATAAGATCGACCCTTGGTGTCTTGTGTCGGCTTCATCTGACAGAGCGCACCGCATCCCCGCACGACCAACACCCCCGAACCTGAGCGACAGTGAGGCTATGGCCAAAAAAGACGGTGTCATCGAAATCGAAGGCGCAGTGATCGAGGCTCTTCCCAACGCGATGTTCCGCGTTGAGTTGACGAACGGCCACCGAGTTCTCGCCCACATCTCCGGCAAGATGCGTCAGCACTACATCCGCATCCTCCCCGAAGACCGCGTGATCGTCGAACTCTCGCCCTACGACTTGACCCGCGGCCGGATCGTCTACCGCTACAAGTAGGGCGTGCTGGAAAGGAACGGCCCCGCGCACCCGCGGGGCACGAAGCCAGCGAGATCAAGGAATCAGCAATGAAGGTCAACCCCAGCGTCAAGCCCATCTGCGAGCACTGCAAGGTGATCCGCCGCAAGGGCAACGTCATGGTCATCTGCAAGAGCAACCCGCGCCACAAGCAGCGTCAGGGCTAGTTCTCAGGCCGCGTCCGCGCGGTCTGAAGATGCCGGGCCGGTGAGCCGGCCCACAGCAACATCGACAAAGCAGCACCAGAACCACGAACGCTCCGGCGGTCGCGGGGACACCCCGGGGCGGAGGCCCGGGCACCGGTGCTGTGACAGACCTCCACCACTCTCTGAGGAGAAGCCACCATGGCACGTCTAGCAGGCGTTGACATCCCGCGCGACAAGCGCGTGGAGGTCGCACTGACCTACATCTACGGAGTCGGCCGCACCCGTGCGCTCCAGACTCTCGCTGACACCGAGATCGACGGCAACATCCGCGTCAAGGACCTGACGGACGACCAGCTCGTCCTTCTCCGCGACCACATCGAGGGCAACTTCAAGGTAGAGGGTGACCTCCGTCGCGAGGTCGCCGCCGACATCCGCCGCAAGGTCGAGATCGGCAGCTACGAAGGCATCCGCCACCGCCGCGGTCTGCCTGTCCGTGGACAGCGCACCAAGACGAACGCTCGTACCCGCAAGGGCCCGAAGCGCACCGTCGCCGGCAAGAAGAAGGCTCGATAGGCCCCGGCTCCCGCCGTACTCGCCCTTAGGTTGTAGGAGAAAAAATTGGCAGCACCGAAGTCGGCCGCGCGTAAGCCCCGCCGCAAAGAGAAGAAGAACGTCGCTGTGGGTCAGGCCCACATCAAGAGCACGTTCAACAACACCATCGTTTCGATCACCGACCCCTCGGGTGCCGTGCTGAGCTGGGCTTCGTCCGGCGCCGTCGGCTTCAAGGGTTCGCGCAAGTCGACGCCCTTCGCCGCGCAGCTCGCGGCCGAGTCGGCTGCACGACAGGCGCAGGAGCACGGCGTCAAGAAGGTCGACGTGTTCGTCAAGGGTCCGGGTTCCGGTCGCGAGACGGCGATCCGCTCGCTCCAGGCCGCAGGCCTCGAGGTGGGTTCGATCAACGACGTCACCCCGCAGGCGCACAACGGCTGCCGCCCGCCGAAGCGTCGTCGCGTCTAACTGAGTTACCGCCCGTCGCGCCTCCCTCACCCGGTATCAGGGTCGAGGAGGCGCGGCGGGCTACACCGCGTTCGCACCGCCTCCTGCACCACCGGCAGGGGCATCACAACTCAACAGACCCGACCGGCCCGCCACCTGTCGTACCGCCAAGAGTCATATAGCGGACTCTTCGCCGAAAGGAATCCACAGTGCTCATTGCACAGCGCCCCACCCTCACCGAGGAGAACATCTCGGAGTTCCGTTCACGCTTCGTGATCGAACCCCTCGAGCCCGGTTTCGGCTACACCCTCGGCAACTCGCTGCGCCGCACTCTTCTGTCGTCGATCCCCGGAGCCGCTGTCACCAGCATCCGCATCGACGGTGTGCTGCACGAGTTCACCACCGTCCCCGGTGTGAAAGAAGACGTCACCGAGGTCATCCTCAACATCAAGCAGCTCGTCGTCTCGAGCGAGCACGACGAGCCCATCACGGCGTACCTGCGCAAGCAGGGTGCCGGTCAGGTCACGGCCGCCGACATCTCGGCTCCCGCCGGTGTCGAGATCCACAACCCCGAGCTGGTCATCGCGACCCTGAACGACAAGGCCAAGTTCGAACTCGAGCTGACCATCGAGCGTGGCCGCGGCTACGTCTCCGCCGTCCAGAACCGCAGCGAGTTCAGCGAAGCGGGTCAGATCCCCATCGACTCGATCTACTCGCCCGTCCTCAAGGTGACCTACCGCGTCGAGGCGACTCGTGCCGGTGAGCGCACCGACTTCGACCGCCTGGTCGTCGACGTCGAGACGAAGCCGGCGATCTCGCCGCGCGACGCCATCGCGTCGGCCGGTCGCACGCTGACCGAGCTCTTCGGCCTGGCCCGCGAGCTCAACACCGCTGCCGAGGGCATCGAGATCGGCCCCGCGCCGGTCGACGCCGTCCTCTCGAGCGAGCTGCAGACTCCGATCGAAGACCTCGATCTCTCGGTCCGCAGCTACAACTGCCTGAAGCGCGAGGGCATCAACACGGTGTCCGAGCTCGTCGCCCTCTCGGAGACGCAGCTCATGAACATCCGCAACTTCGGTCAGAAGTCGGTCGACGAGGTGAAGGACAAGCTCGTGGAGCTCGGCCTCTCGCTCAAGGACACGGTCCCCGGGTTCGACGGAGCCCACTTCTACAGCGGCTACGACGAGGAAGAGACCAACTAGGTCTCGTCTCCCGACGCCCTGATCATCTTCGACAGCTAGGAAACAACGATCATGCCCAAGCCCACCAAGGGTCCCCGCCTCGGAGGCGGCCCGGCTCACGAGCGTCTGATGCTCGCGAACCTCGCCGCGTCGCTCTTCGAGCACAAGAGCATCAAGACGACCGAGACGAAGGCCAAGCGCCTCCGCCCCGTCGCCGAGCGCCTCGTCACCTTCGCGAAGCGGGGCGACCTCGCGTCGCGTCGTCGTGCGATGCAGACGCTGCGCAACAACAAGGACGCCGCGCACATGCTCTTCACCGAGATCGCGCCGCTCGTCGAGAACCGTGAGGGCGGCTACACCCGCATCACGAAGCTCGGCTTCCGCAAGGGCGACAACGCCTCGATGGTGTCGATCGAGCTCGTGCTCGAGCCCGTCACCCCCAAGGTGAAGTCGTCGAGCAGCACGTCGGCCCCCGCGGCCGCCGCGCCCGCCGAAGAGGCCCCGGTCGAGGAGACCGAGACCGTCGAGGAGTCGGCACCCGTCGAGACCGAGACCGAGACGGCTGCCGCCGACGAGGTCGAGACCGACGCCGCCGAGAAGTCGGACGACGCCGCGAAGTCGGACGACACGAAGTAGTCCCGTTCCGCTTCGAAGGGCCCCGCAGCATCCGTGCTGCGGGGCCCTTCGGCGTCTCCGGTCCACCGCATGGGGGGCTGCGGCGTACCCCTCTCGGGGGGTGTTCATCTCGGCGACATGTGACAGAAACCTGTGAAGGAACCAAGAAACGTAGGGTCGATTCATCCCTGCCTCTTCGACGAAGGATCACATGTCCGTTCGCCCCCGCCCTCTGACCCGGAAGCACATCGCCGTCGCGACCGGGCTCGCTCTCCTCGTCACACCCCTCGTCCCCTTCACCGCGGCGACCGCTGCGCCCGCGACGTCGACCGCCACCGCCGTGGCCGGCGGCCTGGTCATCGACGAGGCCTACCTGAAGGGCGGCAGCGCCAACGCGCCCTTCACCAACAAGTTCGTGGAGCTCTACAACCCCACGACCAGCGCGGTGTCTCTGGCGGGCTGGTCGCTGCAGTACCGTGCGGCCACGGCCAGCGCGGTCTCCGGTGTCGGCGCCCTCGCCGGCACCGTCCCCGCGGGCGGCAGCTTCCTCGTCCAGCTCGGCAGCAACGGCACCGCGGGTGAGGCCCTGCCGACGCCGGACGCCACGCTGGGTCTGAACCCGAGCGGCTCGACCGGCACCATCGTGCTGTCGGACCAGGCGACGGCCGTGACCCTGCCGACCGGCGCCTCCTCGGTGGGTGTCGACGGAGTCGTCGACCTGCTCGGCTACGGCACCTCGAACACCTACGAGACCACGGTCGCGGCGACCTCCGGCGGCAACGCCGTGCCCAACTCGCTGACGCGCACCGACCACGTCGACACCGACGTGAACGCCGCCGACTTCAGCGTCACCGCCGACGTCACGCCTCGGAACTCGGCCGGCGGCGGCGACGTGCCGACCGACCCCGACGAGCCCGAGCTGCCGACCGAGCCGACTCCCGGGGTCGACGTCACGATCGCCGAGCTGCAGGGGACGACCGATACGAGTCCGTTCGCCGGGCAGCGCGTGACCACCCGCGGCGTCGTGACCGCGGCGTACCCGACCGGCGGTCTGAACGGCTACGTCATCCAGACTCCGGGCACCGGAGGCGCGCTCGACTCCGCGACGCACGTCGCGTCGGACGCGGTCTTCGTCTACTCCTCGGCCACCGCCTCCTCGGTGTCCATCGGCGACTACGTCGAGACCACCGGCACGGCGAGCGAGTACTTCGGTCTGACCCAGCTGACCGTCGCCACCGCCGCAGACCTCGCCGTGCTCGACGCCGCGTCCGTGACGGCGCCGGTGCCCGCGACGGTCGGGTTCCCCGAGACCGACACCGAGCGCGAGGCGCTCGAGAGCATGCTCATCGCGCCGCAGGGCGACTTCACCGTCAGCGACGTCTACACGACGAACCAGTACGGGGAGGTCGTGCTGGCCTCCGGCACGAAGCCGCTCATCCAGCCGACCGAGGTCGCTCGCCCGGGCAGTGCCGAGTACACGGCGACGGTCGCCGACAACGCCGCCCGGAAGCTCGTGCTCGACGACGGCTCGTCGGTGAACTTCTTCACGGCCTCGAACCAGGGGATCCCCGTGCCGTACCTCTCGACCGAGGCCCCCGTCACCGTGGGCGCGGCCGTGACCTTCGACGAGCCCCTCGTGCTCGACTTCCGCAACTCCACCTGGAAGCTGCAGCCCACCGAGCGGATCACCGGCGACACCGAGACGGCCGACCTGCCCGTCTCGTTCGAGGACATCCGTGAGGAGGCGCCCCGCGACGTCGGGGGAGACCTGCGACTCGCCGGCTTTAACGTGCTGAACTACTTCCCCACGACGGGCGACCAGCTGAGCGGCTGCACCTACTACACCGACCGCTTCGGAAACCCGGTGACCGTCCAGGGCGGCTGCGACGCGCGAGGCGCCGCGAACCAGGCGAGCTTCGAGCGTCAGCAGGCGAAGATCGTGGCCGCCATCAACGGCCTCGACGCCGACGTCGTGTCGCTCGAGGAGATCGAGAACTCGGCCCGATTCGGACAGGACCGCGACGCGGCGCTCTCGACCCTGGTCGACGCGCTGAACGCCGACCTGGGTGCCGACGAGTGGGCGTTCGTGCCGTCCCCCGCGACCGTCCCCGCCAACGAGGACGTCATCCGCCTGGCCTTCATCTACAAGAAGGCGACCGCGGAGACCGTCGGCGAGTCGCGCATCCTGACGGACGCGCCTGCCTTCAGCAACGCCCGTCAGCCGCTGGCGCAGACCTTCGCGCCCGTCGGCGCCCCCGCCGACGCCGATTTCGTCGTCATCGCGAACCACTTCAAGTCGAAGGGCAGCGGGTCGGGGGTCGACGCCGACCTCGGTGACGGGCAGGGCGCCTCGAACGCCTCGCGCGTCAACCAGGCGGAGGCGCTGGCCGACTTCTCGACGCGGGTCCAGTCCGACGCCGGGACCGACAAGGCGTTCCTGGTCGGCGACTTCAACGCCTACTCGCAGGAGGACCCGATCGAGGTGCTGCGCGACGCCGGCTACACCGACCTGGGCTCGACCGAGACCGACGAGTACAGCTACGTGTTCGGCGGCCTGAGCGGATCGCTCGACCACGTGCTCGCCAGCCCGGCCGCGGCCGAGGCCGTCACGGGCGTGGACATCTGGAACATCAACGCGGGCGAGTCCGTCGGGCTCGAGTACAGCCGGTACGACTACAACGCGGCCCCGCTCTACGCGGACGGCCCGTACCGGTCGAGCGACCACGACCCGGTCGTCGTCGGACTCGAGCTGGTCGGCGACGTCGACCCGGGCGAGCCCGAGCAGCCGGGCGACCCGGGTCAGCCCGATGAGCCCGGTCACGGGGGAGGCGCACCCACCCTGGGCCAGATCGTCACGGCCATCGTCACTGCGGTCATCGACTGGTTCAAGCAGCTGTTCGGCTGGCGCTGGCGGTGACCCGCCGGGTCGGATGACCCCGACCCGCCGGGTCGGATGACCCCGACCCGCCGATGAGACGGCAGGGCCCCGCGTCGTGGACGCGGGGCCCTGTCGTCGTCTCTCGTAGAATCCCAGGGTGACGACGACCGACGAGCCGACCCCGGACGACGCGGCCCTCGGCCAGCCGAACCTGACGCGCATCCGGCTGAACGTCGCATACGACGGCACGAACTTCTCGGGGTGGAGCGAGCAGCCCGGCCGTCGCACCGTGCAGGGCGAGATCGAGCAGGCCCTGGTCACCCTCTTCCGCCGGCTCGGCGACGTCCCCACCGTGACGGTGGCGGGGCGGACTGACGCGGGGGTCCATGCCCGTGGTCAGGTGGTTCACCTGGATCTCACCGACGCCCAGATCGCGCAGCTGCAGCGCCCGCACCGGGGCATGGTCGACAGGACCCCGCTCGACGCCCCGACGGTGCTCGCCCGGCGGCTCAACGGGCTGGCCGGCGCGTCCGACGAGATCGTCGTCTCGGGAGGCCGGGTCGCGCCTCCCGGGTTCCATGCCCGCTTCGGGGCGCTCTGGCGACGGTACGAGTACCGCATCGCCGATCGCGGTGCCGAGCGCGACCCCGCGCGGCGCGGTCACACGCTCTGGTACGACCAGCGGCTCGACCTCGACCTGATGAACGCCACGGCCGCCGGGCTGCTGGGTCTGCACGACTGGGCCGCGTACTGCCGGTACCGCGAGTACGCGACGAGCATCCGCGAACTGCAGGAGTTCCGATGGAGGCGCGAGGCCGACGGCGTGCTCGTCGCGACGGTGCAGGCGGACGCCTTCTGCCACAACCTCGTGCGGAATCTCGTCGGCGCCTGCGTCGCGGTGGGCGAGGGGGTGCTGCCCCAGCATCGGGCCGTGGGGATCCGCCGCGAGGCTGAGCGGAACGGCGAGTTCCGGGTCGTCCCGGCCCACGGCCTCACGATGGTCGAGGTCGGGTACCCGCCCGACGACGAGGTCGCCGCGCGCACCGAGCTGACGCAGGTGAAGCGGTCGGCCGCCCAGGTCGACGAGTGACGTTTGACGCCCCTGGGGGTGTCGGGTATCGTTGCCCCTTGGTGTCTGCGCAACTGCGCGCTTTCGCCCGAAGTTGAGCCCTCCACCTGATTCGTTCTCGTCGCATCTGCCTCGAGAACGGCGCCGGAGCGGGATTCACGAACCTCTCACCTCGACAAGAAAGCAGCACTACTGTGACGCGCACTTTCTCCCCCAAGCCGGCTGACGTTCAGCCGAACTGGCTGATCATCGACGCCAACGACGTCGTGCTCGGCCGTCTGGCCAGCCACGTGGCAGCACTGCTGCGCGGCAAGCACAAGCCGACCTTCGCCCCCCACATGGACATGGGCGACTTCGTCATCGTCATCAACGCCGACAAGGTGGCCCTCACCGGCTCCAAGCTGGCCGAGAAGCTCTACTACCGTCACTCGGGCTACCCGGGCGGCCTCACGGCCACCACGTACTCCGAGATGGTGGAGAAGCACCCCACGCGTGCGGTCGAGAAGGCCATCCGCGGCATGCTGCCGAAGAACTCGCTGGGCCGCGCCCAGATCAAGAAGCTGAAGGTGTACGCGGGTGCCGAGCACCCCCACGCTGCTCAGCAGCCCACGGTTTACACCCTCGACCAGGTCGCTCAGTAGCGTCCGCCTTCAGACTTAAGGACTCCCACACAGTGGCTCAGATCGCAGATTCCATCGACCAGGCTCCCCAGAGCTTCACCACCGAGAGCACGTCCACCGAGGCCGAGGCGACGCCCCGCGCCGTCCTGAACGTCTCCGGTTCGGCCGTCGGCCGCCGCAAGGAGGCGATCGCTCGCGCTCGCCTCGTCCCGGGCTCGGGCACCTTCGTGGTGAACGGCCGCACGCTCGAAGAGTACTTCCCGAACAAGCTGCACCAGCAGCTGATCAACGACCCGTTCAAGGTCCTCGATCTGCTCGGCGCTTACGACGTCACCGTCAAGGTGACCGGTGGCGGCCCCTCGGGTCAGGCCGGCGCGCTGCGTCTCGCCATCGCCCGTTCGCTCAACGAGATCGACCGCGAGAACAACCGCGCGACGCTGAAGAAGGCCGGCTTCCTGACTCGTGACGCCCGCGTCATCGAGCGCAAGAAGGCCGGTCTCAAGAAGGCCCGCAAGGCCTCGCAGTTCTCGAAGCGCTAAGCGCGCACCCGAAGGCAGGTCTCGCGATGTCGCGTCTCTTCGGTACCGACGGTGTTCGGGGCCTCGCCAACCGTGAGCTGACCGCCGTGCTCGCCCTGGGCCTCGCCCAGGCGAGCGCGGTGGTGCTCACGAAGGGGCATCACGCCGATGCCCGTCGTGCCGAAGGGCGGCGACCTGTCGCCGTCGTGGCACGCGACCCCCGCATCTCGGGGGAGTTCCTCACCGCCGCCGTCTCGGCGGGTCTGGCCAGCTCGGGTGTCGACGTGCTCGACGCCGGGGTCATCCCGACCCCCGCGGCGGCGTTCCTCGTCGACGACATCGGCGCCGACTTCGGCGTCATGATCAGCGCATCCCACAACCCGGCTCCCGACAACGGCATCAAGTTCTTCGCCTTCGGCGGCACGAAGCTGCCCGACGAGGTCGAAGATCGCATCCAGGCCGCGATGGACGATCCGCAGCTGATGCCCATCGGCGGCGACGTCGGTCGCATCCGCCGGTTCGCCGATGCTGAAGACCGCTACGTCCTCCACCTCCTCGGCGCTCTGCCGAACCGTCTCGACGGCATCCACGTCGTCCTCGACTGCGCTCACGGTGCCGCGTCGGCGGTCTCGCCCGAGGTATTCACCGACGCCGGCGCGAAGGTGACGCTCATCGGCGCCGACCCCGACGGTCTCAACATCAACGACGGCGTGGGGTCCACGCATCTCGACAACCTCGCCCGGGCCGTGCTCGAGCACGGGGCCGACGTGGGCATCGCCCACGACGGCGACGCCGACCGGTGCCTCGCGGTCGACGCGACCGGCGCCGTCGTCGACGGCGACCAGATCATGGCGATCATCGCCGTGGCTCAGAAGGAGCGCGGTGCGCTCGCGTCCGACACCCTCGTCGCGACCGTCATGAGCAACCTCGGTCTCACCCGGGCCATGGCCGAGCACGGCATCACCGTGCGACAGACCCGCGTGGGCGACCGCTACGTGCTCGAGGACATGGCCGAGCACGGCTTCAACCTCGGCGGCGAGCAGTCCGGTCACATCGTCTTCGGCGACCACGCGACGACGGGCGACGGCATCCTCACCGGCCTGTCGCTGGTGGCGCGTATGGCCGCGACCGGCAAGAGCCTCGCCGAGCTCGCCACCGTCATGACCGTCTTCCCGCAGATCCTGATCAACGTCTCGGGCGTCGACCGCACTCGACTCGCAGCCGACGCCGGGGTGGCCGAGGCCGTCGCGGCGTTCTCGGACGAGCTCGGCGACACCGGTCGGGTGCTGCTGCGTCCGTCGGGCACCGAGCCCGTTATCCGGGTGATGGTCGAGGCGGCGGACCAGTCCACCGCCGACCGCGTCGCCCACGCGCTGGCCGACGTCGTGCGCGAGCGCCTGGCCCTCTAGCCCGGCCCTCTCGGCCGGCCCCGCCTGCCTGCGCATCCGCGTCTCCGTCGAGGAGTCACGACGCGCCGCGGCGACCGCGCGAGGTGCGGCGTGTCGTGACTCCTCGAGGGGCATGGCGCAGGAGGCGCGGCGCCCGATCCGCGCGGAGTCCGGCATCATGAGCGCATGATCCTCCTCGTGCCCGCACTCGTCTTCGCGGTGCTCTACGTCGTCAGCCGCCGACGCGACGCCCGTCGCCTGCGGAACGGCGTGTTCCTCGTGGCGGCCCTCGGCTGCCTGCTCCTCGCCGGGCTCGTCGAGCTGGACCGGTCGGGGCCGGCGCAGCAGTCGCTCGTCACGCTCGGAGCCCTGCTCGCCGTCGTGCTCGTCGGCGTGCTCGCCGTCGCCCTGATCGGCAACGGAGTGACGATGCTCCGATCGGAGGGTCGCAGCCTCGGCAATCTGCTGTCGCTCGTCGCCGGCGTGGCCATCCTCGTGCTGCCCGTCGTCGCGGTGGTCCTCGTGACGCTGCCGAGTCAGCTCGACCTGCCCTCGGTCGTCGACGTGCTGCTCGTCGCGATCGGTCTGCTCGTCGCGTTCGGCTGCTTCTACGCGGCCGCGACCTTCGCCGCCTTCGGTCTCTACTCGCTCGTCTACAGCCGCTACCGGCACACGAAGACGCCCCGGGCGATCGTGGTGCTCGGCTCGGGCCTGATCCGAGGCGAGGTGCCGCCCCTCCTCCGCAGCAGACTCGACAAGGCGCTGGCCGTCTACCGCGGTGTCGCCGCAGACGGGTCCCGCCCAGTGCTCATCCCCTCGGGCGGGCAGGGGGCCGACGAGCCCCGCGCCGAGGGCGACGCCATGGCCGAGTACCTGCTCGGGCAGGGGGTCGACGCGGCCGACGTCCGCCCCGAGACGGCGTCGACGAGCACCCGCGAGAACCTGCTCCTCTCGCGCGAGGTGCAGCGTGCGGACGGCCGCGACGGCGCCACTCTCGTCGTGACGAACGACTACCACGTGCTGCGTGCGGCGCTGCTGGCTCGCTCCATCGGCAGCGACGCCCAGGTCGTCGGGTCGCCGACCGCCGCCTACTACGTGCCGAGCGCGTTCCTCCGCGAGTACATCGCGATCATGGTCGAGCACCGGCGACTGAACGCCGTCGCCGTCCTCGCGGCGGCGGGCCTCGTCGCACTCGGCGTCGTGTGGTCGTTGCTGCCCGTGTGAACCGACCCGCGCCTCCTGCGCTCTCCTCGGCGCCGCGATGAGTCACGACGTGCCGCCGGGGTCGCGGGCGGACGGCGTGTCGTGATGGACGGCGCGGAGGCTCGGGCGGACAGCCCGGATCAGATCTTGCGGAGCAGCACCGAGCTGACCTTGTGGTCGGACGCCTTCCGCAGCACGAGCGTCGCCCGCGACCGGGTCGGCAGCACGTTCTCGAGCAGGTTCGGTTCGTTCACCCCGCGCCAGATGCCCGACGCGAAGCTGCGGGCCTCGTCTTCGTCCATGTCGGCGAAGCGGTGGAAGTACGAGCGCTCCTGGGTGAAGGCGCTCTTCTGCAGCGCCAGGAACCGCTCGACGAACCAGTTCTCGATGTCGCCGGTGCGGGCGTCGACGTAGACGGTGAAGTCGAAGAGGTCGCTGAGGGCGAGCCGGCCGCCGAGCGGGGGCTGCAGCACGTTCAGCCCCTCGACGATGAGGATGTCGGGCCGGCGCACGACCACCTCGGCGCTCGGCATGATGTCGTAGCTGGTGTGCGAGTAGAACGGCGCCCGCACCTCTTCGGCGCCGCTCTTGACCTGCGAGACGAAGCGCAGCAGGTGGCGGCGGTCGTACGACTCGGGGAACCCCTTGCGGTGCATGATGCCGCGGCGCTCGAGCTCGGCGTTCGGGTAGAGGAACCCGTCGGTGGTGACCAGCTCGACGCGAGGCGTGTCGTCCCACCGTGACAGGAGCTCACGCAGGAGGCGCGCGACGGTGGACTTGCCCACCGCGACCGAGCCGGCGACGCCGATGACGAACGGCGTGCGCTGCGCCCGCTCGCCGAGGAAGTCGCTGGTCGCCCGGTGCAGGTTGCGGGCCCCGGCGGCGTAGAGGTTCAGGAGGCGGCTGAGGGGCACGTAGACGTCTTGGACCTCGCGCATGTCGAGGCGGTCGCCGAGGCCCCGCAGCTGCACGATCTCGGTCTCGGTGAGAGGGAGGCGCGTGGCCGGGGCGAGCTCGGCCCAGGCGTCCCGGTCGATCTCGACGAACGGCGAGGCGTGGCCGGTCGCCTGCGTCGTCGGGGTCGCGTCGGCCATGGGTTCGAGGCTACCCGGTGGCCGACACCGTAGGATCGTCCTCATGTGCGGAATCGTGGGTTATGTAGGGGAAACCGGTCTCGGCGAGCGGAGCATCGAGGTGCTGCTCGGGGGGCTCAAGCGTCTCGAGTACCGGGGCTACGACTCCGCCGGGGTGGCAGTCGTCGACGCCGACGGCACGCTCGGCAGCCGCAAGAAGGCCGGCAAGCTGCAGATGCTCGTCGACGACCTCGAGTCCTCGCCGCTCACCGACGGCCGCACCGGCATCGGCCACACGCGCTGGGCCACCCACGGCGGGCCGACCGACGAGAACGCCCACCCGCACCTCGCCGACGACGGCAGGCTCGCCCTCATCCACAACGGCATCATCGAGAACTTCTCCGAGCTGAAGGCCGAGCTGCTCGCCGAGGGCGTCGAGTTCCTCAGCGAGACCGACTCCGAGGTCGCGGCCCACCTCGTCGCCCGCGCCTACCGCTCGACGGGCGACCTCGCCGAGGCGCTGCGCACCGTCGTCAACACCCTGCACGGCGCCTTCACGCTGCTGGTGGTCCACGCCGACCAGCCCGGTCTCGTGGTCGGCGCCCGTCGCAACTCCCCGCTCGTCGTCGGTCTCGGCGACGGCGAGAACTTCATGGGCAGCGACGTGGCCGCGTTCATCGCGTACACGCGCCGTGCCATGTCCATCGGCCAGGACCAGCTCGTCTCGATCCGACCCGACTCGGTCGAGGTGGTGGACTTCGAGGGCCGCCCCGTCGAGACCACCGAGTTCGAGGTCGACTGGGACGCCTCGGCCGCCGACAAGGGCGGCTGGTCGAGCTTCATGGCGAAGGAGATCAGCGAGGAGCCCGAGGCCGTCGCCAACACGCTGCTGGGTCGCGCGGTCGACGGCGCCGTCACCCTCACCGACCTCGACGGCGTGCGCGAGCAGCTGCTCACCGTCGACCGCGTCATCGTCATCGCGTGCGGCACGGCCGCCTACGCGGGCATCCTCGGCAAGTACGCCATCGAGCAGTGGGCGCGCATCCCCGTCGAGGTCGAGCTCGCCCACGAGTTCCGCTACCGCGACCCGGTGCTCGACGCACGCACCCTCGTGGTGTCGATCAGCCAGTCGGGCGAGACGATGGACACCCTGATGGCCGTCAAGTACGCCCGCGAGCAGGGTGCGCAGGTGCTGTCGATCTGCAACACCCAGGGGTCGACGATCCCGCGCGAGTCCGACGCCGTGATCTACACGCACGCCGGGCCCGAGGTGGCCGTCGCGTCGACCAAGGCCTTCGTCGCGCAGGGCACGGCGCTGTTCCTCCTCGGTCTGCACCTGGCGACCCTCCGCGGCACGCTGACCGCCGAGCAGATCGCCGAGCAGGTCACCGACCTGCAGGCCATCCCCGAGAAGATCACCCGCGTGCTCGAGAGCTCGGAGCGCATCCGCACCCTCGCCGGCTGGATGGCCGACACGCGCTCGGTGCTGTTCCTCGGTCGACACGTCGGGTACCCGATCGCTCTCGAGGGCGCCCTCAAGCTGAAAGAGCTGGCGTACATCCACGCGGAGGGCTTCGCGGCCGGCGAGCTGAAGCACGGCCCGATCGCGCTGATCGAGCCCGGGCAGATCGTGTTCGTCATCGTGCCGAGCCCGCGCGACCCCCGCAGCCTGCACCCCAAGGTCGTCTCGAACATCCAGGAGATCCGCGCCCGCGGGGCCCGCGTCATCGCCATCGCCGAAGAGGGCGACGCGGCCGTTCTGCCCTTCGCCGACGAGGTGTTGCACATCCCGCTCGCCGCGCCGCTGTTCGAGTCGCTGCTCGCCGTCGTGCCGCTGCACATCTTCGGGATGGAGCTCGCCGCGGCCAAGGGCCTCGACGTCGACCAGCCGCGCAACCTCGCGAAGTCCGTGACCGTCGAGTAGATGCGAGCCCGCCTCCGATGACACGTCGAGCATCCGCATGATCGTCGGGATCGGGGTCGACGTCGTCGACCTGACCCGCTTCGAGCGCTCGCTCGCCCGGACGCCGGCCCTCCGGGGCCGGCTCTTCGGCGACCACGAGACCGTGCTGCGAGACGGTGCACCCCGCCAGGTGCCGTCGCTCGCCGCCCGGTTCGCGGCGAAGGAGGCTCTGATCAAGGCGCTCGGCGGGTCGACCGGCGTGTCATGGCACGACATCGTCGTGGTCTCCGACGAGCAGGGCGCGCCGTCGCTGACGCTGACGGGCGGGGCGCGTGCACTCGCCGAAGCCCGCGGCGTCGCGCGGCTGCACCTCTCGCTCAGCCACGACGGGGGCGTCGCCGTCGCCTACGTGATCGCCGAGGGCGACGACACGACGACCGCAGCACCGGTCGGCCCGGCCGAGCCGGCCCGCTCGGCCGCACCGGGCACCCCGAACCGAGACGAACCCGAGGAGGCGGTCAGCGCGTGACGCAGGACGTCAAGATCACCGTCGACACGTCGGCGCTCCGGCACAACGTGGCGGTGCTGCGCGAGGCCGTCGCCCCGCACGCCGTCATGGTCGTCGTCAAGGCCAACGCCTACGGGCACGGCGCCGTCGAGTCGGCGAGGGCCTTCGTCGACGCCGGGGTCGACTGGCTCGGGGTCGCCGACCTCGAGGAGGCCCTCGAGCTGCGCCGTGCGGGGATCACCGCGCCGATCCTCGCCTGGCTGCACGCGCCGGGCGAGACGTTCGAGTCGGCCGCGGCGCACGACGTGACGCCCGCGGTGTCCGACCTGGCCCAGCTCGAGGCGGCGGCGGCCGCGGGCGTCCGCGCCGTGCACCTCTGCGTCGACACCGGGCTGAGCCGCAACGGCGCCGTCGAGACAGAGTGGCCCGCGTTCTTCCGCCGAGCGGCGGAACTCGCCGACCGCCTCCCGATCGAGGGTCTGATGAGTCATCTCTCGAACGCCTCGCCCGAAGAGGACGGCCGACAGGCGGCGGCGTTCGTCCGCGCCACGGGGGTGCTGGGCGGGCTGGGCGTCGAGCCGAGGCTGCTGCACCTCGCCGCCTCGGCCGCGGGTCTCAGCTACCCGGGCACCCGCTACGGGCTCGTGCGCTTCGGCCTCGCCGCCTACGGCCTCAGCCCCTTCGCCGGTCGCTCGGCCGCCGAGTGGGGGCTCCGCCCCGCCCTCGCCCTGTCCGCCCCGGTCACCACCGTCAAGCGCGTGCCCGCCGGCGAGGGCGTGTCGTACGGCTACGTGTTCCGGCCCGAGCGCGACACGACGATCGCGGTCGTGCCGGTCGGCTACTCCGACGGCGTCGATCGGGCCGCGAGCGATCGGGCGTCGGTGACGATCGGCAGCCGCACCTACCGGGTCCGTGGTCGTATCGCCATGAACGCCCTCGTCATCGACGTCGGCGACGACCCCGTCGAGGTCGGCGACGACGTCGTCCTGTTCGGCGACCCCGCGGCCGGGCACCAGGGCGCGGCCGACTGGGCCACCGCCTCCGGGGGGATCACCTACGAGACCGTCGCCTGCCTGTCGGGCGCCCTGACCCGGAGGTACGTATGAGCACGGGCTACCTGCGTCGCGCGACCGTGGATCTCGCCGCCTACCGGGCCAACCTCGAGTCCCTCGTCGAGCGTCTCGCGCCCGTCGAGGTGCTGGCCATCGTCAAGGCCGACGCCTATTCGAACGGCATCGACGTCATGGTGCCCGAGGCCGTGGCGGCGGGCATCCGCTGGTTCGGCACGGTCGAGCTGGAGCCCGCCCTCCGGCTGCGCCGCGCCGGCATCGCCCTCGAGGCGTCGTTCTTCGCCTGGCAGCTCGGCCCCGACGACGACTACGCGGGCGCCGTCGAGCACGGCGTCGACCTCGGCGTCTCGACCCTCGACCAGCTCGAGCGCTTCGCCGAGGCCGCGCGCGACGCCGGCCGCGAGGCCCTCGTGCACCTGACCATCGACACCGGTCTGCATCGCGAGGGCTGCCTGCCCGCCGACTGGGCCGAGCTGGTGACCCGGGCGGTGACCCTCCGCGACGAGGGCGTGGTGCGCCTCCGCGGGGCCTTCTCGCACGTCTCCGAGACGAGCGAGGCCGACGATCACGCGGCCTCGGTCGTGTTCCGCAAGGCGCTCGCCGACGCCGAGGCCCTCGGGGCGACCTTCGAGAAGCGCCACATGTCGTCGAGCTCGGCCGGCATGGAGCACCCCGAGCGGCGCTTCGACATGGTCCGCATGGGGTCGAACGGCTACGGGATCCCCGTCACCGAGGGGGTCAGCGCGAGCGATCGCGGTCTCTGCCCCGTGCTGACCCTCAGCGCCTGCGTCGTGCGGGTGAAGCGCGTGCCCGCCGGCACCGGGGTGTCGTACGACTACACGTACCGCACCGACCGCGACACGACCCTCGCCCTCGTGCCGATCGGCTACGCCGACGGGGTGAGCCGTCGCGCGCAGCACGGCGTCGAGGTGACCGTGCGCGGGCGCCGCTACCCGATCGTCGGTCGGGTCGCGATGGACCAGTTCCTGATCGACGTCGGCGACGACCCGATCGAGGTCGGCGACGAGGTGCTGCTCTTCGGCCCGGGCGACGGCGGCGAGCTGACCATCGGCGAATGGGCCGACGCGACCGACACGATCCCCGAAGAGGTCTCGTGCCGCATCGGGGCCCGTGTGCCACGCGTCTACCTGGGCCGTCGGGGATGACCGCGAACGACCTCCCGCTCTACGACGGGCCGGTCGCCGACACCGAGACGATGGAGGGGCTGGGTCGTCGTCTCGGTCGGCTGCTCGGGGCCGGCGATCTGGTCGTGCTGACCGGGCCGCTCGGCGCCGGCAAGACGACCTTCACCCGCGGCGTCGGCGAGGGGCTGCAGGTGCGCGGGCAGATCGCGAGCCCGACGTTCGTGCTGGCGCGCACGCATCCCAGCGCCACGGGCGTCCCCCTGGTGCACGTCGACGCGTACCGGCTGGGCGGCGCGGCCGAGCTGGACGACCTCGACCTCGACTTCGAGGGCTCGGTCGTCGTGGTCGAGTGGGGCGCCGGTCTGCTCGACGGGGTCGCCGAGTCGTGGATCGAGGTGGTCATCGAGCGACCGACGGGTGCCGGCGCCGACGCCGCGCGCGAACCCGGCGCGGCGAGCGACCCCCTCGATCTCGACCCAGACGCCGACCCCGACGCCACCGTCGACGAGCCGCGCCACGTGACCATCACGATGTACGGCCCTCGCTGGGCCGACCTCTAGACGAGCGGCGGGCGGCCGAGGAGGCGCGAGTCGTCTCGAGTCGACCGCCTACGATTGACCCGTGATCCTGGCCATCGACACCTCCGCGGGAACGACCGTCGCCGTCGTCGACCGCGACCGCGGCGTGCTCGCGGAGCGCACCGAGTCCGACACCCGACGGCACGCCGAGGTGGTCGGCAGCCTGATCGAGTCGGCCCTCGCCGGGGCCGGTGTCGCCCCCGCGGATCTCAGTGCCGTCGTCGCCGGGGTCGGGCCGGGCCCGTACACGGGGCTCCGGGTCGGCATCGTCGCCGCGCGGGTCTTCGCCTTCGGCGTCGGGCGGCCCTGCCTGGCGCTCGCGAGCCACGACGCCATCGCCTTCGCGCGGCTCACGGCGGGCGAGGGCGGCAGCGGGTCGGTCGCCGTGCCGAGCGGCCGCGTCGACGCGCCCCTCGTGGTCGTGACCGACGCCCGTCGTCGCGAGGTCGCGTGGACCGCGTATCGCGGGCTCGACGACGAGGGGCTGCCGGTGCGGCTCGAGGGCCCGTCGCTCGTGAAGCCGGCCGGCCTCGACGACGCGCTGGGCGCCTCCTCGGCGTCGCCTCGGACCGATCCCGACGACACCGTCGTGTCGGCGGCGGCCCTCGGGATGCTCGCCGAGCGGATGTTCGAGCACGGCCGCGGGTTCGCCGACCCGGCTCCGCTCTACCTCCGCGAGCCCGACGTCACCGTCTCGGCGGGCCCGAAGCCGGTCGGTCGATGATGTTCCGCACACGTCGCGCCACGATCGACGACCTCGACGGGATCATGGCCATCGAGACGTCGGTCTTCGTCACCGACGCCTGGTCGCGCGAGGGCATGGCCCACGAGCTGGCCTCGCCCGACGGGTGGTACCTGGTGGCCGAGGCCGAGGCCGAGGCCAGGACCGACACCGGGGATGAGACCGGCGCCGACACCGGCATCGTCGGTTACGCGGGGCTCCTGGCGCTGCCCGGCGCACCCGACGCCGACGTCCAGACGATCGCGGTCGTGCCCGGGGCCCGGCGGCACGGGCTGGGGCGCACCCTGATGACCGCGATGATCGACGAGGCGCGGCGCCGCCGGGTCCGAGAGGTGTTCCTCGAGGTCCGTGCCGACAACCCCGGCGCCCAGCGCCTCTACGCCTCGCTCGGGTTCGAGTCGATCGCGGTGCGCCCGCGCTACTACATGCCCGACGGGGTCGACGCGATCGTGATGCGCCTCAGCATGGCGACCTCCTCCGACGACGCGCCCTCACAGACAGGACCCTCCTCGTGAACCCGACCCGCGCCTCCTCGGCTCCCCGCTCCGCCGACTCGTCGGACGCACCCGCCTCGTCGGACGGCGCCGGCTCGTCGACGGGCCCGCTCGTGCTCGGCATCGAGACGAGCTGCGACGAGACCGGCGTCGGCATCGTCCGCGGCACGACCCTGCTCGCGAACGTCATCTCGTCGTCGATGGACGAGCACGCGCGCTACGGCGGGGTCGTGCCCGAGGTGGCCGCGCGGGCGCACCTCGACGCGATGCAGCCGGCCCTCGAGGCCGCGCTCGCCGAGGCGGGCGTCACGCTCGACGAGCTCGACGCGATCGCGGTGACGAGCGGCCCGGGTCTCGCCGGCGCGCTGATGGTCGGCGTGGGCGCGGCAAAGGCCCTCGCGCTCGCCACCGGCAAGCCGCTCTACGCGGTGAACCACCTGGTCGGGCACGTCGGCGCCGACGTGCTGCGGGCCGACGGCAGCGAGCTCGAGCTGCCGACCATCGCGCTGCTGGTCTCGGGCGGGCACACGTCGCTGCTGCACGTGCGCGATCTCGTCGACGACGTCGAGCTGCTGGGCGAGACCATCGACGACGCCGCCGGTGAGGCCTTCGACAAGGTCGCGCGCCTCCTCGGCCTGCCCTATCCCGGCGGCCCGCAGATCGATCGCGTCGCCGCCGACGGGGACCCGGCCGCGATCCGGTTCCCTCGCGGGCTGACGCTGCCCAAAGACCTCGTCAAGCATCGATACGACTTCTCGTTCTCGGGGCTGAAGACCGCCGTGGCCCGCTGGGTCGAACGCCGACGGGACGAAGGAGGCGCGGTGCCGGTCGCCGACGTCGCCGCATCGTTCCGCGAGGCCGTCGCCGACGTGCTGCTCACCAAGGCGCTGGCCGCCTGCGCCGACCTGGGCGTGCCTCGCCTGCTGCTCGGCGGGGGAGTGGTCGCGAACGCCCGCGTGCGGCAGCTCGCCCTCGAGCGCTGCGAGGCGGCGGGCGTCGAGCTGCGCGTGCCGCCGCTGTCGCTCTGCACCGACAACGGGGCGATGATCGCGGCCCTGGGTGCGCAGCTCGTCGCCCGCGGGCACGCGCCGTCGCCGCTCGACTTCGGCGCCGACTCGACGCTGCCGGTGACGACGGTGCAGGCGGTCTGAGCCGACGGGGCGTGGGGCGTCGGGGCCCTCAGGGCGGAGCGCGGGCGGGTCCGCGTAGGCTCGGGGCCACTCAGACAGAAGGAGACCTCGGCATGACCGACCACGACCCGGCCCGCCAGGGCCCGCAGAACCCCCCGGCGCCTCAGTACCCGCAGTACCCGCAGGGTTCGCAGAGCACGCAGGGGCAGCCCGGCGGCCAGCCGCAGCAGCAGCCGTATCAGCAGAACCCCTATCAGGGGCAGGCCCAGGGGCAGGGCGGCTACGGGCAGGGCGGCTACGGCGGCCAGTCGCCGAAGACCAACGTGCTGGCCATCGTGTCGCTCGTCGCGAGCATCCTGAGCTCGTTCGTCTTCAGCATCGTCGCCATCGTCACGGGCCACATCTCGCTGCGCCAGATCAAGCGGACCGGCGAGCAGGGCAAGGTCATGGCGATCATCGGCCTCGTGCTCGGCTACCTCGGCCTGCTCGGCGCGATCGCCGTCGTCGTGTTCTTCATCGTCGCGATCGCCGCCGGCGGATTCGCGTACGACCAGAGCTACGAGTCCGGGTTCTGATCACTCCGAGTCCACTCATCGACGACGTCGATACCATGACGGGGTCCGCGCTCACCGGCGCGGGCCCCCTCGTGCATCGGGCGCTCGTCCGTCCGTCACGACCGCCGCACCGCACTCGAAAGGGTCCTCATGGCCACCGACGACACGACACCTCCCGGCCCGGTCCCTCCGGCCTCCACCCCCTCGCCCGCGCCGTCGGGGTCCGAGACGTCGGGCTCGTCGGGGGCTGATCGGTCGGGTGCCGAGTCGTCGGGCGCTGATCCCGCGGGCGCGACCGCCGAGGGCGGGGCGGCGTCGCCGTCGCTGCCCCCGACCGCGTACCCCGGGGCTCCGACGCAGCCCGCGCCTCCGACCCAGCCCGCGCCTCCTGCCGGGTCACGACCGGTCGGCGACCCGTTCGTCGCGCCGGGGCAGCAGGCCTCTCCGGTCGGGTCCGCTCCTGCGCCGCAGGGGCCTCCCGGGTCGGCGCCCTACGGTGCCGGTCCGCAGGGGCAGTACGGCCAGTACCAGCAGCCGGGGCAGTACGGACGACCCGGTCCCGGTCAGCAGGCCTCCGACGGACCCCAGCAGCCGTCGGGTGGTCAGCAGTACGGGGCGCCGACACGGCCCGGTCAGTCGCCGTTCGGCGAGCAGCCGGGCGGGGGAGCGCCGTACGGCGCCGCTCCGCAGCAGCCCTATGGTGCGCAGCAGGGCCAGCAGGGCCAGCAGCAGTACGGACGCCCGCAGCCTTACGGCGCTCCGCAGTACGGAGCCCCGCAGAACGGGAGCCCGCAGTACGGCGCCCCGCAGTACGGCGCCCCGCAGAACGGCGCCCCTCAGTACGGAGCCCCGCAGCCCTACGGCTCGCAGTACGCCGCGTACCAGCAGGGTGGCGCGCCCAGGCCCTCGAGTCTGCTGAGCATCCTGTCGATGTCGGGGTCGATCCTCGGCGTGCTGATGTCGCTGGTGCTCTTCGGGTCGGGAGTCCTCTTCTCGATCGCCGGCGTGGTGCTCGGTCATGTGGGGCAGAAGCGCGAACGCCATGCGCGTGGCTTCTGGCTGACGGGTCTCATCACCGGCTACGTGGGCATCGGCCTGTCGCTCCTGATCATCGGCGCCTGGGTGCTGTTCTTCAACGTGCTCTCGGAGATGCCGTCGACCGGCGACGGGTACTACAGCGGCACCTGAGCCGCAGACCCGGCCTCCGTCGTCGTGGCGGGGGTCAGGCGCGTTCGCAGAGCAGCGCCGTGTGCCGCCCGGCGACCCTGGTCAGCACGAGCGTGGCCGACCCCGAACCCTGCAGCGAGAGGCGCTTGCGGAACGTGGCGGGGTCGACGTCGACTCCCCGCTTCTTGATCTCGAGGCGGCCGATGCCCCGCGTCCGCAGCTCGCGCTTGAGGGTCCGCTCGTCGAGGGGGAACGTCTCGATCACCCGGAAGCCCTGGGCGAACGGGGTCTCGATCCGCTGGTCGGTCGTCAGCCAGGCGATGTCGCGGCTGATCATGCGGGCGTCGATCGAGCGGGCCAGGTCGCCGATCAGACGTGCGCGGATCACGGCGCCGTCGGGTTCGTACAGCCATTCGCCGAGGTCGCCCACCTCGACGTCGTCCGAGTCGGCGGGCGCCGTCAGCTCCGCCGCCCCGGAGGCGCTGATCACCAGGGCGGACCGGCCCACCCCGGCCCGTGCGAGCGGTCCGAACCAGACCCCGGCCTCGACCACGTCGCGATCGACCGAGATCCACTGGCACTCGGCGTCGCGGGGCAGGAGGTCGCGGTCGATCCCCGGTCCGAGCTTCACGCCCGTCGGCAGGCGGTCGGCGAAGGCGAACGCGACGTCGAGCGACGGCGACCAGTCGGCGGGGTCGGCGATCCGCTTCGTGGCGCTGTGCCCGCCGGTGCGGCGCGCCGGGTCGAGGAACACCCCCTGCACATCGGTCAGGTCGGTCGTCTCGGCGTCGCCCTGACGGACTCGCGACGACGACCACGGGGACAGGTTGTACGACGCCACGGCGGCGGTCACCTCGTCGCGGTCGACGGCCAGCACGTCGAGGTCGAGGGCCGCGAAGGCCAGGGCGTCGCCGCCGATGCCGCAGCCGAGGTCGGCGACGCTGGTGAGTCCGGCCGAGCGGTAGCGGTCGGCATGGCGGGCGGCGACGCCGAGGCGCGTGGCCTGCTCGAGACCGGCCTCGGTGAAGAGCATGCGACTGGCGAACTCGCCGAACTTCCCCTCCGCCTTGCTGCGGAGGCGCGCCTGGGTCAGCACGGCCGACACGCGCTCGGCGGGGTGGCCCTGCTTCCGCAGCGCGGCGACCGACGACACGACGTCGTCGGAGGCCCGCCACGGGGGGAGGGAGTCGAGCAGCCGCAGCCCCTCGGGAGAGAGGACTTCGAGCAGCTCCGACGCATCCATGTCGTCCAGTCTCACGCATCCGCCGAGGTCCGGGGCCCGGGGTCGACGAGACCGACGCGCATCACTGGCACTCGGATTGACCGAGTGCCAGTGACGCCCTACAGTTGTTTCTGGCACTCGCACGTGGCAAGTGCCAACCCACGTTTTTCGAAGTTCCGAGAAAGTAGAGGCAACCGTGTCGGTCTCCATCAAGCCGCTCGAAGATCGCATCGTCATCCAGCAGGTCGAAGCCGAGCAGACCACGGCTTCCGGCCTTGTGATCCCCGACACCGCGAAAGAGAAGCCCCAAGAGGGCGACGTCGTCGCCGTCGGTCCGGGTCGCATCGACGACAACGGCAACCGTGTGCCGCTCGACGTCGCCGTCGGCGACAAGGTCATCTACAGCAAGTACGGCGGAACCGAGGTCAAGTACGGCGGAGAGGACTTCCTCGTCCTGTCGGCTCGCGACGTCCTCGCCGTCGTC
Source organism: Frigoribacterium sp. CFBP9029 (assembly GCF_034045305.1). Lineage (NCBI taxonomy): Bacteria > Bacillati > Actinomycetota > Actinomycetes > Micrococcales > Microbacteriaceae > Frigoribacterium > Frigoribacterium sp. CFBP9029. The sequence continues at coordinate 182,653 of NZ_JAXCWB010000003.1, forward strand.
GTCCGCTAGTCGTTCGACACAGCTCCTCGAGAACCCCCGCTTCGGCGGGGGTTCTCGTCGTTGAGGGGGGGCCGCAGGAGGCGCGGGTCGCCTCCTCCACCGGCCGCGCCTCCCGAGAGCGGCGGTCGGACGCGCCACCCTGTCGGAGGTGGACGTGTCGCGGTGTCGGTCGCCCGGCCTACAGTCGTGACGTGACCACCAGCCGCCCCCGCGCCTCCTCGGCTTCCGCCGCCCCGCTCGTCTCCGAGACGCAGGGTGGCGGCTCGCCCGGTGCCGCCGGCGGGGCCGCCCGATCCGGGCTCGCGTTCGCGGTCGGCGCCTACGGTCTCTGGGGCGTCCTGCCCGTGTTCTTCCTGCTGATGTCGCCGTCGGGGCCGTTCGAGATCGTCGCCTGGCGCATCGTCTTCTCCCTCGTGTTCTGCCTCGCGCTGCTCGCAGCGACCAGGGGGTTTCCCGCGTTCGTCCGCCTGCTGCGGCAGCCCCGCCTCGTCGCGACCATGGGGCTCGCCGGCGTGTTCATCGTCGTCAACTGGACGGTCTTCATCACCGCCGCCCTCGCCGGGCACGTCGTCGAGGCCGCTCTGGGGTACTTCATCAACCCGATCGTGACCGTGCTGCTGGCCGTCGTCGTCCTGCGCGAGCGGTTGCGCCCCGCGCAGTGGGCGGCCGTCGCCCTCAGCGGCGTCGCCGTGCTGGTCATCGCGATCGGCACCGGCGACGTGCCGTGGGTGTCGCTCGTGCTCGCGTCCTCGTTCGGTCTCTACGGTCTCGTCAAGAAGCAGGTCGGCGGGCGGGTCGACGCCGTCGGCGGTCTCACGCTCGAGACGATGCTGATGACCCCGGTGGCCGGGGCGGCGCTCGTCGTCATGGCCGTCACGGGGGTCGGCGGCGGGGTCGTCTTCGGCTCCGTCTCGGTCGTCCACACCTTGACCGTGATCAGCTCGGGCGTCGTCACCGCGGTGCCGCTGCTCCTCTTCGCCGCCGCCGCGCGTCGTCTCCCTCTGGCCACGATCGGTCTCACGCAGTACCTCGCACCGGTGCTGCAGCTGATCGTCGGCGTGGTGCTGCTGCACGAAGAGATGCCGGTCACCCGCTGGATCGGCTTCGCGATCGTCTGGGTCGCGCTCATCGTGCTCTCCACCGACGCGGTGCGATCGTCGCGGCGGAATCGCGGTATTGAGCGCAAGTCACGAATTGCTAACGAAACGGTCCAGTGACGACCAGAACACACGCCAGAAACAATCCAGCCCTAGTTTCTACTCAATCGCGAGGACCGTCTGCCTAGTGTCGGTCCGGCTCTCCGCGCTTCACGAAAGGGACTACGGATGATCCGATCCACCAAAGGCCTGAAGGCTCTGGCGCTCGCAGGGGCCGCCTCCGTCTTGCTGGCCGCCTGTTCGTCGACGTCGTCGACTCCGGAGGACGGCGCGTCGTCGTCGCCTTCGGCTTCGCAGAAGGCCGACCCCGCAGCATCGTGCGAGGCTCCCAGCAGCCCCGGACAGGACGCGCTCCGCATCGGCACGATCCTGCCGAACACGGGAACCCTCGCCTACCTCGCTCCGCCCGCCGAGGCCGGCATCGGTCTCGCCGTCGAGGACATCAACGCCGCCGGTGGCGTGCTCGACCAGGACGTCACGGTCGAACCCCGCACCGACTCCGGCGACAGCAACGACCTCACCGTCTCGAGTGCTGCAGCGACGCAGCTCATCGACGCGAAGGTCCCGGTCGCGATCGGCGCCGAGTCGTCCAGCGTCACGCTGAACGTCATCGACCAGCTGACCGCCGCCTGCATCGTCGAGATCTCGCCCGCCAACACGGCGTCCTCGCTCAGCGGCTACTCGTCGTACTACTTCCGCACCGCGCCGCCGGACTCCGTCCAGGGGTCGGCGCTCGGCACCCAGATCGTCAACGACGGTCGCGCCAACGTCGCGTTCCTCGTCTTCAACGACACCTACGGCACCGGTCTCCGCGACTCCGTGCAGGAGTCCGTCGAGGCCTCGGGCGGCACCGTCGTCTACGGCGGCACCGGCGAAGGCCAGGAGTTCCCTCCCGGTCAGACCACCTTCTCGTCCGAGGTGACGGCGGCCCTGGCCACCGACCCCGACGCGATCGTGATCCTCGCGTTCGACGAGACCAAGTCGATCGTCCCCGAGCTCGTCGCCCAGGGTGCGGACATGACCAGCATCTACATGTCCGACGGCAACACGGCCGACTACAGCGAGGACTTCGACCCGGGCACCCTCGAGGGCGCCCAGGGCACCATCCCCGGTGCGTTCCCGTCGTCCGACCTGCAGGAGCGCTTCAACACCTACTACCAGGAGAGCGCGGGCTCGGCGCTGACCGACTACTCGTACGCACAGGAGTCGTACGACGCCACCATGCTCGCCGCGCTCGCCGCGGTGAAAGGCGGCGGAACGGACTCCGGCACCATCCAGGCCAACATGGCCGCGGTGTCGGGTGCTGACGGCGGTACCGAGTGCTCGACCTTCGCCGACTGCAAGACGGCGATCGAGGCCGGCGACGACATCTCCTACACCGGCCCCTCGGGCATCGGAGCATTCGACGACCAGAACGACCCGTCGAGCGCCTTCATCGGCATCTACAAGTTCGACGGCGACAACAAGATCGTCTACCAGACGGCGGTCGAGGGCACGGTCCAGTAACTCGGTCCCCTCTTCTGCGGAGGCCCCGGCGCGTATGCGCCGGGGCCTCCGTCGTGCGTCCGCTCGTCGGCGTCTGATCGAGTGGTCGGAAGATGCTCTTCGTGGCGCAGTGAAGAGCATCTTCCGACCACTCGATCGTGGGGCGGACGCGAGCGGGCGCGTGGGGCGCGTGGCGGGCAGCGGGGAGCGAGCGGGCGCGTGGAACGCGAGGCTCCCCTCGCGAGGAGCGTCCACGGGCGTCGTCCGCACCGCACCTTGGTGGATATCTTCGAGTGGTCAGAAGATGCTCTTCGTGGTGCGGTGAAGAGCATCTTCCGACCACTCGATCGTGGGGCGGGCGCGTGCGGGCGCGTGCGGTGCCCCCGCGCACGAACTCGCCCACCCCGCACGCACGACGGAGGCCCCGCACGACGAGCGTGCGGGGCCTCCAGGCGATGCGGGTGACGCGTCAGTGCGAGTCGTCGACGTCCTTCGCGAGCGTGCCCAGGTAGAGCTCGATCACCTTCGGGTCGTCGGCGAGCTCGCGGCCGGTGCCCGAGTACGCGTTGCGCCCCTGGTCGAGGACGTAGCCGCGGTCGCAGATCTGCAGGCAGCGGCGGGCGTTCTGCTCGACCATGATCACCGAGACGCCGGCCTTGTTGATGCGGCGGGTGCGGATGAACGTCTCGTCCTGGCGCACCGGCGACAGGCCCGCGGACGGCTCGTCGAGCAGCAGCACCTTCGGGTCCATCATGAGCGCGCGCGCCATGGCGACCGACTGCCGTTCACCGCCCGAGAGCGATCCGGCCCGCTGACCGCGACGGTCGGCGAGCACCGGGAACAGGTCGTAGATGTACTCGAGTCGCTCGGCGAACTTCTTGGGGCGCAGGAACATCCCCATCTGCAGGTTCTCCTCGATGGTCAGCGACGGGAACACGTTGTTCGTCTGCGGCACGAAGCCGACGCCGGCCTGCACCAGCTTGTTGGCCTTGAGGTTCGTGATGTCCTCGCCGCCGAGGGTGACGGCGCCCGAGTGGATCTTGACGAGGCCGAACAGCGCCTTCAGCAGGGTCGACTTGCCGGCGCCGTTCGGGCCGATGATGCCGATCAGCTCGCCCGGGTAGCAGACCAGGTCGCAGCCGTTCAGGATGTTGACCCCGGGCAGGTAGCCCGCCACGAGGTCGCTGGCGTTCATGATCGGTTCGATGCCCGCGAACTTCTCGGTTCCCGGGTGCATCTGCGTGGTCGAGGCGCTCATGCCTTCTTGTCTCCGGTCTGCTGGTCGTCCGCCGCGTTGGTGGCGGCGGGGGTCGAGGGGTCGGGTGAGCCGGGCAGGTCGCGTCCGGCGATGCCGCCGCCGGTGGCCGAGGAGGCGCTGGTCGCGTCGTCCGCGCGGGCCGCGTCCTCTGCGGCCACCTCCTGCTCGAGCTCCTCGAGCACCGCGTCCGTCAGCAGCGAGTCGTCGCCCAGGTCGGTGTCGTGATGCGCACCGAGGTAGGCGTCGATCACGGCCTGGTCGTCCATGACGGTGTCGGCGGGGCCCTCGGCCACCACCTTGCCCTCGGCCATCACGATCACCCAGTCCGAGATGTGGCGCACCATGTGCATGTCGTGCTCGACGAAGAGCACCGTGGTGCCCTCGTCGCGCAGGCTCTGGATGTGACCGAGCAGCGACTGCGTCAGGGCCGGGTTCACGCCGGCCATCGGCTCGTCGAGCATGATCATCTCGGGGTCGCTCATGAGGGCGCGGGCCATCTCGAGCAGCTTGCGCTGGCCGCCCGACAGGCTGCCGGCGTAGTCGTCGCGCTTGTCGTCGAGCTTGAACCGCTTCAGCAGATCTTCGGCCTTCGCGGTGATCTCGCGCTCGCGGGCCTTCCAGAGCGGCGGGACGATGCCGACGAAGAAGTTCTCGCCGGGCTGGTCGCGGGCTCCGAGCAGCATGTTCTGCATCACGGTCAGGCGAGACAGCGCCTTCGTCAGCTGGAAGGTGCGCACCATGCCGGCGCGCGCCACCTTGGCGGCGCCGACGTTGCCCATCGGCTTGCCGTCGAAGACCCACTTCGCCGTGCCCTCGCCGCGGTTGAACGCGGTGGGGGCCGACGAGGCCTTGTCGAAGCCGGTCAGCAGGTTGAAGAAGGTCGTCTTGCCGGCCCCGTTCGGGCCGATCAGCGCCGTGATCGCGCCGCGCTGCACCTCCACGTGTCCGACGTCGACGGCGGTCATGCCGCCGAAGCGACGCACGACGTTGTCGACGGTCAGGATGGGGTCGGGCTTCGACGAGCCCGGGGTGCGGTCGACGCCGGTCAGCTTGGCGCGGAGGGCGTCGCGGTCGTAGTCGTAGCCGGCCTTGCGTGCGCGGCCACCGGTCGTGGTTGTCTCAGACACTGAACGACAGCTCCTTCTTGTTACCGAGGATCCCCTGTGGCCTGAAGATGATCAGGCACATGAGGGCGACGCCGACGAGCACGTACGAGAACTGGTCGGCCTGTTGGTTGCTCATGATGCTCGCGGGGATGAAGTCGCCGGCCAGGGTGCGGATCAGCAGTCGCACCACGAAGAACAGGATCGCGCCGAGCACCGGCCCGAACACCGTCGCGGCGCCGCCGAGCAGCAGGGCCGTCCAGATGAAGAAGGTCGTCGAGCGACCGAGCGCGTCGGGCTGCACCGACGAGGGCAGCACGTAGATGATCCCGGCGAGCGAGCCGATCACACCACCGAAGACCAGCGCCTGCATCTTGTACGAGAAGACGTTCTTGCCGAGGCTGCGCACGGCGTCCTCGTCTTCGCGGATGCCCTTGAGCACACGGCCCCAGGGGCTGCGGCTGAGCAGGAACACGATCACGCAGAGCAGGGCGACGAGGCCCCAGGCCACGATGCGGATCCACCAGCCGCTGACCCCGTTGTTGTCGTAGGTGAACCACAGGATCGTGGTCTGACCGTCGGGCAGGGGCGAGAGGGCGGTGAAGGCGTCGCGGTACGACGAGCCGGTGATGCCGTTCGAGCCGCCGGTGACGTCGGTGAGGATGCTCGATCTGCCGACCATGCGGATGATCTCCGCCGCGCAGATGGTGACGATGGCGAGGTAGTCGCCCCTCAGCTTCAGGGTCGGCACGCCGAGGATGAGCGCGAAGATCACCCCGCAGAGCAGACCGATCAGCACGGCCACCCCGATCGGCAGGCCGCTGGTCAGCGAGATGGCGAAGCCGTAGGCGCCGACCAGGAGGAAGGCCGCCTGACCCATGTTGATCAGCCCGGTGAAGCCGAAGTGGATGTTGAGGCCGATGGCCGCGAGGGCGAAGGCCGCCGTGGTGGGCGCGAGCGCCTCGCCGGTGAGGGCACGGAGCAGTGAGATGACGTAGTCCATGAGTAGTCCCCTTAACCGATCCGCTCGGCGCGACCGAAGATGCCCTGCGGCCTGAACAGCAGGATCACGATCAGGATCAGCAGCGCGGTGGCGTACTTGAAGTCACCCGGCAGCACCAGGTTGGTCAGCTCGACGATGACGCCGATGATGAGCGAGCCGGCGAGGGCGCCGAACGACGTCCCGAGTCCGCCCAGGGTCACCGCGGCGAACATGAGCAGCAGGATCTGCAGACCGGTCATCCAGTTGACGCCGTTCAGCACGAGCCCGAGCATGACGCCCGAGAGGCCGGCGAGGGCGGCCGCGACGGTCCAGACCAGGCGGATGATGCGGTCGACGTCGATGCCGGAGGCCGCGGCGAGAGCCGGGTTGTCGGACACGGCGCGGGTGGCGCGACCGGTGCGGGTCTTCGTGAGGAAGAGCCCGGTCAGCACCAGCACGACGATCGAGATGCCCATGGCCACGTACGACTGCACCGTCAGGGTGATGCCCGCCAGGGTGACCGTCGACGGGTTCGCCGTCTGGATCCGCACGGTCGCGGCGCCGAAGAAGTACTGGAACGCGTACTGCAGCGCGATCGAGAGGCCGATGGTGACGATCATCAGCTGGGTGAGACTCAACCCCCGCCGTCGGAGGGGCTTCCAGATCGCCCAGTCCTGGATGAACCCGGTCGCGGCGCAGATCACGACGGTGATCATCGCGGCCAGGAAGATGTTCATGCCCAGCTGGTTCGCGAAGACGTAGGCCAGGAGGCCGCCGAGGGTCACCTGCTCGCCGTGCGAGAAGCTGCTGAGCCCGGTCGTGCCGTAGATCAGCGAGAGGCCGATGGCCGCCAGCGCGAGCAGCAGGCCGAGGCGGATGCCCGAGGCGAGCTGCTGACCGACGCGCTCCCAGTTGAAGGCGGCGGCTGAGTCGCCGGTGGTGGCGCCCTCGGTCGCGCTGAGCTGGAAGATGACGCCGGCGTTGGCGCCGAGCGTGGCGTTGACCATGCGCTCGTCCTGCTCGGCGTTCGTCAGGAACTCGCCGTCGGGCAGCGAGTCGGTGTCGAGGGCGACCGTGTACTGACCGCCCTCGGTCACGGGCAGGGCCCAGCGGCCGGTGCCGTCGACCTCGGCCGTGCCCTCGAAGCCGCCGGGCCCCGTCACGGTGAGCACGACCCCCGAGGCGGGCTCGCCCTCGGAGGTGCGGATGCTGCCCTGGATGCAGGCCGTGGCGTCGTCGACGGTGCACGAGGCGGTCGCCCCGCCCTGGGCCCTGGCGGGCTCGGGCGCGATCATCACGGACAGGAAGGCGCCGGCGAGTGCGAGCAGCAGCGTCAGGACTGTGACGAACAGGGCTGGCCGCAACGGTGTCGGCGGAGCGATGGTCGTGTCGGGTTTCACGGAACCTCCTGGACAGGTGCCAGTCGGGGCGATGCCCCGGGTGCCGCTGGCTACCGTCGTTGGTGACGCTACTTTCGCCGTGTGTCGGCCATGTTTCGTGCACGACACAGGCAAGAGTCGAAAAATCGTCGCTGTTCTGTGACCTTCTCGCGCCTCCTCGGCCGTTTCGGACCGTCGAGCCCCGGAATGCAGGAGGCGCGGCGAGGGTTAACATCGACTACCGGCACTCGACGGCGATCCGGTGCACACCGCCCCCCATCCGCTCCTTCGAAGGGCACTCATGGACCAGCCGGATCCGTTCGGATTCATCGGACTCACGTACGACGACGTCATGCTCCTGCCCGGGCGCACCGACGTGATCCCGAGCGAGGCCGACACCTCGTCGCGGTTGACGAAGCGCATCCGCGTGGCCGTCCCGCTGCTGTCGGCCGCCATGGACACCGTCACCGAGTCGCGCATGGCCATCGCCATGGCACGCCAGGGCGGCATCGGCATCATCCACCGCAACCTCTCGATCGTCGATCAGGCGGCGCACGTCGACAAGGTCAAGCGCAGCGAGTCGGGCATGATCACCAACCCGGTGACGACCAGCCCGGATGCGACGGTGGCCGAGGTCGACGCCCTCTGCGGTCAGTTCCGCGTCTCCGGTCTCCCGGTCGTCGAGGCCGACGGCACGCTGGTCGGCATCATCACCAACCGCGACATGCGCTTCGTGTCGACGTTCGAGATGCAGACCACCCTCGTGCGCGACGTCATGACGTCGGCACCGCTCATCACGGCGCCCGAGGGCGTCGATCCCGACTCGGCCATCGCGATCTTCGCGGAGCACAAGATCGAGAAGCTGCCGCTGGTCGACGCCGACGGCAAGCTGCGCGGTCTCATCACCGTCAAGGACTTCGACAAGAGCGAGAAGTACCCCGACGCCACCAAAGACGACGAGGGGCGACTGCGGGTCGGAGCCGCGATCGGCTTCTTCGGCGACGCCTGGGAGCGCGCCTGCGCACTCCGCGACGCCGGGGTCGACGTGCTCGTGGTCGACACGGCCAACGGCGAGAGCTCGGGCGAGCTCGACATGATCCGCCGCATCAAGGCCGATCCGTCGTTCGCCGCGATCGACGTGATCGGCGGCAACGTCGCGACGCGCTCGGGCGCCGAGGCCCTCATCGAGGCCGGCGCCGACGCCATCAAGGTCGGCGTGGGCCCGGGCTCGATCTGCACCACCCGGGTCGTCTCGGGTGTCGGCGTGCCCCAGGTCACCGCCGTCTACGAGGCGTCGCTCGCGGCGCGCGAGGTCGGCGTGCCGGTCATCGCCGACGGCGGGCTGCAGTACTCGGGCGACATCGCCAAGGCGCTGGTCGCCGGGGCCGACACCGTGATGCTCGGCTCGCTGCTGGCCGGCTGCGACGAGAGCCCGGGCGACCTGGTCTTCGTCGGCGGCAAGCAGTTCAAGAACTACCGGGGCATGGGCTCGCTGGGGGCCATGCAGACCCGCGGCAAGAACACGTCGTACTCGAAAGACCGGTACTTCCAGGCCGACGTGCCCTCCGACGACAAGCTCATCCCCGAGGGCGTCGAGGGCCAGGTGCCCTACCGCGGCGCGCTGGGCAACGTCGTCTACCAGCTGACCGGCGGCCTGCGCCAGTCGATGTTCTACGTCGGCGGTCGCACCGTCGCCGAGCTGAAGGCGAAGGGCAAGTTCGTCCGCATCACGGCGGCCGGTCTGAAAGAGAGCCACCCGCACGACCTGCAGATGGTCGTCGAGGCTCCCAACTACCGCCGCTAGTCCGCCGCCCCGCGCCGCGGCGCGGTGCGCTGCCCAGAACGGGCGAGTCCGGCGGAGCCGGTCGTGTTACCACGCCCGCCTCCGCCGGACTCGCCCGTTCGCCTGTCCGCGGGATGTGCACAGGGGACCCGCGAGGCGACCTGCACAGGAGCCGGCGACTCAGCTCCGTCCACAGGGCGACGGAGACCACCGGCCGACCGCCCGTAGGCCCGCCACCCTGGGGCGATGCTCCTCACCTCGCGTCACCCGGGTCTCATCCTCAGTCGCGACCTCACTGCTCTCGGGCTCGACGATGCCGAGCTCCGTCGAGCCTGCAGGCGTGGCGAACTCGTCGGCGTCCGCCGGGGAGCGTATGTGGAGTCCGCTCTGTGGCGGCGGCTCGGAGTCGACGAGCGATATCGGCTGACGGTCGTCGCCGCGGTGGCCGCGTGCCGGACCCGGGTCGTGGTCAGTCATCTCTCGGCCGCGGTGCTGCACGGCCTGCCGCTCGTGGGGGCGCCGCCGCCGGTGGTGCATGTGCTCGTGGCCCCGCCGGGAGGCAGTCGTCGTGAGCACGGCTTCGTCAAGCGCGCCCGCTCCGACTACGACCTGCCGGGTCTGCCGCAGATCGATGGCGTGCTGGTGACACCCGTCGAGACGACCCTGGTCGACGTGTGCCTGACCGAGTCGTTCCTCCGAGCGGTCGTCATGACCGATCACGCGCTGCGCATCGGAGCGGTCACCCTCGAGCAGCTGGCTCAGGAATTCGCGTCGCGCGACACCGCACGAGGCGCGACCCGTGTCCGCGCCGTGCTGCAGTTCGCCTCCCCGCTCTCGGCGGGGCCCCTCGAATCGGTCAGCCGAGTCGGGTTCCGGCTGCTCGGGCTGCCCGACCCCGTGCTGCAGCATCCCCTGTTCGACGCGACGGGTCGGAGAGTCGCCATCGTCGACAACTGGTGGCCGCACGCAGGAGCGGTCGGAGAATCCGACGGTCGCATCAAGTACACCGACCCGGCGGTGATGAACGGTCGCACCGTCGAGCAGGTCGTCATCGACGAGAAGCATCGTGAAGACGAGATCCGGTCCCTGCCCGAGGTGCAGGGGTTCGCGCGCTGGGGCTGGTCGACGGCTCTCGACACCCGCCGCCTCGGTGAGGTCTTGGCCCGGGCGGGCGTCTCACCCGAGTCGAAGGCGCGAAAGCGGGCGAGTTCGATCGAGACGGGCGCCTCCGGTGGCCCGTTTCCGCCGGACTCGCCCGCTGACGGGGGCCCAGCGGCGGGGGAGCGAACCGGGCGCGAGCGACCCGGGGGCACGAGCCGCGCCTCCGGTAGGGTGGCCCGGTGACTGAGGTAGAGATCGGCGTATCCAAGCGCGCCCGCCGTGCGTACGCATTCGACGACATCGCGATCGTCCCGAGCCGACGGACGCGAGACCCGCGCGACGTGTCGGTGAGCTGGTCGATCGACGCGTTCACGTTCGAGTCGCCCATCATCGCGGCGCCGATGGACTCGGTCGTCAGCCCCGCCACGGCCATCCGCATCGGTCAGCTCGGCGGCCTCGGCGTCCTCGACCTCGAGGGCGTCTGGACCCGCTACGACGACCCGGAGGCGGTGCTCGCCGAGATCCGCGGCCTGCCGGAGGCCGAGACGGTCGCCCGCATGCAGCAGATCTACGCCGAGCCGATCAAGCCCGAGCTGGTCACCGCCCGCCTCGCCGAGATCCGCGCCGCGGGGGTCACCGTGGCCGGCTCGCTGAGCCCGCAGCGCACCCAAGACCTGTACCAGACGGTCGTCGACGCCGGTGTCGACGTCTTCGTCATCCGCGGCACGACGGTGTCCGCCGAGCACGTGTCGAAGACGACCGAGCCGCTGAACCTCAAGAAGTTCATCTACGAGCTCGACGTCCCGGTGATCGTCGGCGGCGCCTCGACCTACACGTCGGCGCTGCACCTGATGCGCACCGGCGCCGCGGGCGTGCTCGTCGGGTTCGGGGGCGGCGCCGCGTCGACGACCCGCGCCTCCCTCGGCATCCACGCGCCGATGGCGACCGCCGTCGCCGACGTCGCCGGGGCGCGCCGCGACTACCTCGACGAGTCGGGCGGGCGCTACGTGCACGTCATCGCCGACGGCGGCCTCGGCACCTCGGGCGACATCGTCAAGGCCGTCGCCTGCGGCGCGGACGCCGTCATGCTCGGTGCCGCGCTGGCCCGGGCGACCGACGTGCCCGGCGGCGGGTACCACTGGGGCGCCGAGGCGCACCACCCCGAGCTGCCCCGGGGACGTCGTGTGCACGTCGGCCAGGTCGGCACGCTCGAGAAGATCCTCTACGGCCCCGCCGAGACGGTCGACGGCCAGGCGAACCTGATCGGCGCCCTGCGACGCTCGATGGCGACGACCGGCTACAGCGACCTCAAGGAGTTCCAGCGCAGCGAGGTCGTCGTCGCCCCTTACCAGCCTCACTAGCCGGTCGCCCGTCCCCAGCTGAGCGCCGCCTCATGGCGGGCTCGGCCGTGGGGGCGTTGGATGGACGGGTGGGCGCGACGAGCGTCCCCGTTCCGATCCAACGATGGAGGCTCGCATGGCCAGGTCCGCGTCCGTTTCGCTCTCGACGAAGCTCGGCCCCGACGAACGGGCGGCAGCCGTCGAGGTGATGAAGACCAGAGAGCTCGACATCCTCGTCATCGGCGGCGGCATCGTCGGCGCCGGCTCGGCCCTCGACGCCGTCACCCGGGGTCTGAGCGTCGGCATCGTCGAGGCCCGCGACTGGGGCTCGGGCACGTCGAGTCGTTCGTCGAAGCTCGTCCACGGCGGCATCCGCTATCTCGAGCAGTTGAACTTCCGGCTCGTGCGCGAGGCGCTCATCGAACGGGGGCTGCTGCTGCAGCGCCTCGCGCCGCACCTGGTCAAGCCGGTGCGGTTCCTGTACCCGCTGAGCAAGCCCGTCTACGAGCGGTTCTACATCGGTGCCGGCATGGCGCTCTACGACATCTTCAGCTGGACGGGCGGGCGCCCGCCCGGGGTGCCGCACCACCGGCACCTGACCAAGACGCAGGTGATGCGGGCGATCCCGAGCCTGTCGAAAGACGCGGTCGTCGGGGGGCTCACGTACTACGACGCCCAGGTCGACGACGCGCGCTACGTCTCGTCGCTGGTCCGCACGGCGTCCGCCTACGGGGCTCACGCGGCCAGCCGCATCCGCGTCGAGGGGTTCGTCAAGGTGGGCGAGCGCGTGGTCGGCGTCAAGGCGCACGACTACCAGACGGGCGAGCACTTCGAGATCCGGGCGAAGCAGGTCGTCAACGCGACCGGCGTCTGGACGGACGACACGCAGGCCATGGTCGGCGAGCGGGGCCAGTTCAAGGTCCGGGCGTCGAAGGGCGTGCACCTCGTGGTGCCCCGCGACCGCATCCACTCCGACATGGGCATGATCTTCCGCACCGAGAAGAGCGTGCTGTTCGTCATCCCGTGGGGTCGCCACTGGCTGGTCGGCACCACCGACACCGACTGGGATCTCGACAAGGCGCACCCCGCGGCGACGGCGGCCGACATCGACTACATCCTCGAGCACGTCAACAAGGTGATGGCGGTGCCGCTCACCCGAGACGACGTCGAGGGCGTGTACGCCGGGCTGCGACCGCTGCTGGCCGGCGAGTCCGATCAGACGTCGAAGCTCTCGCGCGAGCACATCGTCGCCCACACCGTGCCGGGCCTCGTCGTCGTGGCCGGCGGCAAGTGGACGACCTACCGGGTCATGGCCGAAGACGCCATCGACGAGGCCGTCGCGGCCCTCGACGGCCGCATCCCGTCGAGCACCACGATGGAGATCCCGCTGATCGGCGCAGAGGGGTACCACGCGGCGTGGAACAAGCGCGGCAAGATCGCGAAGGCGTTCGGCGTCCACAAGGTGCGCATCGAGCACCTGCTGAACCGCTACGGCACCACGACGGACGAGATACTCGACCTCATCCGCGACGACCCGTCGCTGGCCGAGCCGCTGCCCGGCGCCGACGACTACATCCGCGCCGAGGTCGTCTACGCCGCCAGCCACGAGAGCGCCCTGCACCTCGAGGACGTCCTCGCGCGCCGCACCCGCATCTCGATCGAGGCGTGGGATCGCGGCGAGTCCGCGGCGCCCGTCGCCGCCAAGCTGATGGCGGGCGTGCTCGGCTGGAGCGACGACGAGGCCGAGGCCGAGGTCGCGAACTACCTCAAGCGGGTCGCGGCCGAGCGCGCCAGCCAGCTCGAACCCGACGACGAGTCGGCCGACCGGGTCCGTCTCGAGGCTCCCGACATCGCCTTCGGCTTCGAAGAGGACGACATGGTGGTGCCCGGTGCCGATCAGGGAGGCGCGCCCGAGCCCGGCGAGAGCGTCGTCGAGCCCGCCGGCACCCCCGGCGACGACACCTCCGCCGACCGCCCCGGCGGCAGCGCAGGCTGAGCCGCGGGGGTCGCGGGGCGACCGGCCTGCAGGAGGCGCGGTGACGGGACGACCGTCGCCGCGCCTCCTCGGTCACCCGGGAACAAACCCCGTGGGCATGCCGTTGCACCCACCGTGAGCAGCCCGGCCTCGGCGTCGTCACCCGACGCTAGGCTGAGACGACTGCCCCCGAGTGCACTGGAGACGAACCATGGTTGACGTGCGTCGAGTCAAGCTCCCCGGCGTCGGGGTGCTGCACACCTTCATCACGGACGACGGCGGCAAGTGCGGCGTCATCACGCACCGCTCGGGTCACAGCGACCTCATCACGTTCAGCGACGAGGCCGACGCGGCCGACGTCACGAAGGTGTCCCTCCGTCTGAGTGAAGACGAGGCCCACACCCTGGCCGAGCTGCTGGGCGGCACGCGCATCACCGAGTCGCTCTCGGCGCTCGATCAGATCCCGGGTCTCAGCATCGACTGGTTCACGGTCGACTACGACGACCACATCGCCGGGCAGCCCCTCGGCGATCTCGGCGCCCGGGGCGTGGTCGGCCTCACGGTCGTCGCCGTCGTGCGCGGCGACGCCGCCAACCCCGCGCCGTCGGGCGACTTCAAGGTGTTCCCCGGCGACACGCTCGTGGTCGCGGGTTCCCCTGAGAAGGTCGCGAAGGCGTTCTCGTACTACCGCACGGGTGAACTCAAGCACCGGTCGCCGGTCGACGCTCCTCCCGGGGGCTGACGCCCGTGCACCTGGGTGAAGAGCTGATCGTCCTCGGCATCCTCCTGCTGCTCGCGTACATCCTGGGCAGGGCCGGCAAGCTGATCGGCCTCCCGTCGATCCCGGTGTACATGCTGGTCGGTCTGCTGGCCAGCACGAACACGGGGTGGTTCCCGCTCAGCTTCGAGACCGACAGCATCGAGCTGATCGCGATCTTCGGGCTGATCCTGCTGCTGTTCAACCTCGGTCTCGAGTTCGACCAGGACGAGTTCTTCTCGAACGCGGGGCGGCTGATCGTCTCGGGCGGCAGCTACATCCTCGTCAACATGGGCGTCGGGCTCGTCTTCGGCTTCATGCTGGGCTGGGGCACCCGCGAGGCCCTGATCATCGCCGGCATGACGGCGACGTCGTCGAGCGCGATCGTGACGAAGCTGCTGATCGAGCTCAACCGGCTGGCGAACCGCGAGACGCCGATGATCCTCGGCGTGACGGTCGTCGAAGACATCTTCATCGCGATCTACCTCGCCGTGGTGTCGGTGGTGCTGAGCGGCGAGACGGACCCGCTGCCGGTGATCCTCAAGCTCGTCGTCGCCTTCGCGTTCCTGGTGATCATGTTCTCGATCGCGCGCTGGGGCGGCAAGGTCGTCTCGCGGCTGATGCGCACCAAAGACGACGAGCTCTTCACCGTGCTGTTCTTCGGTCTCGCCGTGCTGTTCGGCGGCCTCGGCGAGGTGCTGGGCGTCACCGACGCCATCGGCGCGTTCCTGATCGGTCTGATCGCCGGGGCGACCCGCTACCGCAACCGCATCGAGCAGTTCGCCCTGCCGATGCGCGACGTCTTCGGCGCCTTCTTCTTCTTGAACTTCGGGCTCGGGCTCGACCCCGCGCTCTTCCCGACGGTGCTCGGGCCCGTGGCGATCGCGATCGGCATCACCGTCGGCCTCAACATCCTCGCCGGGCAGTTCGTCGCGTGGCTCAACAAGCTCGGGCCGCAGGCCGGCATCAACACGGCGGCGATCCTGCAGAACCGCGGCGAGTTCGCGCTCATCCTGGCGACCCTTTCGATGGGGGCGGGCCTCGACGAACGCCTGCAGCCGTTCGCCGGTCTGTACGTCCTGGTCATGGCCGTCGTCGGTCCGCTCCTCGCGTCGAACTCGGAGCGCATCGGGGGAGTCCTGCTCCGCTCGCGCAAGCGCGCCGAGCGCGAGGAGATCGAGCGTCGGCGCCGCGAGAAGGCTGCCCGCGGCACCGACGAGATAGCCCTGATGGAGGCGGCGCTCGCCGATCCGGACGCCGCCGAGTCGGTCGATGGCGCACCTGAGACCGAGCCCGAGCGCGTGCGGCGCCTCGGCCCCGGGGTGACGGCCGCCGAGGGTGCGACCGGGCGCCCCGGCGGCCCCGCCGGTCGCCCCGGCGGCACCGCGAACGGCGCGGCGGACGGCGACGACGACCTCGACGACCTCGACGAGATGGACGCCGCCGAGGCCGCGCTCTGGGCCGAGCAGGCCGGCCAGCAGTCCGACCAGCGGGCGACCCGGCAGCGCGACCCCGAGTACTGAGCCGCCGCGCGCCCGCGCACCCAGCGGGGTCACCGGCGGCCGACGGTACGATGCCGTTCGTGAGCCGCACCGACGAACGTCCCCTGACGACCGGTCCCGACGGCTCGCCTCTGCCCGAGAGCATGTGGCAGGTGGCCCGTCGCGGTCGCTGGATCGCGATGCTCGCGCTGTCGCTGGTCATCTCCGGCATCTTCGCCTGGCTCGGCCACTGGCAGCTCGAGCGCAGCATCGAGAGCGGTCAGGTCGCCAACCCGGAGACCGAGACGGTCAAGGTGCTGTCCGACGTGACCGAGCCGCAGACCCCGTTCTACGACAGGGTCGGCGGTCAGATGGTCAGCGTGACCGGCGAATTCGCGCCCGACGACTTCCGCGTCGTCTCCGACCGCGTCAACGACGGCGATCTCGGCTACTGGCTGATCGGACGCTTCGTCGACGACGCGAACGGGGCCTCGACGGCGGTGGCGCTCGGCTGGTCGGCCGACGAGTCCGACGCGACCGAGGCCGAGGCCGACGTGCCCGTGGGCACCGAGCTGACGCTGACGGGTCGCTACTCGCCGAGCGAGGCTCCCTCCGACGGCGACTTCGAGAACGGCCGCGAGACGGTCGTCTCGGTCGCGAGTCTCGTCAACGAGTGGGGCGACTTCGACGGCTCGGTCTACGGCGGCTACGTCGTGGCGGCCGACAGCTGGGGCGAGCTCGAGCAGATCAGCTCGCCGGCACCGGACTCCGACGTGTCGCTGAACTGGCTCAACATCTTCTACGCCATCGAGTGGGTCGTGTTCGCCGGCTTCGCGATCTTCCTCTGGTTCCGCCTCGTGCGCGACGCCTACGAGCGCGAGATCGACGAGGCCGAAGAGGCCCGCCTCGAGGCCGACGCGACCTCCTGACCCACCCGGCCCGCGCCTCCTCGGCGACTCTCGGGCCGGTCGCCCCCGAGTAGAATCGACGCCATGCCTCCCAAGCCCCGGCAACGCGACATCCCGAAGATCCCGGGTGCGGTCAAGTTCTACCGCGTCTCGGCGTACATCACCGGCGTGATGCTCCTGCTGCTCATCTTCGAGATGGTGTTCAAGTACACGCCCCTCCAGCTCGAGATGCAGCTCGGCGGCGAGGGCGGGTTCCTCGTGCCCGAGGGCTCCATCACGACCGGGTTCAACCTGTCGACGGCGATCCTCATCGCCCACGGCTGGCTCTACGTCGTCTACCTCTTCGCCGACTTCCGTCTCTGGAGCCTGATGCGGTGGCCGTTCTCGCGGTTCCTCATCATCGCGCTCGGCGGCGTCGTGCCCCTGCTCTCGTTCTTCGTCGAGAGCCACATGACCAAGCTGGCGCTGCGTGAGCACGCCGCTCTCGTCGCCGACAAGGCGGCCAGGCCCGATCAGACCACCCCGAAGCCCCAGGGAGCATCCGCGTGACAGAAGCCACCGAGACCGCCCAGAGCCCCGTGCTCGTCGTCGACTTCGGTGCGCAGTACGCGCAGCTGATCGCCCGACGCGTGCGCGAGGCCAACGTCTACTCCGAGATCGTGCCGCACACGATCACCGCCGCCGAGATCGCGGCGAAGAACCCCGTCGGCATCGTCCTGAGCGGTGGCCCGTCGAGCGTGTACGAAGAGGGCGCACCGGGTCTCGACCCCGCGATCCTCGACCTCGACGTGCCCGTGCTGGGCATCTGCTACGGGTTCCAGGCCATGGCGAAGGCGCTCGGCGGCGAGGTCTCGCAGACCGGTCAGCGCGAGTACGGCGCGACCGACGTCACCCTCGTGCCGGGTGAGAGCACGCTGCTCTCGGGTCAGCCGCTCGAGCAGACCACGTGGATGAGCCACGGCGACTCGGTCTCGAAGGCCCCCGAGGGCTTCGACGTGCTCGCCTCGAGCGCCTCGACCCCGGTCGCGGCGTTCTCCAGCGACGCCCGCAAGCTCTACGGCGTGCAGTGGCACCCCGAGGTCAAGCACTCGTCGTTCGGTCAGGCCGTGCTCGAGAACTTCCTGCACCGGGCCGCGGGCATCCCCGCCGACTGGAACAGCGGCAACGTCATCGCCGAGCAGGTCGAGCGCATCCGTGCGCAGGTCGGCACCTCGCGCGTCATCTGCGGGCTGTCGGGCGGGGTCGACTCGGCCGTGGCCGCGGCGATCGTGCACGAGGCCGTCGGCGACCAGCTGATCTGCGTGTTCGTCGACCACGGTCTGCTCCGTGCCGACGAGCGTCGTCAGGTCGAAGAGGACTACGTCGCCTCGACCGGCGTGCGTCTCGTCACGGTCGACGCCGAGCAGCAGTTCCTCGACGCGCTGGCCGGGGTCACCGACCCCGAGCAGAAGCGCAAGATCATCGGCCGCGAGTTCATCCGCAGCTTCGAGGGCGCGGCCGAGGCGCTCGTGCTCGAGGCGGCGGCCGAGGGCGAGTCCGACGTCAAGTTCCTCGTGCAGGGCACGCTCTACCCCGACGTGGTCGAGAGCGGTGGAGGCACGGGTACGGCCAACATCAAGAGTCACCACAACGTCGGCGGCCTCCCCGAAGACCTGCAGTTCGAGCTCGTCGAGCCGCTGCGCACGCTCTTCAAAGACGAGGTCCGCGCCATCGGCCGCGAGCTCGGTCTGCCCGAGGTCATCGTCGGTCGCCAGCCGTTCCCCGGGCCCGGTCTCGGCATCCGCATCGTCGGCGAGGTGACGCACGAGCGTCTGGAGCTGCTCCGCGCAGCCGATGCGATCGCCCGCGCCGAGCTGACCGCCGCCGGCCTGGACGACGAGATCTGGCAGTGCCCCGTGGTTCTGCTCGCCGACGTCCGCTCGGTGGGCGTGCAGGGCGACGGCCGCACCTACGGTCACCCGATCGTGCTTCGCCCCGTGTCGTCCGAAGACGCGATGACGGCCGACTGGACCCGCCTGCCGTACGACGTGCTGGCCCGCATCTCGAACCGCATCACGAACGAGGTCGACGGGGTCAACCGCGTCGTGCTCGACGTCACGTCGAAGCCGCCGGGCACCATCGAGTGGGAGTGACGCGCGACGTCGCTCTCGTGGTCTGACCGGTCGCGTCCGACCGGCCCGGAGACGCCCCTCACGTTCGCGTGAGGGGCGTCTCCCGTGTCGCCCCCGTGGGCCGCCCCGTGGGCCCACCCGTGCCGGGGCGGGCGTGCCGCTCTGCTCGAATGGTCAGAAGATGCTCTTCGAGGGCCCCGGAAGGACATCTTCTGACCACTCGATCACGGGGGTGAGCGCCACACGCGAGCCCCGCGCGTACCCGCACGACGCACGCGAAAGCGGGGCCCGTTCCTCTCGGAACGAGCCCCGCCATGGGTGCAGCCGTGTCGCCTAGTCGTTGCCCCGCAGGATCGCGAGCATGCGCAGGATCTCGACGTAGAGCCAGATCACGGTCATGACGATGCCGAAGGCGGCCGACCAGCCGTAGATGCGCGGGGCGCCGCGCTCGACGCCCGTCTTGATCTGGTCGAAGTCGAGCACCAGCGAGTACGCGGCCATCAGGATGACGACGATGCCGATGAGGAACCCGATCGGGATGCCGAAGATCTCGCCGCCGCGGAGACCCCACGGGTTGTTGTTCGCGCCGAAGGCCATGAGACCGAGGTTGAGCAGCGAGAAGAGGCCGTAGCTGACCATGCCGATCATGAAGATCTTGGTGGCGCGCTTCGACGCACGCACCTTGCCGCTCTTGAAGAGCAGCAGGGTGACGGTGAACACGGCGGCCGTGCCGAGCAGCGCCTGGGTGACGATGCCGTCGAACTGGTTCTCGAAGATCACCGAGATGCCACCGACGAAGAGACCCTGGGCGGCCGAGTAGGCGAGCACGAGACCGGCCGACGGCTTCTTCTTGAAGATGTTGACCAGCGCGAGCACGAAGCCGGCGATGGCGCCGACGATCGCGAGCGCCGGGACGAACCAGCCCACTGCGGCGCCGACGAGCACGACCGCGAAGGCGAGCAGCGTCTTCGTGATGGTGTCTTCGTAGGTCATGCGGTCGGTCTGCGACGGGCCGGCCGAGGGCTGCGTGTAGAGGTTCTGCAGCTGCTCGGCGGTCATGCCGTCGTACTCGACGGGGCGCTGGCCAGCAGCGGCGCCGGCCTGCTGCTGCCGGATCACGGCAGCGCCCTTCTCAGAGAAGGCCGGCGACTGACTGAAGCCGGGATTCGAGAATGCCATCAGGATCCTTGTCTTGGTGATCGTGTCGGCCGCCGAGGGACTCGTCGACCGTTGGTCAACCGTAACGGTTGGTTTGTCTCGGATGGCTGGGGATACGCCTGATGAGAGCCGTATTCGCGCCGAGCGAACATGCAGTTCGTGCACCGTTCACGCGGCGGCGGTCGGAAGCGACCGGGACGTCGAGGGAGGCGCGCTACCGTGGCCGCGTGACCCCCGTCCCGCTCGTCATCGCCCACCGCGGAGCCAGCGGCTACCGTCCCGAGCACTCCGAGGCCGCGTACCGCCTGGCCGTCGAGCTCGGAGCCGATGCGATCGAGCCCGACATCGTGGCCAGTCGCGACGGAGTGCTCGTCCTCCGGCACGAGAACGAGATCTCGGGCACGACCGACGTCGCCGACCGCCCCGAGTTCGCGGATCGCCGCACGACGAAGCGCATCGAGGGCGCCGACGTCACGGGCTGGTTCACCGAGGATCTCACCTGGGCCGAGCTCTCGACCCTGACCGTGCGCGAGCGGCTGCCCGAGTTGCGTCCGCGCAGCGCCGAGCACGACGGGACGGGACGCATGCTCCGTCTGTCCGATCTGCTGCGCCTCCTCGATGCCGCCGACCGGCCCGTCGGGCTGGTCGCCGAGATCAAGCACGCCGCCTACTTCGAGTCGATCGGGCTGCCGCTCGACGCTCTCGTGGCCGACGAGCTGCGGGCGGCGGGCTGGGCGGGCGACGAGCGCCTCACGATCGAGAGCTTCGAGCGGACCGTGCTCGATCAGGTGCGGGCCCGGGGTGTCGGCGCGCGCTACGTCTACCTGCTCGAGAAGCGCGGGGCGGCGGCCGACCTCGTCGCGAGTCTCGGCTCGGCCGCGCCGACCTACGCCGAGCAGCTCGACGAGGCGTCGCTCGCGGGCCTCGCCGCCGACGGTCTGCACGGCATCAGCCTCGACAAGACGACCCTGATCGACGCCGACGGGACGACCGACCCGCGGGTCGTCGACCGGGCGCACGCCGCGGGGCTGCAGGTCTTCGCGTGGACGCTGCGGGCCGAGAACGCCTTCCTGTCGAAGGCGCACCGGGGCCCGGGCGGGCGCGCGGCGCAGGGGCACCACGCCGACGAGTTCCGTGCCCTGATGGCCCTCGGTCTCGACGGGGTCTTCGCCGACCAGCCCGAGCTCGCGATCGCCGTCCGCGACGCGCTCTGAGCGGCGGACCGAGGCCGGGGAGCCGAGGAGGCGCGGTGCCCGTCCACCTGCACCGCACCTCCTCGGCCCCACTGTCGGTGGCCCCGTTTAGACTGACCCGGACATGACGATCGTGCTCGACCCCTCAGACCCCACCGGTGCCGCCGGCGACCCCTTGACGGCCGGGCTCAACCCCCAGCAGAAAGAGGCGGTCGAGTACCGCGGGCAGTCGCTGCTGATCGTGGCCGGCGCGGGCTCGGGCAAGACGAGCGTGCTGACCCGCCGCATCGCCGGGCTGATCGCGTCGCGCGAGGCCTGGCCGAGTCAGATCCTCGCCATCACGTTCACCAACAAGGCCGCGGCCGAGATGCGCGAGCGCGTCGCCCACCTGGTCGGGCAGGCCGGCGAGGGCATGTGGATCTCGACGTTCCACTCGGCGTGCGTGCGCATCCTGCGGCGTGAGGCCGAGCAGTTCGGCTTCACGAAGTCGTTCACGATCTACGACTCGGCCGACTCGCGGGCCCTGCTCAAGCGCATCCTCAAGCAGCTCGACGCCGACACCCTCGGGTTCACCGTCAGCCAGGCGTCCGGCAAGATCTCGAAGCTGAAGAACGAGCTGACCGACGTCGAGACCTACGCGCGCCAGGTCAACGCGGGCGACCCGCAAGACGTCATGTTTCTCGAGATCTTCCGCCAGTACACCCGCGAGCTGCAGCGGGCGAACGCCTTCGACTTCGACGACCTCATCGCGCAGACGGTGTTCCTGTTCCGGGCGTTCCCGCATGTGGCGGCGACGTATCAGCGGCGGTTCCGCCACATCCTGGTCGACGAGTACCAAGACACGAACCACGCCCAGTACGCGCTGATCCGCGAGCTGACCCGGCCGGTCGATCCCGAGCTGGTCGACGAGCTCGAGCGCGGCGGGCAGTTCGTGCAGACGATGCGCGACGGCAGCGGTCGGATCCCCGGGGCGTCGTTGACGGTGGTCGGCGACAGCGACCAGTCGATCTACGCGTTCCGCGGCGCCGACATCCGCAACATCGTCGAGTTCGAGCGCGACTTCCCCAACTCGAAGGTCATCCTGCTCGAGCAGAACTACCGCTCGACCCAGAACATCCTCGACGCGGCGAACGCCGTCATCGCCAACAACTTCGACCGTCAGGCCAAGAGCCTGTTCACCACGGTGGGGGCGGGCGAGAAGATCGTCGGCTTCACCGGGTACACCGGTCACGACGAGGCGCAGTTCGTCGCCGACGAGATCGCGGCGCTGCACGAGGCGGGCACGGCCTACAAAGACGTCGCCGTGTTCTACCGCACCAACTCGCAGACGCGAGCGCTCGAAGAGATCTTCATCCGATCGGCCATCCCCTACCGGGTGCTCGGCGGCACGAAGTTCTACGAGCGTGCCGAGATCAAAGACGCGATGGCGTACCTGATCTCGGTCGCGAACCCCGCCGATCCGATGGCGCTGCGTCGCATCATGAACGTGCCCAAGCGCGGCATCGGCCCGGCGACCGAGACCGCGTTGCAGCGGTGGGCCGACACGAACGCGGCCGAGGCTCCGACCCCGCTCCGCGACGCGATGCGCAACGCCGACCAGCTCGGGCTCGGCCCGAAGGTCACCGGGGCGATCCGCGGGCTGGCGACCCTTCTCGACGAGGTGCAGAAGACCGCGGCGACGGCCCCGGTGCACGAGATCCTCACGGCGCTCATCGAGGGCAGCGGTCTGGTCGAGGTGCTGCGCGCCTCCCGCGACCCGCAAGACGAGGCCCGGGCCGAGAACATCGACGAGCTCGTGGCGGTCACGAAAGAGTTCCAGAAGAACAACCCCGACGGCACGCTGCTCGACTTCCTCACCGAGGTCACCCTCGTCGCGGCGGCCGACGACCTCGACGACACGAGCGGCACGGTGTCGCTGATGACGCTGCACACCGCGAAGGGGCTCGAGTACGAGGCGGTGTTCCTCACCGGTGTCGAAGAGGACCTCCTGCCGCACCGCATGTCGGCGAGCGAGCCGGGCGGGCCGGCCGAAGAGCGGCGTCTGTTCTACGTGGGCATCACGCGGGCGCGGCAGAAGCTGTTCATCTCGCTGGCGATGACACGCGCGCAGTTCGGCGAGGTCAACGTGGCGATGCCGTCGCGCTATCTGCAAGAGATCCCCGCCGAGCTCATCGACTGGAAGCAGTCGCCCGGCATGGCGAACGGTCGCGGCGGCACGCAGCCGCGGGCGCTCAATGCACGACGCGAGGGTGCAGGCGGCGGGGGCGGTCTCGGGGGCACGCCCCGCGCCTCCGGCGGGTACGGCGGCGGCAGCTACGACCGGGCGACGGCTGCCTCGAAGACGAAGCCGAAGACGGAGTGGGCCAACCGGGTCACGGGCACCGTGCGCGACAACGGCGATCTCGAGCTCGAGACGGGCGACCGCATCTCGCACATCGACTTCGGCGAGGGTCGCGTCATGGCGGTCACGGGGGTCGGCGCTCGCCGCATCGCCGAGGTGCTGTTCGACTCGGCGGGTCGCAAGAAGCTGCTGATCAAGGTCGCACCGATCACGAAGGTCTGATCACCGCCGAGTCCGCCGACCCTCGGGTCGAGGTCTGGGGCAGAGGGCCGGGCGGTCGGCGGACGACACGGATGCGGTGCTCGCCCAGCACGAGCACATCGCGACTGACGATCTTCACCGGCACTGCCGGGACCAGCGCCGACACGCTCTCGCCGCCCCGCTCGACGAGCGTGCCGTTGCCCGAGTCGAGGTCCTCCGCCCAGACCGACCCGTCGGGGCGGGCCATGACGCGGAGGTGGCGACGGGAGATCGATCGCGTCGGGTCGTCGATCGCGACCAGTTCGTCGCCGGTCGCCGTGTCGGTCGCCGGCTGAGAGGCGTGGTCGGTCTCCGGCTGGGTCGGGTGGCCCGTCGTCGGGTCGCCCGGAGTCGGGTTCATCGCGGCCGCGGGGTGCGTCTGCGATTGGATCGTCGAGCCTGCCGAGGAGGTGCGGGTCGCCCCCGTCGGACGCCTCCCGATCACGATCGGTCGCCCTCCGATCTGCACCCGCGAGCCGTCGGGCAGCTCGAGGTCGAGGTGGCGGGGGCGGAGCAGCGTCGTGTCGAGGTCGTCGACGGGGTGACGGGCGGCTGTGGTGCTGCTCGTGCCCGTGGCGGCAGCGGGCGCGGGTGCGGGTGCCGCCGACCGTGGCGCGGGGGAGGGGGTCGGGATCGGCGCTGCAAGCGGGGGCGCCGCGGGGGCCGGTGCCGCTACCGGCATGGTCATGGGCATCTTGGTGACCGCTGGCATCGCCGTCGTCTCCAGCGGTAGGTAGGGCAGTCGGACGACCCGCGAGAGCAGGCCCTGCTCGCGCAGTCGTGCCGCGCTCTCGGGGGTGAGGAGGTCGGGCGGCGCTACCGGGGCTCCCTTGCGCCTCCTCTTCTTGTTCTTCCCTCGACCGGGTCGCACTCGAGACTCCTCTGTGGAAAACAAAACGGTCTACTTACCCTATGTGACATATTGGAGTCCGTCGCCCAGCCGGGGCGGCTCC
Source organism: Frigoribacterium sp. CFBP9029 (assembly GCF_034045305.1). NCBI lineage: Bacteria > Bacillati > Actinomycetota > Actinomycetes > Micrococcales > Microbacteriaceae > Frigoribacterium > Frigoribacterium sp. CFBP9029. The sequence goes on from NZ_JAXCWB010000003.1 coordinate 207,358, forward strand.
GACCGAGAGAGATCACTCATGGCAAACGTCACCGTCACCTACGACGACCTCCGTACCCAGTCCACTCAGCTCCGCAACGGCCAGCGCGCCATCGAAGACCAGCTCGGGCAGCTCAAGTCGCAGATCGCGAACCTCGTCTCGTCTGGCTACGTGACCGACAAGTCGTCCAAGGCGTTCGACTCGACCTACTCCGAGTTCACGACCGGCGCGACGACGACGATCGCCGCGCTCGAGGGCCTGGCCGGGTTCCTCGAGAGCGCCGCCAACGCCCTCGAGAGCACCGACGCGCAGCTCGCCAGCAGCCTGGGCTGACCCGACCGACCACCCCGTGGCCGCCCCGACACGACCGGGGCGGCCACTCTGACGAGAGGAGACCGGTATGGGGCGATCGACCCTGACGGTTCGCGGCAGTTCGCTCGAGGCCCTGTTCTCGACGCTGACCGTGATCAAGAGAGAGCTCGAGGCGGCAGACGGTTCGGCGGACGAGGCCGCCGACGCCTGCGGGCACGCGGGCCTCGCAGAACGCGTGAGGTTGTTCTCAACCGAATGGAACGATGTGAGGCGCGGCCTCTCCGAGTCGCTCGGCGACCTCGGGCGTGCGGCCGGGGCGTTGGCCGACGGCTTCTCCGAGGTCGAGAACCAGCTGGCCGGCCAGATGGCGGGGCGCCGCTGATGTCGGGCGAGTTGTGGGCGATGCCGGTGGCGCCGGTGTCGGGCGATGCGGGCCGGGTCGTGATGATGGCCGACCGGTTCGGATCGACGGCCGAGTCGATCCGGTCGGCGGCACGGTCGCTGCGGGCGCTGGACGACGGCGGGTCGTCGAGTGACGCGGTCGATGCGTTCTTGGCGAAGGCGGGCGTGCTCGCCGAGCAGATGGGTCGGGCGGAGGGGCGCTACGAGGCCGCGGGTGGTGCTCTGGTGGCATATGCGCGGGTGCTGTCCGTGGCGCAGGAGTCCGCGGGTCGTGCTCTCCGTCAGTACGAGTCCGCGGTCGACGACCACGAGGTGAATCATCGACAGGCGGAGAGATTCCGCGGGGAGGCGATGCTCGAGCCCGACGAGCTGTCGAAGCAGTGGTTGGAAGACCAAGAACGGCTGCACCGGTCGAGAAGCGACGACGCGAGGAGGCGCGTGATCGATCTGGGGCGGGTGGTCGACGAGGCGCACGCCGAGGTCGCGGCAGCGGCGACCGTCGCGATCTCACGTTTCGACGGTGCGAGTGGCGACGGCCTGCGCGACTCGGTCTTCGACGACATCGGCGGCGCCGTCGGCGTCGCCTACGAGGGCTTCCAGACCTGGATGGAAGACAACGACGCCTGGATCTCGATCGTCATCGACGTGGCATCGGTCGTCGGAGTCGTTCTGATGGGCATAGCCATGTTCATCCCGGGCGTGAATGCAGTTGCCCTGCTCGCCGCCGGGCTTGTCCTCGCGCTGTCGACCGCGAGGGCCTTGGCGGGAACGGGCACCTGGGAAGAGGTCGCGGTCGCTCTGCTGTCGATGGCCTTCGTCGGGTCGGGGGCCCTGGTGGGAAAGGGGCTGAGTCGATCCGTCGACACCCTCCGCGCGACGCGAACCTCGCAACTCATCGAATCGGGTGCAAGCCCGAGCCTGGCGAAGGCCTATGTCAGCCGTATGTGGAGCCGGTCGCGCCCAGGCATTCTGCATAAGAGCCTCGTCCGATCTCTAGGCGACCCTTTCGCCGCTCAGGTCTCCCGCTTCATCAGCCCACCCCGCGTGGCTGGCGTCGTCGACGACCCCGTCGTCATCGCCGAGATGACGCGCAAGTTGAACCTTATGCGCGGGTTCCAGTTCGGAGACATCTTGCTGGCAGTCGGTGGTCGCGTTCACGACCGATTGGAAACCGACAATCGTCCGAAATCGAAGGTTCTGATTGGGGGCGCCTGGTGACGCACAGTATTGAGTGGCATCACCCCGGAGACTCCTTGGACCGCTGGATAATCGCGCAGATCTTCTTCTATTTCTCGACGCCGTTGACGCTCGTCCTATCTCAAGGCCCCTTCGCCCTCTACGGCATCATCGAGCTGTTCTGGATGAGTCGAGGGCGTCGGACTGAGTTAGCTGATCCTGCGGATCCTTCTTCGCTTGCTTGGCCGCCCTTTATCCTCCCGGGTTGGATCTTCGTGATTCTGACCGTGTTCGTCGTCTGCACCCTCGTATTGACTTTCGTCGGTCCCAAAGCAGGTCCGATCAGAGCTCATCCGTGGATGCTTCCATTCTTCTGGGGTATCAGCGCCTTCTTCCTGGCGGACTATTCGATCGCTTTCGACTATGCAGAGGGGTGGCCGACTTACGTCGTCTACTTCGCGGCGGTCATGGGGGCGTGCTCCGTGGTCGGGTTCGCGGCGGCGGTGGTCCGCAGCGTGCGGGAACGGGCCGAGCGGCGGCGTGAACAGGCGGTCGAGGCATGAGCCGGACGTTCGTGCATCGCTCGGTGAGTGGCGCGGCGCGGTCGTATTCGCTCGTTCTGCCGGCGGGCTTCGTCCATGTGGGCGGGTCGTGGTCAGCCGACACCGCTCTCGCCGAGGTCGTCGGTCAGCTCGGGCTGGAGGGTGACGACGAGCGCGACTTCCGAAGGCAGGCTCGCCCGATCCTCGACGGCATCCCCCCGACGCAGAGCGGCTTGCGGCTGCTCGACAGCTACGTCCTCGCAGGCACCTGGCCGGGCACCCGCATCTCGGCCACCATCACCTGCGGGGTGGCGGACGTGCCCGCCGGCACAGACCCCGACGACACGCTGATGGCGCAGGCCGCCAGACACGGCGGATCGATCACAGCGGTCGCCGGGGAACCGGCCGTCTTCTGGACTGACGGCGGCGACGTGGTCGCGCCCCCACGCGTCGACAGACTCGTCGCAGTCCTGCGCCGCAGGACGACGCTCAGCCGCATCCACGGCCTCGCCTCGCATCTCTTCGTCGTCGTCGCCACCGTGGGCAGCGACGATCACGAGGCCGCCGAAGACCCCGACGGGAGCATCGCAGATGCCCTCTCCGACCTCCTGGCGGCGGTCGTCGAGAGCATCCGGTGGCGCGACGAAGCAGGCAGCACCATCACCGACCGGGCCACAGCGTGACCCGCACGCCGCACCCCCTGACTCACGACCCGCAAGGAGAACCGGGATGACCGACGTCGACACCTACGACGACACCCACGATGTGCTCATGGGGTACGACCCCTCGCTCTGGGTCGCCCTGCCACAGGGCTGGCCCTTCCAGGAGCACGCGACAGCCCAGTCGTGGGTCGACGCCACGCTCCACGACATCCGAGGGAGATCCGCTTCAGTGACCCGTTCCGGCCTCAAGCACCTGCGCCGGGTCCTCGAGCATCTGGCGCAGATCCCTCGCGAGGGCGAATCGCACTACCTCTTCGCCCCGACGATCGACGAGCTGGCCGGGCCGCTCCGGGTGCAGTACGGATTCTGCGACGGAGAACGGGAGACCATGTTGCGGCGGCTCGTGCTCGAGACCGACCTGGACCAGATCGAGCCGCCCCTCCTCGAGGCCTTCTCGACTCCCGACCTCGGTGACGGATGGCGCGGCGTCCGGTTCGCCGAGCACGAGGGCGCGCTCGAGGCGGCCGTCGTCTACTCGTTCCGTGTCGAGCCCTACGACCTCCGCGTCAGCCTCCACATCGGACCTCCCGAGCAGACCAGCACGCTCGTCCCGTTCAGCGACGACTTCGTCCAGGGCATCAGCGTGGTGCCCGCCCAGTGAGGATCAGCGCCACAGTCAGACACGAACCGTCTCAGCAGACCGCCGACTTCGTCTGGGAGGCGGAGCCAGGCACCACCTTGGCCGCGATCGTCGGGCATGCCGCGAGCCACCTCGGCGTCCACGCGGCCGAAACGCAGCACATCCACGTCGACGGAGAGTCGATCGACCCGCGCCGCACCGTCGAGGAGGGTGCGATCGTCGACGGCGCGGTCATCAGCTTCGGAGCGCCGCCGAGCGTCCCGCGGGTACCGGACGACCTGCCCACCGTCCGCATCGTGGGTGGACCGGGGGCGGGCACGGTCTTCGTCGTCGACCCCGGCGTCGTCGTGATCGGGCGGGGCAGCGGGTCGACGGTCGTCCTCGACGACCCTCTCGTGCCTCCTCTCGCGGCCGCCTTGACACTCGACGGGGCCGGTCGCTTCAGCATCGCGCCGGCCCGAGCGGCGGAAGACGGTTCGAGCGCGACCGCCGACGACGCGACGAGGTCCGCAGCCGCCCGCCCGTCGGCGACAGACGCCGGCGACTCGACCGGCGCCGAGACCGACGGGCTCGCGTCCGTGTACGTCGACCGGCGTCGGATCACTGCACCCACCGACCTCGACGAGAACAGCATCGTGACGATCGGCGCGACCCTGCTCGCGGTGTCGGGGTCGGGAGGCGCCCGTGCGGCCACCAGTCCGACCGACGGCGGCGGATACGTCGACTACGCCCGGCCTCCGCGACTGCTGCCGGACGACCCGCCGACGGTGTTCCGCTATCCGCCAGAACCACAGCCTCCGGCGCGTCGCCCGCTCCCCATCGTCGCCGCAATCGCGCCCCTGATCATGGCCGTCGTCATGGTGCGCCTCTTCGGCAATCTCGGCTTCCTGGCCTTCGGGCTCATGTCGCCGGTCGTGCTCGTCGGCAACTACCTCTACGACCGCCGGAACGGCCGCACCTCGCATCGACGTCGACTCGCCGAGCACGAGGCGACGAAGGCCGCCATCGCGGACGACGCCGCCGCAGCCGTCCGACAGGTCGAGGCCCACCGGCGGCTCACCGCGCCCGACCCGGCGACGGTCCTCGACACCGCCATCCGCCGCCGCTCCCGGCTGTGGGAGCGACGACGCGGTCACGCCGACCACCTCGCCCTCCGGGTCGGAACCGCCGACATGCCCTCCGGCGTCACGGTCGAGGACCCGGCCGAGCTGGAGCACCGGCGGATCGTGTCGCGACCGGCCCTCGACGTGCCCGTGAGCATCGCACTCGGCGAGCACGGGGTCGTCGGCCTCGCCGGACGACCCGATGACACCCGCTCACTCGCCACCTGGTTCGTCGCCCAGCTCGCCGTGCTGCAGAGCCCCCGCGACGTCGAGATCGTCGTGCTCACGGCCCCAGAGGGGCGCGAGGCCTGGGCCTGGCTGCGGTGGGTGCCGCACGCGCGGACCGACCCGGGAGGAGACCGGGCCATCCGCCTCGCGGTCGAGTCGGCGGGTGTGGCACGCCGACTCGCCGACCTGGGCAAGCTCGTCGACGCCCGCCGCCGAGCCGAGCGGGAGGGCCACGGTCGTCAGACCGTCGCCAGCGGCCCCGACGTCGTCGTCATCATCGACGGCGCACGGCGGCTCCGCACCCTGCCCGGGCTCGTCCCCCTGCTCCGCGACGGACCGGAGGTGGGCATCCGCTCCATCTGCCTCGACGCCGACGCGCGGTCGCTGCCCGAGGAGTGCCTCGCCGTGGTCACCTGCTCTCCGACGGGTCACACGGTCGCCGTCGACCGCGCCCCCGTCGTCGAGCGTGTGCGCCCCGACCGTCTGCCGGTCGGATGGGCCGACGCCGTGGCCCGAGGCCTCGCCCCGCTGATCGACGTGGGGGACGAGGACGACGCGGCCGGTCTGCCCTCCCGATCGCGCCTCCTCGACGTCCTCGACCTGACCGAACCGACGGCGGCGAAGGTCCAGGCGCGGTGGAGCGCCCGAGCCCCCACCACCGAAGTCGTCGTCGGCCACGGGATCGACGGACGCTTCTCGTTCGACCTGCGCACCGACGGGCCGCACGGACTCGTGGCGGGGACGACCGGTTCGGGCAAGTCGGAGCTGCTGCAGAGCATCGTCGCGTCGCTCGCGTCGTCGAACACACCCGACTCGATGACGTTCGTGCTCGTCGACTACAAGGGCGGTGCGGCCTTCCGGGACCTCGCGGCCCTGCCGCACACGGTCGGTCTGGTCACCGATCTCGACCCCCACCTCGTCGAACGGGCACTCGAGTCGCTCGGGGCCGAGCTCCTGCGACGAGAGCACCTGCTCGCCGAAGCCGGCGCGAAGGACATCGAAGACTACCTGGAGGTGCGAGACAGGCGCGCGCGACCCGTCGTGCTGCCGCGCCTGGTCATCGTGATCGACGAGTTCGCGAGCCTCGCTCGCGAGCTGCCGGACTTCGTCACGGGGCTCGTGAACATCGCCCAGCGGGGGCGCTCGCTCGGGGTGCACCTCATCCTCGCGACGCAGCGTCCGACGGGTGTCGTGACCGGCGACATCCGCGCCAACACCAACCTGCGGATCGCCCTCCGCGTGACCGACGACGTCGAGAGCACCGACGTCATCGACGCCCGGGACTCCGCCGGCATCTCGAAGTCGACCCCCGGGCGGGCCTTCGCCCGACTCGGGGCCGGAGCCCTGCTGCCGTTCCAGGCCGGCCGCGTCGGCGGCCGAGCCCCCGGAGCCGCGACGGTCTCGGACCGACCTCTCTGGGGCGCCGTCGTCGCCGCGTCGTCGATCGGCGGCCCGCTGCCCACACCCCCGCAGGAGGCGCGGGTCGTCGACGCGGACGAGACCGACCTCGTGCAGCTGGTCGCCGCCATCGCCGAGGCCGTCGAACGGCTCGGGCGCCCCGAGCCGCACCGCCCCTGGCTCGACGCGCTGCCCGAGACCATCACCCTCGACGAGATCCGCCGCGCGCACGCCGTCGCTCCGACGGCCGGGGGTCGCCTCGCCGCGTTCCCGTTCGGTCTCGAGGACCACCCGTCGAGTCAAGCTCGCCGACCGGCCACGTTCGACCTCGAGCACGACGGCCACCTCTACATCGTCGGGGCGCCGCGGACCGGCCGGTCGCAGGTGCTGAGGGCGCTCGCCGCCTCGATCGCCTCCGGGGCGTCGGCCGCCGACGTGCATCTCTACGGTCTGGACTGCGGCAGTGGCGCGCTGCTCCCGATGCTGCGGCTGCCGCACGTCGGCGCGATCGTGCAACGCACCGAGACCGAACGAGCCGCGCGCCTCCTGTCGCGGCTCGTCGGGGAGTGCCTCCGGCGACAGGAGGTCCTGGCGGACGGCGGGCACGCCGGTGTCGTCGAGCAGCGCCGGGCGGTCGAGCCGTCCGACCGGCTGCCGCACATCGTGCTGATGATCGACCGCTGGGAGGGCTTCGCCGGCGGGCTCGGGGATATCGACGGCGGGAGGCTCACCGAGCAGGTCACGCAGCTGCTGCGGGAGGGGGCGAGCGCGGGGATCCACGTGATCGTCACCGGTGATCGTCAACTCGTCGCCGGACGGTTCTCCACCCTCGTCGACCGCAAGATCGTGCTCCGACTCTCGGACCCCTCCGACTACTCGCTCGCCGGTCTCGACATGCGACGGATGCCGGAGCGGATGCCCGAGGGCAGAGGCGTCGTGGCCGGCACCGGGGTCGAGCTGCAGATCGCGCTCGTCGGTCGAGACCCGTCGGGGCAGGCCCAGGCCGACGACCTGACACGGATCGGTGCGGAGGCGACGACCCGCGATGCGGCCTCGGGCTCGGGCCGACGACCGTTCCGCCTCGACCGGCTCGAGGGGCCGCTCCGTTACGACGACGCCATGAGTCGTCGTCGACACGGCTCGACCGCAGCCGACGGCGACGGCATGTTCGCACTCGTCGGGGTCGGCGGTGACGATCTCGAGGCAGTCGGCCCCGATCTCGCGACGGGCGCGGGGACCTTCATGATCGGCGGTCCGAGCCGCAGCGGGCGCAGCACCCTGCTGCTGTCGGTGGTGCGGTCTCTGGTCGACGGCGGCGCGGAGGTCGTGGTCGTGGCGCCCAGGCCGTCGCCGCTCCGCGAGCTCGAGACCGGTCACGGGGTGCTCGCCGTCGTGACTGGGGCCCGCCCTCGGGAGGAGGAGCTGGCGTCGTGGTTCGACACCGCGCCTCCTCGGCGGGTGCTCGTCGTGGACGACGCAGAACTGCTCCGGGACGCACCGGCTGCGGCCTGGCTGTCGTCATACGTCATGTCGTGCTCCGATCGGGGTCAGGGACTGGTGGTGGCGGGGACGTCGTCCGAGCTGGGGTCGGGTTTCTCCGGCTGGCTGGTCGACGTGAGACGGAACCGCTGCGGAGCCGTGCTCAGCCCGCAGCAGGCGGTGGACGGCGACGTGATCGGCGCGGCACTGCCGAAGAGCTCGCTCGCGGCTCGCCTGCGCCACGGTGTCGCCGTCGTGAACCTGGGCGCCGGCGAGCTGCTGCAGGTCCGGGTCCCGTGGGGATGACGGGTGAGCTGCGGCCGGAGTCGGAGCGTGAGGGCGGGGCGAGGGGCGGGCGGCCGGGCGCCCGCCCCTCGACCTCAGCAGGGTGTCATCGTCCGTCGTCCACCGTGGGGAGTCCATCGGGGTCGAGGGGCGACCGGGCCCGGCCACGCAGAGGGCCCGCGACGAGGGCGATCAGCACCAGGAGCAGTCCGGTGCCCACGACCCCCGCGGCGAGACCGGCGATCCGCACGCCGTCGGGGCCACCGGTGAAGGCCAGCTCCGTCTCGGGGGTCGGCTGCGGTTCGGGCTCGACGACGGCCGGGGTGACCGGCTCCTCGGGGACCTCGGGCACCTCGGGTGCGACGACCGAGACCATCTCCGACTCGTACACGAGGGAGTCCTCGAAGGCCGGGATGACCTGCAGGCCCGACTCGTCGGGCGTCGAACCCGCCGAGGTGAGGACGAACACGTACGTCCCGGGTTCGTCGACCGACACGCACGGCGACTCGTGCCGACCGTCGCCGTCGATCGTCGTGACGACACGGCCCGCGATCAGAGTGGGGTCGAGGTCCGTCAACGGGCCGACGTCGTCTCCCTCGGACAGATCCTCCTCGATGGGGAACGGACCCACGAGGTACGACTCGACGTCGAAGGTCTCCACGGCGGGGTTCATCCCCGAGACGAGGAGCGCATCGCTCACGCAGGTGCCCGTGAGCACCTGCTGCGGACCGACGACCTCGGTGGCGATGGTCGGCGACCACGGGACGAGCGTCGTCTCGGTGGCCGCCCCGAAGACCGACCGCCACGGGCGCAGCCGGTCGCGCCCGGCGTCGGCCGGGGTGTCGGCCGGATCGATGGTCTCGACCCACGTGTAGTAGCCGCCCGAGGGCAGCTCGCAGCCCGGTGTGTCGTAGGTGCCCGGTCCGTCGGTGATGACGAGTTCGACCTCGCAGACCCGTGGCGCATCGTCCGGCCACTCGGCGCTCTCGACGACGGGCGCGGCGAAAGGGCCCATCAGCGTGCTGCGGACGGTGATGGGGACGGGCGCCCATCGACCGCCCGCGTCGTAGCGCCCCCATTCGGCGAGGAGGCCGTCGCCGGGTTCGACCGCGAGCGTCAGCTGGTCGGTCAGAACCGTGCCCGTCTCCGCGACCGCATCGCTCGTCATCGTGGACACGCGGGGCTGGAACGGCAGCGGCGACCTCGACTCGGTCGACGCTCTGCCCGCGGCGGCCACCGAGGTGCCGCCCGAGAAGAGGATCATCTGCGAGCCGACGGCGCTGCTGCCGACCGTCATGATTCGCCCGTAGGGGAGCCCGGTGAACTCCGCCTTCGCCTTCACCGTGACGACCGGGGTCGTGGCGGTCGTGCGGAACGCCAGCGTCTCGCCGTTGCGCGGGGTCGCCGTCGGCCGGCCGTCGGCGAAGACGGCGCCCTCGAGCGTGATCGTGCCGCGGTGCGTGGGCCCGAGCCTGGTCGGCCCTCCGGCCACCCGGTCGACGGTCAGGTCGCCACGGACGGAGCCCGTGCCGTCGTCACGCAGGTCGAGGGCCACCGTGCCGGCGACCGAGCGCGAGGCGGCGGCGGTCGCCTCGGCGAGCATCTCGTTCGCCCGCTGCAGCACCACGGGCCACTGGTCGTTCGCCCGCCCCGCGTAGTAGCGCTGGTCGTGCCCGTTGAGCCCCGTGATCGTCCAGACCGCCAACTGCCCCGCGGCCGCCGTGTTCGGGTCGCTCGTGCCGGCCCAGGTGCGTGCGATGTAGGCGAGGCGGGCGTGATCGGCGGTCGAAACCCCGAAGACGTCGGCGCCCGTCTCGGTGACGTACTCGTTGCCGATCGGCGACGACTTGCCGGCCTCCAGGCAGAACGCCTGACGCCCGTCGGGCAGCCGGTAGGTGCCGAGCCACGAGGCCCGGTCGCCGTTCCACAGATGGCCGGTGCCCAGTCCGGTCGGGGTGATCGCCGAGGCGGGCAGGGCGCCGAGCAGCGTGGCGCCGAGGATGCTCAGCACCAGCAGGAGGGCGGTCGGAAGTCGTCTTCGTGGGGCCCGCGAGGGGGCGTTCGTGGATGTCATGGGACGACGATGACGAGAGGGGCGGGCGTGCCGTCACCGCGCCTCCTCGGCCTGTGGACCGCGACGGGGCGAGCCTCACGGGGGAGGGCGCGGGTGGGGAGGCTGTGGAACGACGGAAGCCCCCGTCGCGCGGTGGCGGCGGGGGCGTCCGGTGGTTCAGGAGGCGTGCTCAGTCGGTCTCGTCGAGATCGATCTCCTCGTCGGCGAGATCGTTCTCGGCTGCGTCGGGCGATCCCTCACGGGGTGCGCCGCCGGTCGGGCCGTCGTTGCCCTCTCCGACGCCGGGGAAGACCGTCTCGCCCGCGACCGCGTCGTTGGTCGCGATCTGCTCGGACTCGGCGAACTCGTCGGCCTGGTCGTAGGGCTTCTCGCCGGAAGCCGCGGGGTTGCTGGTGTCGCTCATGATGGATCCTCTCGGGAGTTCGCGGGATGCGGGTGGGGCGGTGGTCAGGCGAGGCCGAGCTGCTGCTGCAGGCCCGCCTCGTCGGTGGCCCCCCAGCGCTCGACGAGCATGCCGTCGTCGTCGAAGCGGCCGACCTGGATGCCGCGGACGGTGAAGCTCCGGCCCGTCGGCTCGTGACCCTGGAACGGACCGGTGTGAGTGCCCGAGATCGTGAAGACGGCGGTGACGTGCTCGTCGTCGGCGACGAGGGTCTCCACCGCTAGGTCGACGTCGGGGAAGGCCGTGAAGAACTCGCCCCAGAAGGCCTTGATGCCCTCGACGCCGGCCGGTGCGCCCGGGGCGGGGTCGTGATCGACGACGTCGGCGTGGAATCCCTCACCGAGTCGATCGACCTGCCGCGCGGTGAGGATCTCGCCGATCAGCTCCTGGGTCTTGATGTTCTTCTCTTTCGCCATCGTCGGCTCCATTCCTGTCTCGTGTCTGGACTCCCGTCTACTCCTCCCCAGAGCGACGGACGGGCGGGTGCTCACAGGTCGCCCGACGGTTCACGTGCCCGTCAGGGCTCGGCGCTAGGCTGACCGGGGCCCGTCGCCACGACGTCGAGACCGTTCGACCAGGTGGTGACCGGCCTCCGCCGACACGTCGGCACGACCGAGCGAAGCAATGGCGCAGCGATGCGGATTGGAAGAACAGCGTGGATCTTTTCGAGTACCAGGCCAGAGACCTGTTCGAGCAGTACGGCGTGCCCGTGCTGCCCGGCATCACGGCCGACACCCCTGAGGAGGCGCGGGCCGCGTCCGAGAAGCTGGGCGGCGTGACCGTAGTCAAGGCGCAGGTCAAGGTGGGTGGCCGTGGCAAGGCCGGCGGCGTCAAGGTCGCCAAGACCCCCGACGAGGCCGAGGCCGCCGCGCGGGACATCCTCGGGCTCGACATCAAGGGCCACGTCGTCAAGCGGGTCATGATCGCCGGCGGCGCGCAGATCGCTCAGGAGTTCTACTTCTCGGTGCTGCTCGACCGGGCCAACCGCTCGTACCTGTCGCTCTGCAGCGTCGAGGGCGGCATGGAGATCGAGCAGCTCGCCGTCGAGAAGCCCGACGCGCTGGCCCGCATCGAGGTCGACCCCCGCTCGGGCATCGACCTGGCGAAGGCCACCGAGATCGCGAAGGCCGGCGGGTTCCCCGCAGAGCTGGTCGAGAAGGTCGCCCCCGTGCTCGTCAAGCTCTACGCCGTCTACGAGGGCGAAGACGCGACCCTCGTCGAGGTGAACCCCCTCGTGCTCACCGAGCAGGGCGACATCGTCGCCCTCGACGGCAAGGTGTCGATCGACGAGAACGCCGACTTCCGTCACCCCGGTCACGCCGAGCTCGAAGACGCCGATGCGGCCGACCCCCTCGAGGCCAAGGCCAAGGCCGCCGGCCTCAACTACGTGAAGCTCGACGGCGAGGTCGGCATCATCGGCAACGGCGCCGGTCTCGTCATGTCGACCCTCGACGTCGTCGCCTACGCCGGCGAGGCGCACGGCGGCGTCAAGCCCGCGAACTTCCTCGACATCGGCGGCGGAGCGAGCGCCGAGGTCATGGCCGCGGGCCTCGACGTCATCCTCGGCGACGCCCAGGTCAAGAGCGTCTTCGTCAACGTCTTCGGCGGCATCACGGCCTGCGACGCGGTCGCCAACGGCATCGTCGCCGCCCTCGGCATCCTCGGCGACACGGCCACCAAGCCGCTCGTGGTCCGCCTCGACGGCAACAACGTCGACGAGGGTCGACGGATCCTGGCGGAGGCGGCGCACCCGCTGGTCACCGTCGTCGCGACCATGGACGAGGCGGCCGACAAGGCCGCCGAGCTGGCTTCGAAGTAAGGACTGAACAGAACAATGTCGATCTTCCTCAACAAAGACAGCAAGGTCATCGTCCAGGGCATCACCGGCGGTGAGGGCACGAAGCACACCGCTCTGATGCTCAAGGCCGGCACTCAGGTGGTCGGCGGGGTCAACGCCCGCAAGGCCGGCACCACCGTGACGCACGGCGACGTCGAGCTGCCCGTGTTCGGCACCGTGGCCGAGGCCGTCGCCGAGACCGGCGCCGACGTCTCGATCGTCTTCGTGCCCCCGGCCTTCGCCAAGGACGCCGTCGTGGAGGCCATCGAGGCCGCCGTGCCGCTCGTGGTCGTCATCACCGAGGGCATCCCCGTGCAAGACGCCGCCGAGTTCTGGGCGCTGGCGAAGTCGAAGGGCGGAGCGACCCGCATCATCGGACCGAACTGCCCCGGCATCATCACGCCCGGCGAGTCGCTCGTCGGCATCACCCCGGCCTCCATCTCGGGCGCAGGCCCCATCGGGCTCGTCTCGAAGTCGGGCACCCTGACGTACCAGATGATGTTCGAGCTGCGCGACCTGGGCTTCTCGACGGCCATCGGCATCGGCGGCGACCCCGTCATCGGCACGACGCACATCGACGCCCTCGAGGCGTTCGAGGCCGACCCCGACACGAAGGCGATCGTCATGATCGGCGAGATCGGCGGCGACGCCGAAGAGCGGGCGGCCGAGTACATCAAGGCGCACGTCACCAAGCCGGTCGTCGGCTACGTGGCCGGGTTCACCGCCCCCGAGGGCAAGACCATGGGTCACGCCGGCGCCATCGTGTCCGGCTCGGCCGGCACGGCCCAGGCGAAGAAGGAGGCCCTCGAGGCCGCCGGGGTCAAGGTCGGCAAGACGCCGAGCGAGACCGCCGCACTCCTGCGCGAGGTGTACGCGGCTCTGTAGGGCCGACCCGCGCCTCCTGAACGGGCGTGTCCGTCGAGACCGGGTGGTCGTCATGACCCGGAGTCGACGGACACGCCCGTTCGGCGTCCGGCCAGGGCGAGCGCTCAGGGCGAGGCGCTCAGGGCGAGGCGCTCGGAGAGCGTCGGGGGCTGCCGGTACAGTCGACCTCGATGAACCGCCCTGCAACCGCCGCCTTCGCCGCGCTCGAAGCCCTGCTCGTCGTCGGCATCGGCGTGGGGCTGCCGGTCGCGATCACCAGCCTGCTCTGGGCGTTCCAGTACGGACTGCAGCTCGACTGGGTCATCTTCTGGCGCGCCTCGATCGACACCTGGCTCGTGGGGCACGGGGTCGACGTGACCCTGAGACTGGGCGGGGCCGCCGCCGAGGCCACGGGGGTCGCCGGGGCCGACGCTCCCATCCACCTGACCATCGCGGCCCTCGGGTTCTCGGCCCTGACGGTCGTCTTCGGCATCCGCGCCGGTCGTGCCATCGCCGAGACCGAGCACCGGGTCGTCGGCCTGCTGACGACGATCGGCACCTTCGCGCTGCTGTCGACGGGTCTGGCCGCCACCGCCCAACACGAGCTCGCCTCGCCGTCGCTGTGGCAGGCCGTCGTTCTGCCGCCGCTCGTCTACGCCGTGCCCGTGCTCGCGATGGCCGAGATCACGCGCCGTCGTCGAGGAGAAGACCCCGGCGCGATCGCCTCCTCCGTCACCCGCCTCGTCGTCCGCGCACCGCTCGTCGCCCGCATCGTCGCAGCCGGGGGGCTGCGGGCCGGCGTCGCCATCGCGTCCGTCGTGGTCGCCTGCGCGGCGGTCGTCGTCGCCCTGCTGTTGCTCACGCACTTCGCGCAGATCATCACGTTGTACGAAGGCGCCCACGGGGGTCTGCTCGGTGGCCTCGCGCTGACGATCGGCCAGCTCGCCCTGCTGCCGAACATCGTGGTCTGGGCCGCTTCGTGGCTCGTCGGTCCCGGGTTCGCCCTCGGCACCGGGTCGGGCATCTCGCCCCTCGGCACGTCCGTGGGTCCGCTGCCCGCTCTTCCGATCTTCGGGGCGCTGCCGACCGCCGACCTGCCCTTCGCATTCGTCGGGCTGCTCGTGCCCGTCGTGGCCGCGTACGTCGTCACGACCCTGCTGCGCCCGAGACTTCAGGCCGCTCTAGCGGCAGCCGGTGTCGACGACACCCTGCGTCGAGTGCTCGTCGGGGTGACCGCCGGCGTCGTGGCGGGTGTCGCGCTCGGGGCGGCGGCCTGGGCGTCCGCCGGGTCGGCGGGGCCTGGTCGCCTCGTCGACGTCGGCCCGAACCCCTGGGCGGTCGGCGGCTTCACCGCGCTCGAGGTCGCCGTACCCGCCGTCCTGGCCATGATCGTGGCGCCGCCTCGGTTCGTGACGGGCGGGGGTCTGCCGACCCGCGCCTCCTCGGGGGTCGCACGCGATGCGGGGGCGACGGCGTCCGCTGCGTCCTCGCGCGGCGCCGGGTCCGCGGGCCGCTCTGCAGACGAGACGGCGCGCGCACCTCGCGAGTTCGGCACGCCACGGCCCGGCGAGTCCGCAGGAGGCGCGGCGACGGCGACCGGCATCGGTACCGGCACGAGCACCCTCGCGCCCGAGTCGGCGCCAGGCGAATCCTCCGAGGCGGAGACCGTCGGCGTCGACGACGACGACGACTCGAGGATCGCGGCACCGCGCGACGACCGCGACCGCGACCGCGACCTCGGCAGAGACGAGCGTGACGACGACCGCGACGCCCGCGACCGCGACGCCCGCGACCGCGACGCCCGCGCCCGCGACAGCGCCGACCGCGACGCCGACCCCGACGTCACGGGCCGGATCGACGGCATCACCCGCTGACCCCTCACCGGGTTCGACCCGGGCGCCGAGGGGTGCCGCGAGGCGCTGTGAGGCGCCACGCTAGGCTTGCCGCGTGCTGAAGCTCGTGGTGCTCATCTCCGGTGGCGGATCGAACCTCCGGGCACTGCTCGAAGCCGCACACGACGCCGAGTACCCGGCGCGCGTCGTCGCCGTCGGGGCAGATCGCGACGCCGACGGGCTCGAGCACGCCGACCACTTCGGGGTGCCGACCTTCACGGTGCCGTTCTCGAGCTTCGCCGACCGCGGGGCCTGGGGTGACGAACTGCTCTCGCAGGTGCGGCAGTGGCAGCCCGACCTGGTGGTGCTGAGCGGCTTCATGCGACTCGTGCCGCCCCGTGTCGTCAAGGCCCTCGCCCCGAACCTGATCAACACGCACCCCGCCTATCTGCCCGAGTTCCCCGGGGCGCACGGAGTCCGCGACGCCCTCGCCGCCGGTGTCGATCAGACCGGTGCGAGCGTCATCGTCGTCGACGACGGCGTCGACAGCGGCCCGATCCTGGCTCAGCAGCGCATCCCCGTGCTGCCCGGCGACGACGAGTCGTCGCTGCACGACCGCATCAAGCTCGTCGAACGCGAACTGCTCGTGCAGACCGTGCTCGACATCGCCAACGGAACGATCGACCTCGAACAGGAGTCCACCGCATGAGCGGCCACGCCATCGAACCCAGCCTCTACCGAGACCGCGACACCGTGCCCGTCAGGCGGGCGCTCATCAGCGTCAGCGACAAGAGCGGCCTGCTCGACCTGGCGGGGGCGCTCGCCGGCGCGGGCGTCGAGATCGTGTCGACCGGCTCGACGGCCTCCACCATCCGCGACGCGGGGCACGAGGTCACCGACGTCAGCGCCGTGACCGGGTTCCCCGAGTCGCTCGACGGGCGGGTCAAGACCCTGCACCCGGCCGTGCACGCGGGCATCCTCGCCGATCTGCGGCTCGAGTCGCACGAGGCGCAGCTCGCCGAGCTCGACATCGCGGCGTTCGAGCTCGTCGTCGTGAACCTCTACCCGTTCGTCGAGACGGTCGCCTCGGGCGCCGACGTGCCCACGGTGATCGAGAACGTCGACATCGGCGGACCGGCGATGGTGCGCGCCTCGGCCAAGAACCACGCGAACGTCGCGATCGTCGTCTCGCCGTCGAACTACCCGCAGATCGTCGACGCGCTCGCATCCGGTGGCACGACCCTCCGGCAGCGGCAGCGTCTCGCGGGCGAGGCGTTCGCCCACACGGCCTCGTACGACACGGCCGTCGCGGCCTACTTCGCCGCGAACGTCGGTCACGACGCCGACTCTGACAGCGCAGACGCGACAGACGGAGCCGAGGAGGCGCGGGTCGGCTTCGCCCCCACGGTCACCGTCTCGGCCGAGCTGCAGCACACCCTCCGCTACGGCGAGAACTCGCACCAGTCCGCCGCGATCTACGCCACCCCGGGTGCGCAGGGCATCGCGCAGGCCGAGCAGCTGCACGGCAAGGAGATGTCGTACAACAACTACGTCGACGCCGACGCGGCGCTGCGGGCCGCCTACGACTTCGACGAGCCGGCCGTCGCGATCATCAAGCACGCGAACCCGTGCGGCATCGCCGTTGCCTCGCCGGGCGCCGTCGACGCCATCGCCGACGCGCACCGGCGGGCGCACGCCTGCGACCCCGTGTCGGCGTTCGGGGGCGTCATCGCCGCCAACCGGCCCGTCACGCGTGCCATGGCCGAGACCGTGCGCGACATCTTCACCGAGGTGGTCATCGCCCCCGGCTTCGACCCCGAGGCAGTCGAGATCCTCAGTGCGAAGAAGAACATCCGTCTGCTGACGCTGCCCGCCGACTACTCGCGCGACGACCGCGAGGTCAAGCAGATCTCGGGCGGCCTCCTCGTGCAGGACGCCGACGGCTTCACCGGCTTCTCGTCGGAGGGCTGGACGCTGGTCGCCGGCGACGAGGCCGACGCGGCCACGCGCGCCGATCTCGAGTTCGCCTGGAAGGCCTCGCGCGCCGTCAAGTCGAACGCGATCCTGCTCGCCTCCGGCGGCGCATCGGTCGGTGTCGGCATGGGGCAGGTCAACCGGGTCGACTCGTGCCACCTCGCCGTCGATCGCGCCGGCGAGCGCGCGACGGGTTCGGTGGCCGCGTCCGACGCGTTCTTCCCCTTCGCGGACGGGCTCCAGGTGCTGCTCGACGCCGGTGTCCGGGCCGTCGTGCAGCCCGGCGGTTCGATCCGCGACGACGAGGTCGTCGCGGCCGCCACGGCCGCGGGCGTCACCATGTACTTCACGGGAGAGCGTCACTTCTTCCACTGAGACGTGCCCCGAGGCCTGCGAGGCCTGCGAGTGCTCCGAGCGCGCTCAGCGCCTCGCGCACCCGGGCCCCGCCCCTACGCCCCCGTCGCGATCCGAACCAACCGGTCTTGCGGCGGGGGTGTTCGTGCACCTATCCTGAAAGGCTGCCCAACGCGGTGGAGTGACGATCCGCTGCGTGCCACGAGCAGGTCCGGACGACTGATCAGGTCGGGCGGATGCGTCCTCCACAGGCCGCCGACATCACGACACATCCCCGGCGGCAGGGCCGCGAGCCGCGACGCCCCCGCCAGACGACGACACTTGGAACCGCCATGTCAGCACAGTCCACCTCCACCCCGTCATCGACCACCCCCGAGCCCAAACCGTCGACCTTCCGCGCGCTCGCGCGGCTCTACCCGTACGCCCGCCCGGCCGTGCCGCGCATCGTGCTCGGCATGGTGGCGGCACTGCTCGCCGCCGTCGTCGCCCTGCTCATCCCCGTCGTCCTGCAACTGCTCGTCGACGGCCCGCTGTCGAGCGGCGACCGTTCGCAGGTGTGGCCGGCGTTCGCCGTCGTGCTCGCCCTCGGCGTCGTCGAGGCGCTCATGATCGCCGCCCGGCGGCGCCTCGTGCTCACACCGAGCACCCACGTCGAGGCGTCGATGCGCAACGCGCTCTACGCGAAGCTGCAAGACCTGCCCGTGGCGTTCCACGACCGGTGGCAGAGCGGGCAGCTGCTCAGCCGTTCGGTCAGCGATCTCAGCCTCATCCGCCGGTGGCTCGCCTTCGGGCTGGTGCTGCTCGTCGTCAACATGCTGACGATCGTCGTCGGGTTCGTCGTGTTGTTCTTCTACAGCTGGGCCCTCGGGCTGCTGTTCGTGGTCGCGTCACTCCCGGTGTTCGTGGTCAGCTTCGCGTTCGAGAAGCGCTACTCGCTCGTCGCCCGTCGCAGCCAGGACCAGGTCGGGGACCTCGCCACCAGCGTCGAGGAGAGCGTGCACGGCATCCGCGTGCTGAAGGCCTTCGGGCGGGGCAAGCACTCGCTGCGCGAGTTCGAGAAGCAGGCCGAGGACCTGCGAGGCACCGAGATCGAGAAGGCTCGGGCCGTCTCGAAGCTGTGGCTGTGGCTGCTGCTCGTCCCCGACGTCGCGTTCGCGCTGTGCCTGCTCGGCGGCGTCTGGCTCGCCGCCGACGGGCAGCTGACGGTGGGGCAGCTCTTCGCGTTCTTCGCGACCGCGACGGTGCTGCGCTGGCCGGTCGAGTCGATCGGGTTCCTGCTGTCGATGACCTTCGACACCCGCACGGCGGCCGACCGGTTCTTCGAGGTGATGGACAGCGAGAACACCGTGACCGACCCCGAGAACCCGCAGACCATCGACCAGCCGCGGGGCCGTCTCGAGTTCAAGGGCGCCCACTTCCGGTACCAGGACTCCCCGGCGCAGTTCCCCGACCTGGTCGACGGCGTCGATCTCGTGCTCGAGCCCGGCGAGACCATGGCCCTGGTCGGTCTGACCGGCTCGGGCAAGACCACTCTGCTGGCCCTGGCGCCGCGGCTCTACGACGTCACCGGGGGGCAGGTGCTGCTCGACGGCGTCGACGTGCGCGATCTCACTCGTGAAGAGCTGCGTCGTCACATCGGCATGGCCTTCGAAGACGCCACGCTGTTCAGCGCGACCGTCCGCGACAACGTGCTGCTCGGCCGACCCGATCTCGGCGACGACACCGTCGAGTCCGACCGGGTGCTGCGCGAAGCCCTCGAGATCTCGCAGTCCGACTTCGTCGACCGCCTGCCGGACGGCGTCGACACGCGCGTCGGCGAAGAGGGGCTCAGCCTGTCAGGCGGTCAGCGTCAGCGTCTCGCCCTGGCCCGGGCGATCGCCGCCCGCCCCGCCGTGCTCGTGCTCGACGACCCCCTGTCCGCGCTCGACGTCGACACCGAGGCCCGGGTCGAGGCGGGGCTGCGACGCGTGCTGGCCTCGACCACGTCGCTCATCGTCGCCCACCGGCCGTCGACCGTCACCCTCGCCGACCGCGTCGCCCTGCTCGAGAACGGGGTCGTGACCGCGGTCGGCACGCACTCCGACCTGCTCGCCACCAACGAGCACTACCGCTACGTCATCTCGTCGCTCGACGACGACACCACCACCCGAGACGAGGTGCTCGCATGAGCGACCAGAGACCGGACGACCGCGACGAGACCGGCCGCGACCAGACGGGCCGCGACCAGACGGGCCGCGACCAGACGGGCCGCGACCAGACCGGCGACGCCGGGCGTGAGGCCCTCGACGGCCGCACCCCGGCCGAGAAGCGCGTCGGGCGGGGCTCGACCACCGAGGGGGTCAGAGGCGAGGAGCGCGACGACTTCACCCGCGACGAGAGCAAGCGACTCCGGGGGCGTTCGCTGCGCCTCCTCGGCTCGCTGGTCCGCCCGCTGCGATGGCGACTCGTCGTCATGGGCGTCATCGTCGTCGTCAGCGTCGGGGCCCAGGTCGCCGGCCCGGCCCTGATCGCGTTCGGCATCGACCGCGCCCTGCCCGCCCTGATGGACCAGCAGGACTGGGCGCCGGCCATCCTCGTGGTCGTCGTGTACCTCGTCACCGGCGTGATCGGCGCCGTGCTGATGGCGCAGTACACGGTGCTGTCGGCGCGCATCAGCCAGGCGATCCTGATCGACCTGCGCAAGCGGCTGTTCCTGCACACGCAGCGACTGAGCCTCGAGTTCCACGAGACGTACACCTCGGGGCGCATCATCTCGCGCCAGACCAGCGATCTCGACTCGATCCGCGAACTGCTCGACTCGGGCATCAACCAGCTCGTCTCGGGGCTGCTCTACATGCTGTTCACGGCGATCGCGCTGGTCGCCCTCGATCCGCAGAGCGGTCTCGTGCTGGCCGTCGCGCTCGTGCCGCTGATCGCCCTGACCCGGTGGTTCCAGGTGCGCTCGCAGAAGCTGTTCCGAGCCACCCGTGTCACGAGCGCCCGCGTGATCGTGCACTTCGTCGAGACGATGACCGGCATGCGCGCCGTCCAGGCATTCCGCAAGGAGGGCCGCAACGAGAAGGAGTACGGCGGATTCGTCGAAAATTACCGCCAGGCCAACTCGAAGGTCTTCACCCTGTTCGGCACCTTCGACCCGGGTCTCGTGCTGATCGGCAACGCCACCCTCGCCGCGGTCGTGCTGTTCGGCGGGTTCCGTGTCATCGACGGCACGCTGGCGATCGGCGCCCTGCTCGCGGTGGCCCTGTACGCCAAGCGGTTCTTCGACCCGGCCGAAGAGATGGCGATGTTCTACAACGGCTACCAGTCGGCCTCCGCCGCGCTCGAGAAGATCTCGGGCGTGCTCGAAGAGCAGCCGAGCGTGCCCGACCCGACGCACCCGGTCGACCTGTGGCACGCCACCGGCCGGGTCGAGTTCGACGACGTCGAGTTCGCCTACAACGCCGACACCGTCGTGCTGCCCGAGTTCGACCTGACGGTGCCCGCCGGGCAGACGATCGCCCTGGTCGGCTCGACCGGTGCCGGCAAGTCGACGTTGGCGAAGCTGATCTCGCGGTTCTACGACCCGACCCGCGGGCGCATCACGCTCGACGGGGTCGATCTCCGAGACCTGCACCCCAAAGACCTCCGGCGAGCGATCGTCATGGTCACCCAGGAGGCCTACCTGTTCTCGGGGTCGGTCGCGGACAACATCGCGCTCGGCAAGCCCGACGCGAGCCGCGAGGACATCGAGCGGGCGGCCCGTGCGGTCGGGGCGCACGAGTTCATCATGGCGCTGCCCGACGGCTACGACACCGACGTGAACAAGCGCGGTGGGCGGGTCTCCGCGGGTCAACGTCAGCTGCTCTCGTTCGCCCGGGCCTTCATCGCCGACCCGAGCGTGCTGATCCTCGACGAGGCGACGGCGTCGCTCGACATCCCCTCGGAGCGCATGGTGCAGGAGGCGCTGCAGACCCTGCTCGCCGACCGCACTGCGCTGATCATCGCGCACCGGCTCTCGACCGTGGCGATCGCCGACCGGGTGCTGGTTATGGAGTACGGCCGGGTCGTCGAAGACGGCAGCCCCGCCGACCTCATCTCGGGCACCGGCCGGTTCGCGCAGCTGCACGCCGCGTGGCGGGACTCCCTCGTGTGAGGTCGGCGGAGGTGCGGCGCCGGGCGCGACGACGGGCGAGTCCGTCGGAGGCGGGCGGCCGTGGCCGACCGGGGCGGACGGACTCGCCCGTTCCGGTCTGCCGTCCGTTAGCGTGTCACCGATGCCAGACACGACGAGGTACCTGCAGGCCTACGACGATCAACTCCGCACCGACGCCGAGACGCCGAGCGCGATCGGAGTGACGATGCTGGGCCCGCTCCGGCTCGTGACCTTCGCCGCCGGACGCGGCTTCGTCACGTATCGCGATCTCGGCGGCTCCGACGCCGAGCGCATCCGCGGGCTGGTCGGCGAGGCGCTGGAGCACTTCCGAGCCGACCCTGAGATCGACCGCGTCGAGTGGAAGTCGCGCGGCCACGACCACGCCCCTGGCCTACACGATGCCCTGGTCGCCCACGGCTTCACGCCCGGTGAACCGGAGTCGATCATGATCGGACCGCTCGCGGCGCTCTGCGAGGTCGGCGACGTCCCGGCCGGGGTGACCGTCCGGCGGGTCACGACAGAGGCCGACGTGCGGGCGATGAGCGCGATGGTCGACGAGGCCTTCGGCGAGGCCGTCGACGCGAGACAGGCCGACGCGCTGCTCTCCCGTCTCGCCCGCGGCGACGGCATGGAGCTCTGGGTCGCCGAGGTCGACGGCCGGATGGTCAGCGGCGGCCCACTCGAGCCGGTGCCCGGCACGGACTTCGTCGGCATCTGGGGCGGTGCCACCCTCGAGGCGTACCGGCACCGCGGCATCTACCGGGCGCTGACCGCCGCCCGGGCGCGCTCGGCCGTCGCCCTCGGCAAGACGCTCGTGCACAGCGACTCGACCGACGACTCGCGGCCCATCCTCGAGCGGTCGGGTCTCGTGAAGGTGTCCACGACGACGCCGTACGACTGGGCGCGCTGACCGCTGCGTCGCTCGCGGCGACCGCCCGGCGACCGCCCGGCGACCGCCCGGCGACCGCGGGGCGACGGCGGGCGAGTCCGTCGGAGGCGGGCGGTCGGGGTGGACCGGCGGCGTCGGACTCGCCCGGGGTCGGCAGACACCACGCACCGACCGTGAGGCACGGTCAGCGGGCCTTCGAGGCCTCCGTCGGCGACGACTCCCGCCACGCGAACACCTGGCCGTCGTCGCCGGCCACGACCGACCATTCGCCGCAGACGACCCCTGCGGTCGGCAGGTCGGACGGCCACCAGTCGGGGGAGACGGGCGGGGCCGACTCGAGCGGATCGGCGGGGGTGCAGCCGGCGGCGTCGGCGAGGGGAGTCGTCGTGCGGAACGTGAGAACCGCCTCCTCGGGATCGTCACGGAGCGAGACGGCGCGGATCGACGTGGCGTCCGACGGGACCCACCCGGCGAGCACGAACGACCGCGTGCCCGACTTCGGCGCCTCGCCGTAGCTGTCGAACTCGAAGCTCCGCTCGTTTGACCCGAGGCTGCCGAGTGAGCAGGCGGCGAGGCCGAACGCGAGTGCGGAGACGAGGGCGGTCGCGGCGACGAGACGGGTGACGGAGGGCATGCTCCGAGCCAAGCGCCTCCCGGCGCCGAGCGGATCAGCCCGGAGTCGAGACGGTCTCATCCGTCAGGAGGATCGTGCCGGTCAGGGCTCCCAGGAGGCGCGCTCGAGATCCACCCGGAACGCACCCGCCCGAGACCACCGCAGCGGCGTGCCCTCCACCCGGTACATCTCGAGAGCGCGACTCTCGTGGTCGCGGGGAGCATGCCCGGACGCCCGGATGACGCGCCACCACGGCAGCTCGGACCCCGCGTACGCCATCACCTGCCCGACCGCGCGGGAGGCCCGCGAACCGAGCACGGCCGCTATCGACCCGTACGTCATGACACGGCCCGCCGGGATGGACTCGACGACCTCGACCACGCGCGAGGCGAAGTCGGCACCGGGGCCAGCGCCCGCGTCGGCACCGGGGCTCACGCCGGGGTCAGCCTCAGCGCGGCGAAGTGCTCGCCGTACGGGGTCTCGCCGACGACCTCGAAGCCGATGCGGGCGAAGAACTCCTCGGGCCCGTCGTCGCCGGGTTCGTACATGACCGTCAGTCGGTCGAACCCCCGGCTGCGGGCCTCGTCGGCCAGAGCGTGCACGGCGAATCGCCCGACGCCGCGGCCCTGCGCATCGGCCTCGACGTTGATGCGCCAGATGCAGCTGCGCAGCTTCTCGTCGTCGGCCGAGGCGTCGAAGTTGCCCATGATGAAGCCGACGACCGTGCTCTCGCCATCGCCGCTCTCGGCATCGGCGCCGTCGACATCGACGACGACGCGCGGCCAGGCGGTCGTCGGATTGACGTACGCCTCGGCGATCGAGTGCGACACGGGGGCCACGTACTGCTCTTGGCCCGGCTTGAGCGTCAGGTTGTTGGCCGCGACCACGGTCGCGGCGGACAGTTCTTCGAGGCGGAGATCCGACATGCCCTCAGGCTACTGGCGGCGGCGCTCGCGGCACCAGCATCGACCCCGGCCTCGACCCGGCCGACCCGCGCCACCTGGCAGTGCGCTCGGGTTCGGCCCTGAGATCGCTGGCCGCTGGCGGTTCGAGGTGGCGCCGCCGGGTGGCAGGGAGTTGGCTTGCATATTCAAGTCATCGACCGACACGGTGACCTCTCGGCACGCCGGTTCCGGCCATGCCCCAGCCGCGCTTCGAAGGAGCCCCCGTGAAGATACTCCTGCTCGGAGCGACCGGAGGCGTCGGCTCGCACCTCCTCCGCACCACCCTCGCCGCGGGGCACGACGTGCGGGTGCTCGTCCGCGATGCGACCGCCCTCGACACCAGCGACGGGGTCGACGTCGTCGTCGGCGACGCGACCACCGCCTCCCACATGGCCGAGGCGGTCGACGGGCGCGACGTCGTGCTGAACGCCGTGGGCTCGCGCAACTTCAGGGTGCCGGTCGAGCTCGAGGTCGGGCGCGTGCTGCTGCCCGCCATGGACGCCGCCGGCGTCGAGCGCCTGATCGTCTGCTCGGCGTTCGGGGTCGGCGACAGCGAACGCGACGCCGGGCCGCTGCAGAAGATGTTCTTCCACAGCGTGCTGGGCAGGGTCTACGCGGCCAAGGAGGTCGCCGACGCCGAGGTCCGCGCCAGCGACCTCGACTGGACCCTCGTCTACCCCACCCGTCTCGTCGACGGCCCCGCGACCGGCGACATCGTCGTCGCCGAGAGGCTGCCGGCGGGGGCTTCGACGAAGGTCTCGCGCGCCGACGTCGCCCGCTTCATGCTCGCGCAGCTCGGCGACGGCACCTGGTCGCGGCGGACCGCGGTCGTGACCGGCGCGGACTCCTGACCCGCGCCTCCTGCGCGTCCCGCAACGCCCGCGCTCCCCGCACGCTCCGCTACAGCGAGACCAGTCGGTCGTAGGCGGCGTCGACCCCCGGGTCGATCGCACGGCGGGCCGGGTCGGCGTCGTGCCAGGCGACGATCTGGCGGGCTCCTTCGGCGAACGGGACCCGCGCCTCCCAGTCCGGAGCGATCGCGCGGATCTTCGCCGTGTCGAACACCGCCGGGTGGCTGCGGTCGCCGCAGAGGTCTGCGGTCCACTCGGGCACGGCCTCGGTGATGTCGTGCGTGGTGCGGTGGACGAGGTGCAGCGGCGCCCCGGCGGCGTCGGCGAGATCACGCGCGATCATGTTCCAGGTGAGCTGCTCGGGCGCCATGATGCTGAACGCCTCGCCCATCGCGTCGGGGTGGCCGAGCAGCGCGACGAACGCCCGCGCGAAGTCGGTGGAGTGCGTCAGCGCCCACATCGACGTGCCGTCGCCGTGCAGCACGATCGCGTCGCCTCGGCGCATACGCTCGATGGTCGTCCAGCCGCCGAGCAGCGGCACGTGCGTCTCGTCGTAGGTGTGCGAGGGGCGCACCACGGTGGCCTGCACCCGGCCGGCCTGGTGCTCGTCGCGCAGCAGCCGCTCGCACGCGATCTTGTCTCGCGAGTAGGCCCACCACGGGTTGAACAGCGGCGTCGCCTCGGTGATCGGCAACGAGACAGGGGGCTTCTGATAGGCCGAGGCCGAGCCGATGAAGATGTACTGATCGGTGAGCGGAGCCACGACCCGCAGCATCGACGCGAGCTGCTCGGGCGTGAACGTGAGGTAGTCGGCGACGCTGTCGAAGCGGCGGCCGTGCAGGGCGGCGACCACCGCCTCCTCGTCGCGCACATCGGCGGTGAGCTGTTCGACGCCCGCCGGCAGCGGCCTGATGGAGGTGCTCCCGCGGTTGAGCACGGTCACGGCCACGCCGTCGAGCAGGGCCTGTCGCACCACCGCCGCGCTGATCTGCCCGGTGCCGCCGATCACGAGGAGGGACGTCGTCGTCATCGCCCCACTGTGCACCCGTTCGGCCGGGGCCGGGCCACATCGAGGTGACGCGAAGGGGGCAGGAGGCGCGGTCCGGTGCCCCCTACGCGTCACCTCGATGAGCGGTGCGGGAGCGGAGCGGGGCCCGGCCGCATCGAGGTGACGCGAAAGGGGCAGGAGGCGCGGGTCAGGGGCCCGAACGCGTCACTTCGATGAGCGGTGCGGGGGCGGAGCGGGGGCGGGCCACATCGAGGTGACGCGAAAGGGGTAGGAGGCGCGGGTCAGGGGCCCGAACGCGTCACTTCGATGAGCGGTGCGGGGGCGGAGCGGGCCCGGCCGCATCTAGGTGACGCGAAAGGGGTAGGAGGCGCGGGCCAGGGGTGCGAACGCGTCACTTCGATGAGAGGGGGAGAGGGGAGTCGGGGCCGCATGCCGGGGGCGGCATGCATGCGGGTGCATGATGGCGTGATGCACGACGCGACCTCCGGCCCCGACTCCCCGACTCCGAGCAGCGCACCCGGCGACTCGGCGGCGACGACGGCGTTCCGCGCCGCGCGCGACCACCTGCTCGCCCTCGGCGACGATCTCGACCGGGCCGGCGCCGAGTTCCGCTGGCCCGACGTCGGCGACCGCTTCAACTGGGCCGTCGACTGGTTCGACGTCATGGCGCGGGACAACGACCGCATCGCACTCTGGCTCGTCGAGGAGGATGGCTCCGAGCAGCGCATCACCTTCGACGAGATGCGCCGCCGCAGCGACCAGGTCGCCGCCTGGCTGCACGGACTCGGCGTCGCCCGGGGCGACCACGTCATGCTCATGCTCGGCAACCAGGTCGAGCTGTGGGAGGCGATGCTCGCGGTGATGAAGATCGGCGCGGTCATCCTGCCGACCTCGACCGTGCTCGGCACCGCCGACCTCGCCGACCGCATCGAGCGCGGGCTGGTGCGGCACGTGGTCGCGAACGCGTCCGACGCGGCGGTCTTCGACGCCGTGCCCGGCATCGACGCGGTCACCCGCATCGCCGTGCTGCCGTCGGTCGGAGCCGGAGCCGGAGCCGGCGCCGGCGCCGGGGCCGGGGCCGGAGCCGGAGCCGCAGCCGCACCTGCACCCGGCGCCGCACCCGCACCCGCAGCCGGCGCCGCACCCGCGGGCTGGGTCTCCTTCGGCGACTCGCACCGCGCCTCCTCGGTGCGCCCCGACGTCGTCACCGCGACCGACGACCCCTGCCTCGTCTACTTCACCTCGGGCACCACGAGCCGCCCCAAGATGGTCGTGCACTCGCACGCCTCGTACCCGGTCGGGCACCTGAGCACGACGTACTGGCTCGGGGTCCGCCCCGGCGACGTGCACATGACGATCTCGTCGCCCGGCTGGGGCAAGCACGCCTGGAGCTGCTTCTTCGCGCCGTGGACGGCCGAGGCCACCGTGTTCGTCTACAACTACGGGCGGTTCCGGCCGGCGGAGCTGCGCGACCAGCTCGAGCGCGCCTCCGTCACGTCGTTCTGCGCGCCGCCGACCGTGTGGCGCATGCTGATCCAGTCGTCGCTCGGCGCCCGACCGCACGCTCTGCGCGAGGCGCTCTCGGCCGGCGAGCCGCTGAACCCCGAGGTCATCTCGCGCGTGCAGCAGGGCTGGGGGCTCGACATCCGCGACGGCTACGGGCAGACCGAGACCACCGCGATCATCGCGAACGCCCCCGGCGGAACCATCAAGGCCGGTTCGATGGGGCGCGCGCTGCCCGGCGTCGACGTCGTGCTCGTCGACCCGGTCACGGGCGAGGTCGGCGACGAGGGCGAGGTCTGCCTCGACCTGACCACCCGACCGGTGAACCTGATGACGGGCTACCTCGGCGACGCGGCGCGCACCGAGTCGTCGATGCGCGACGGGCTGTTCCACACCGGCGACGTCGCCTCCCGTGACGCCGACGGCATGATCACCTTCGTCGGGCGGACCGACGACGTCTTCAAGTCGTCGGACTACAAGGTGTCGCCGTTCGAGGTCGAGAGCGTGCTGATCGAGCACCCCGCCGTCGCCGAGTCGGCCGTGGTGCCGGCTCCCGACGACGTGAGACTCGCCGTGGTGAAGGCGTACGTGACGCTGGCGGCGGGCGTCGAGGCGTCGGCGGAGACCGCCCGCTCGGTGCTCGCCCACGCCCGCACCGGGCTGCCGGCGTACGAGCGCGTGCGCCGCGTCGAGTTCGTCGACGAGCTGCCGAAGACGATCTCGGGCAAGATCCGCCGCGTCGAGCTGCGGCAGCGCGAGGAGGACGCCGCGGTCTCGAGCGAGCGGATCGCGGGGGAGTTCCGCGACTCGGACTTCCCCGGGCTGCGCGGGTAGTTCGGCCCGGCGCCGGCGCGGGCGGGGACACGGGCGCGGGCGCCTGATCGACGCCGAGGAGGCGCGGCGCGGCGTCCACGGGCATGAAGATTTCTCGACGACATCGGCCGAGCCCCTGGTCGTCGCGCGCCTTCTTGCCTAAACTCGATGCATCCACCCCGAGGAGAACCGTGATCCGCTGCGCCGACAAGACGACGACCGTCTCGTGAGCGACCCTCGGCACGATGCTCCGCCCCTGACCCGGCGCGAGGCCCTGGCCCGTGAGCGCGCGGCTGCCGCAGCCCCGGAGGCGCGGGTCGACACAGACGTCTCGGTTGCCGCTTCAGAGGCACCCGCCGCGCACGTTCCCGCCGCGGAGGCCCCGGCCCCGCAGACAGCACCGGTCGCGCAGGCCCCGGTCGCGCAGGCACCGGTCGCGCAGGCCCCCGCCGCGCAGGCCCCGGCTCCGCAGGATGCACCGGTCGCGCAGGCCACTCCCGCGCAGCACCCCGTCGCCCGACGGCAGGCTGCCGTCTCCCGGGTCCCCATGCGCTCGACGCGGATCGTCTCGGGTCCCGAACCGCGCCTCCTGCCCTCCCGTCGTCCGAGCTTCCTGGCCCGGCGTGCGCGTGAGGCGGCCGTCCCGGCGTTCGCACTGCTGGCGGCGACCCTGTTCTTCTCGTCGAACGTGACTCCCGCATCGGCCTCCGACCTGGGCGGCTCGGGGATCCCCGTGTCGACGGCCGCTCCGATGACGGGTCAGACGATGGCCGCTTCGCTCGTCGTGCTCGCCGTCGCCGAGCGCGACTCGTACGGTGTGACCGATCCGCCGCCGCCGCCGCCCCCGCCGCCCGTGGTGAAGGCCCCGGTCGTGTCCGACTCCGGCTCGTCGAGCCGCTCGTCGTCCTCCGACGCCGTCGTCGGCGCCGCGGGGGGCGTCGCCTCGGGTGGCGGCACCGTCGTCAACAGCGGTGCCGGCGACATCCGGTGGCCGTTCCCGGGCAGCGTCGTGCTGAGCTCGGGGTATGGCCCCCGTAGCGCACCGTGCGCGGCGTGCTCGAGCATGCACATGGGGCTCGACATGACCCCCGGCGGCGGCACCCCGATCGGCGCCGTCGCAGCCGGTACGGTCCGCACCGCCGGAGTCCACGCCCAGTTCGGCACCTACGTCGTCATCGATCACGTGATCGACGGCGGTCTGGTGAGCACGATGTACGCGCACATGCGGTCGGGCTCGAGTCCGATGTACGTCGGTCAGCAGGTCGGCGTCGGCGAGCTCGTCGGCACGGTCGGTCGCACCGGTGTCGCGACGGGCGAGCACCTGCACTTCGAGGTGCTGATGGGCGGATCGACGCAGATCGACCCCAAGGCCTGGCTCGACGCGAACGCCGGCCGCACGCTCTGAGTCGTCGCAGCCCGCGCCTCAGCGGAAGACGATCGTGCGGGCTCCGTCGAGCAGCACGCGATCCTCCGCGAACCAGCGGACGGCCTGCGTGAGGGTGCGGCTCTCCTCGTCCTGTCCGATCGCCATCAGCTCGGGGGCGCTGCGCGTGTGGTCGACGCGCACGACGTTCTGCTCGATGATCGGCCCCTCGTCGAGGTCGCTCGTGACGAAGTGCGCCGTCGCGCCGATCAGCTTGACTCCGCGGGCGTGCGCCTGCCGATACGGGTTCGCCCCCTTGAACCCGGGCAGGAACGAGTGGTGGATGTTGATCGCCCGCCCCTCCAGCGCCGCACACAGCTCGGGGCTGAGGATCTGCATGTAGCGCGCCAGCACGACGAGCTCGATGTCGTACCGGTCGACGACCTGCAGCACCCGGGCCTCGAACGCCGCCTTCGACTCGGCGTCGGTGACGGGGTGGTGCTCGAAGCGCTTGCCGTAGAACTCGGCGAGCCCCGAGAGGTCGTCGTGGTTCGCGAGCACCAGCGGCACCTCGATCGGCAGCTGCCCGGCGCGCTGCCTGAAGAGCAGGTCGTTGACGCAGTGCGCCGCCTTGCTCGCCAGCACGAGCGTGCGGATCGGTCGGCCGACCACGTCGAGCTTCGCCTGCATGTCGTAGCGGGCCAGCACGGGCGCGAGCGCCTCCTCCAGCGCGGTGCGCTCACCGGGCGCCTCGACCTGCAGGCGCATGAAGAACGTGCCGGTGTCGTGACTCGAGAACTGCGCCGACTCGGTGATGTTGCCCCCGGCCTGCACCACGGCTCCGCTGATCGCGTGGACGATGCCCGGCTGGTCCTGGCAGACGAGCGTCAGGGTCCAGTGCGTCGAGGGGGAGGCGGTGGGAGCGCTGGAGGCGGTGGTCGCGTCGGTCACCCGCCCAGGTTACCGACAGCGAGGAGTCACGACTCGCCGCGCGGACCCGGTGCGCGCGGCGAGTCGTGACTCCTCGACGCAGGAGGCGCGGGGTGGAGGTGCGGGTCGGCTCAGAGCGCGGCGACCAGCAGTGCCACGAGGGCCACGAGCGGGAAGAGCCCTTGCGTCGCCGCCGCACGCAGCTTCGTGCGGTCGGAGAGCGCCAGCACGAGCGCTGCGGCGAGCATCGAGCCCGTGCCCGCGACCAGGAGGGCGAGACCTGCGGGGGAGGTGTCTGCGAGCTGACCCGCGCCTCCTCGGCCGGACGCCACCAGCACGACGCCGACGATCGTCACGATCGCGAGGAAGAGGTTGTAGAAGCCCTGGTTGAAGGCCATCGGCTTCGTGAACTCGGCCTGCCGGTCGTCGGTGATGCCGAAGGTCGCGCGGACGCGCGGTGTCGTCCAGAGCACGGACTCCATCACGAAGATGTAGACGTGCAGCAGGGCGGCGAGCGTGGCGGCCACGAGCGAGACGATGAGCATGCCGCCAGCTTAAGGCGCCTCATCGTCGAAGTGACCCGTTCGGTGCCCGGAGTCGACCTCTGGGCCCTGAACGGGTCACTTCGATGACGCTTACGCCTCGGGG
Organism: Frigoribacterium sp. CFBP9029; assembly: GCF_034045305.1. Taxonomy (NCBI): domain Bacteria; kingdom Bacillati; phylum Actinomycetota; class Actinomycetes; order Micrococcales; family Microbacteriaceae; genus Frigoribacterium; species Frigoribacterium sp. CFBP9029. The sequence goes on from NZ_JAXCWB010000003.1 coordinate 238,636, forward strand.
TGCGGGGCGGGCTCGGTGGTCGCGGTGGCGCGGGTGGCCTTCGCGAGGTTCTCGACGAGCTCGGTGCGGGTCTGCGACACGACGTAGGCGGGCTGGTCGCGCTCGACGCGCCAGCTCTCGCTCAGCGGTCCGACGTTGACGGTGTCGAAGCCGAGCTCGTCGTAGAGGCGCTGCACGAGCTCGGCGGCCTCCTCGAAGTCGCTCGACGTCGCGAGGGCGCGGCGCCCCTCGGTGCCGGAGGGCTTGCCGTCGGTCGTGATGTCCTTCGCCATGATGTGGTTGAAGCCCTTGGCGACCTTGCTGGTCGGCAGGTGGCGCTGCAGCATCTGCGAGACGGTGTCGACGCCGTTGTCGAGGGCGGCGATGTTCCCGTCGCGCTCGAAGTAGTAGTTGTTGGTGTCGATGACGATCTTGTCGGCGAGCGGCTCGACCGGCACCTCCTCGACGTTCTTCAACGGGACGGTGACGACGACGATCTCGCCTGCCTCGCCCGCCTCCTCGGCCGTCGCCGCACGTGCCTTGGGGCCGAGGTCGGCGACGAGGTCCGCGAGCGTCTCGGGACCGCGCGAGTTGCTGATCACGACGTCGTAGCCCTGCTCGATGACCGCGCGAGCGACCTGGCTGCCGATGTTGCCTGCTCCGATGATTCCGATTGTTGTCATGCGGCCAGCCAACGCCCTGAGGGGGCGGGCATTCTGGGCTGGGGTTCAGCAGCGGATCAGGGAGCGCTCAGGAGGCGCGGTGCGAGAGGGCGGGCGGCGCTCAGGAGGCGCGGTGCGGTCGGTCGCGGACGCTCCCGGTCACGCCCCACCCAACCACGAGGCGAGTCGCCGCCACGGCCCCGCCGCGACCGGCGTCGGCCCGGTCTCGATCGTCGGCTCGGGGTCGGAGCGAGGTGCGAAGCCGAGCGTGCCGCAGCGTGCGCACGTGACGATGTGGCGGTGGACCGAGAGTCCCGTGCCGAAGTACGGATTGGGTGCGAGGCGGGCGGTCTCGCCGCAGCCCGCGCAGCGCGTGGACCGCTCGGTCGTCGTGCTCTCGGTGTCCATCGTCGCCCCCTGCCGTCTCTCGAGTATGCGGACGAGCTGGTCCGGTGGTCCGCCCCACTTCGGGGCTCGGGTCGGGACGATGAGTCATGACTCGCCGCGGCGCTCGCGGTCGCACGGCGTGTTGCGACTCCTCGACGGCCGGAGGCGCGAGCCGGCCCCTACGAGCGCGCCGACCGCACCGCGAGCACCCGGTCGGTGGCCAGCACCAGCCCGAGCACCACGACGGCGACGACGATGTACAGCACCGGCAGCGCGTCGAGCCCTGCACCGTCGAGCACGATCGCGCCGATCAGGGCTCCGCCGCCGATGCCCGCGTTGAACCCGGTCGTGTAGAACGCGCTCGCGAGGTCGCGCATCTTCGCCGGGGCGACCTGCAGCATCCGCGTCTGGAACAACGGCGGCAGCGCCCCGAACGTGACACCCCACACCACGAACGCGATCAGCGACGGGGTCGGCTGCCCCTCGAACGCCATCATCGCGAACACGGAGACGGCGACCACGCCGATGCCGATCGGGATGCTGATGCGGGGGCGCTTGCCGAGGAACCAACCGACCATCAGCAGACCGACGCCCCCGGCGATGCCGAACGCGAACAGCGCGGCGCTGAGCGACGACTCCGCGATGCCCGTCGAGCGCACCAGGTACGGCGCGATGAACGTGAAGAACGAGTAGTGCCCGACCATGAACACCGCGGTGATGACGCAGCTGAAGACCACGCCGAGCACCGACGGCTTCGGCAGCGAACCCCGTCGACGGGGAGCCGAGGAGGCGCGGGTCGGCACGATCGGCACCGATCCCGTCGCAGGGACCATCGTCGTCGCGGCCTCGGTGGCGTCGGCGTCGGCGTCGGCGTCTGCGGGACGGGTGCGGTCGTGGTCGGCCGCGCGCGCCTCCTCGGCACCGTCGGCGGGTGTCGGCACCGGGGGCAGCAGCCGCCAGACGAGCACCGCGCCCACCGCCATCAGTGCGGCCAGCAGGCCGAACGCGGGGCGCCAGCCGAGGGCCTGACCGGCCGCCGTGCCGAGCGGCACGCCGAGCACGAACGCCAGCGTGCCGCCGCTCATCGCGACGGCCAGTGCGCGGCCGACCTGTTCGCGCGGCACGAGGTGGGCCGCGTACGCGCCGCCGATCGCCCAGAACGTGCCGTGCGCGAGCCCGCCGAGGATCCGCGACGCGACGACCAGCTCGTACGTGGGCGCGATCGCGGTCAGCCCCGCGCTGATCGCCAGCACGACGATCAGCCCGACGATGAGCAGATGCCGGGGGAGTCGCCGCGTCAGATGCGTCAGCGTCGTGCTGGTCAGCACCACGGTGAACGCGAACACGCTCACCAGCAGACCGATGCTCGACTCGCTGACGCCCAGCTCGGAGCTCATCTCGGGCAGCAGCCCGGTCGGCAGCATCTCGCCCGAGATGGAGAGGAACGTCGCGACGGCCAGGGCGAGCAGGCCGGCGAGGGGGAACTTGGCGGGAGGGGCGGTGGGCGTCGAAGGACGCGCGGAGGTGATCGTCATGTGAGGTCTCGGTCGTCGGCGGGCGCCGTTCCTGCTACCCGTGTGACACGGGGAGGATGGTGATCCCGACTGCGCGCTGTCGTGCGCGCCCGGGGCCGCGCGTGACGTGCGACCAGGGTCGATGGTAGCCGAGGCCGGTCTCCGCCGTCTAGGAGGCTCGGCCGCCATCGAGGTGACGCGATCGGTGCACTCTGCGGCGAACAGGCAACCGATCGGGTCACCTCGACGCAGGACGAGGGAGGCGCGGGTCAGTCGGCGGAGCGGGGCTCGCCCTTGCCGGGGCGGACGGCGGCCGTGTCGGCGACGTCGATCCGGGTGACGCCGTCGCCGCGATCCTCGGTGGTGATGCGCGGGGCGTCGTCGCCCGGGTCGGACTTCGGCGCACGGGTCAGCTGGTCGTGGCGCTTCTCGTCGTCGGTCATGCCGGTGGGGTCGTCGGAGCTCATGCGTGCACGCTACGCGACGGGGAGCGGACGGGGTGCGCGCGCCTCCTCGGCCGACGCGCGCCTCCTCGGTGGACCCGCGCCCTCGCGCCCGGCACCGCTCTGGCCGATTTCGGTTGCGCTCAACCTTGTTGCGCGCAACGTGTTATGGTCGACTCATGTCCGATACCGCGCGCACCCCGCTGCTCGACGAGCAGATCTGCTTCGCCCTGTACAGCGCGTCGCGTGCTCTGACGTCCCGCTACCGCGACCTGCTCGAGCCGCTCGGCATCACGTACCCGCAGTACCTCGTGCTGCTCGTGCTCTGGCAGGACGGCGAGACCGGCGTCTCAGGTCTCGGCCAGCGTCTGCACCTCGACTCGGGCACGCTGTCGCCGCTGCTCCGCCGGCTCGAGGCGCAGGGTCTCGTCTCCCGGCGTCGCGGCTCGGCCGACGAGCGGGCCGTGCAGGTGGCGCTGACGCCCGCGGGCGACTCGTTGCGCTCCGAGGCGGCGAGCATCCCCGAGCGGATCTGCGAGGCGACCGGGTTGTCGCCCGACGTGCTGACGGCGCTGACCGAGCAGCTCGGCGGGGTCGCCGACCGGGTCCGCGCCGCCGCCTGACCCGCCCCCGAGACCAGCCCCCCCAGACCAGCCCCCCAGACCAGCAACAGTCCCCCTCAACACCTCCGAACATCCACCCGAACACCTACGAAGGAGCATCATGCCCACTCGCACCGCACGCACCGCCTGGAACGGAAGCCTCGAGACCGGCGAGGGCCAGGTCGAGATGACCAGCTCGAAGGTCGGCACCTACGGCGTCTCGTTCCCGAAGCGCTCCGCTGAGGACGCCAACGGCTCGACCAGCCCCGAAGAGCTGCTCGCCGCCGCGCACTCGGCCTGCTACGCCATGCAGTTCAGCGCCGTGCTCGGCCAGGCCGGCGGCACCGTCGAGGCCCTCGACGTCAAGGCCGACGTGTCGCTCGGCGCCGACCCGGCCGGCGGGTTCCAGCTGACCGGCATCCACCTCACCGTCGTCGGCGAGGTCTCGGGCATCGACGAGGCCGCGTTCCTCACGGCGGCCGACGAGGCCAAGGCGACCTGCCCGGTCTCCAAGGCTCTGACCGGGGTCGAGATCACCCTCGACGCGACCTTCGAGAGCTGAGCCGCACCTCCTGCGGAGACGACAGAACCCCCGCGTGAGCATCGAACCCCGTCATCCGGGGGTTCGTCGCTCACGCGGGGGTTCTCGTCTGCGGTGCGCGGATCGCGTGCCCGAGGAGGCGCGGTGCCCGGGACCGAGGGGGCGCCGGTCGCGGGACCGAGGAGGCGCGGGTCGCGTGACCGAGGAGGCGCGGGTCGCGTGACCGAGGAGGCGCGGCTCGCGGACCCGAGGAGGCGCGGCTCAGCGACGCGGGTAGTTGCCGCCGGTCGAGCCGCCGCCACCGCGCTTCTTCATGATCTTGCGCACGACGAAGGTGATGATCAGGGGTGCGAAGCGGCGAAGCAGGGATGCCATGGTGATCTCCAGAGGTCAGGGGCGGTCGACGGTACCCGACCCGCGCCTCCTCGGCCTGGGTGGCGCCGGGCGGCAGCCGAACGCGGCCACGGCTCGCGCGCGCTCCGGCCCCCGCGAGTACCGTTCGACCCCTCATGGACCGCACCCGCTGGATCTTCCTCGACCAACTCGGCCCGCACTTCGACGACGGCGGACCGATGCTGCTCGTCGAGTCGAGGTCGTCGTGGCGGGGGCGCACGCTGCACCGCGCGAAGCTGCAGCTGCTGCTGTCGGCCATCAGGCATCGGGCGCGCGATCTCGGCGACCGGGTCGACTTCAGACAGGTCGAGCACTACTCGGAGGTCGTCGACGGGCGTGACGATCTGCAGGTGATCGACCCCACCTCGTACCGAGCGCGACGGCTGGTGCGGCGGGTCGGTGCCGAGATCCTGCCGAGCCGGGGGTTCGTCACGAGCGAGAGCGACTTCGCGGCCTGGGCCGATTCGCGTGCCGGGAAGCGCCTGCTGATGGAGGACTTCTACCGCGTCGTCCGGCAGCGCACCGGCGTTCTGATGGAGGGGCAGGAGCCCGCCGGCGGTCGCTGGAACCACGACCACGACAACCGCGAGAAGCCCCCGAAGGGCGCCGCGTCGCTCGGACTGCCCGCACCCCTCTGGCCCGTCGAGGACGACATCGACGAGGAGGTGCGGCACGACATCGCCCGCTGGGAACGCGACGGCGTGGTCACCCTGGTCGGCGACGCCGGACCCCGCCGCTTCGCCGCGACCGCCGCCGAGGCCGAGGCCGCGCTCGCCGACTTCGTCGAGGTGCGCCTCCCCGACTTTGGCCCCTTCGAGGACGCCACGCTCAGCGGCGACTGGACCATGGCGCACTCGCTGATCAGCGCCCCGATGAACCTCGGACTGATCGACCCGCTCGACGTGATCGACACCGTGGCCGCCGCGTACGCCGCGGGCGACGCGCCGATCCGCAGCGTCGAGGGGTTCGTGCGGCAGATCATGGGGTGGCGCGACTACATGTGGCACCTCTACTGGCGACTCGGCGAGGACTACGCGACGTCGAACAACAAGCTGGAGGCGCACGAGCCGCTGCCGCAGGTGTTCGCGACGCTCGGGCGCGACCTGTCGAACGGTTCGCCGACCGACGCGGCGGGCGAGGCGGTCGTCGAGGCGAACTGCCTGGCCGAGACGCTCGACGGGCTGCACCGGCACGGGTGGAGTCACCACATCCAGCGCCTGATGATCCTCGGCAACTGGGCGTTGCAGCGCGGTGTCGAGCCGTCAGCGCTGAGCCAGTGGTTCATCGACATGTACGTCGACGGGACGCCGTGGGTGATGCCCGCCAACGTGGTCGGCATGTCGCAGCACGCCGACGGGGGGATCGTCGCGACGAAGCCGTACGCGTCCGGAGGCGCCTACATCAACCGCATGACCGACCATTGCGGCGGGTGCCGGTTCGACCCGAAGAAGCGGCTCGGGCCCGACGCGTGCCCGGTGACGGCGGGGTACTGGGCGTTCCTCGACCGGACGGGGCCGGTGCTGATGGGCAACCCGCGGATGCGGCAGGCGCTGTCGGGCCTGGCCGGTCTCTCCGATCGCGAGGCCGTCGTGCAGCAGGAGCGCGAGCGCACGCGCTGGTAGGAGGTGCGGGGCGGGGGAGCCGAGGAGGCGCGGGTCGGGCACCGACAGGTCGTCGCCGTTAGGGTGGCAGGGTCCGTCGCGCAGCGAGTCGGCGGCCGACGTAGGGGGACCACCATGCGCACCATCAAGACCACGAAGACCGCGATGACGGTCGTCACCTCAGGCGCCGTCGCGCTCACGCTGCTCCTCGCCGGGTGCACCGGGTCGAGCGACTCGAACGCCGACTCGAGCGACCCCAGCAGCTCGGCGAGCGAGAGCGCTGCCACTCAGGAGGACCGCGACCTGACCGGAGAGCTCGCCGTCACGACCTGCGCCGACGCGGGCGAGGCGCTCGGCTCGATCGTCGAGGGCCTCGACCTGCAAGACGAGAGCACGGAGGCCGACGGCCAGCTGCAGTGCTCGTGGGCCAACAGCGCCGCCAGCGCCGAGGGCGAGATCGACCCGAGCGCCCAGGCGATCGTCGCCGTCGCGCGCACGCAGGAGCTCGACGAAGCCACCATCACCTCGCAGAGCGACCAGATCGCCGGTCAGGAGGGCGTCACCGAGGTCGAGGATGCGCGCATCGGCGACCTCGGCGGTCGTGCCTTCGAGCTCGAGGCCGCTCAGGAGGGCGTCACGCTCGCCGGGGCGACCGTCATCACGCCGCACGGACTGTTCGCCCTGTCGGCGACCGGCGCCGGCGACGAGGCCCCGCTCTCGCCGACCGAGGCGCTCGACTCCACGCTGCTGCTGCTCAAGTAGCTGCCGGCGCCCGAGGCGCCGCGCCCATGAACCGCGTTCGCGAAGATGAACCACGATATATCGAGGTTCATCTTCGCGAACGCGGTTCTTCGCGTGGTGGCGCGGCTGCTCGCCGGCCGCCTTGCGCACCGGCTGCCCGGCGCACCGGCGCACCGGCGCACCGGCGCACCGGCTGCCCGGCGCACCGGCCCGGCTCCGCCCCGGCGCCTCAGCGCCCGAGCAGCTCGATCATGTACTGCGCGATGACCTGCGCCCCGGCGTCGTTCGGGTGGATGCCGTCGTCGGACAGCAGCGAGGTGATGTCGCCGTCGCCCGCGGCGTCCGCCGGCAGGGCGTCGCCCAGTGACACGCGCACCGACCCGGTCTGCTCGGCGACCGACTCGACGGCGGCCGCGTAGTCGCCGCTCGATCCGCTCTGGTCGAAGAGGCTGGCGAGGTCCGAGCTGAACTCGTCGACGATGACGACGGTCGGCGGATCGTCGAGGCCCTTCAGGCCGCGGACGAGAGCGAGATAGCCCTCCTCCAGGTCGTCGGGGCTCGTGTTCACGGCGTCGTTGGCGCCGAGGGTGATGGTGACGAGGTCGGGCTGCACCGCCGCCACCTTCGACAGGAACCCGTCGAGATCCGCCGCGAAGGTCGCGACGGTCGCTCCCGAGTGCGCGGAGTCGAACAGCGACACCCCGCGGTCGCGGTCGCCGTCGAACGCGGCGATCCCCTCGAAGACGAAGCCGTCGGCGGCGTCCGGATCGACCCCGATGGTCACCGTGTGCACCGAGCTCTCGAGTCCGTCCACGCTCGTGACACCGGCGCCGGAGTCCGCACCCGCGCCTCCTTCGGCATCGCTCGCTCCTGCCGCGCTCGTGTCGACCGGCTCGCCCTCGACCCCGTCGACCGCGTAGCGGAACACCCCGCCGCCCGGCGACCACCACAGGTCGAGGTCGGTGCCGCGCACCTGGTACGTGATGCTCGAGCCGGGTTCGAGGTCGACGCTGCGGTAGCCGAGGCTCGGCGTCGTGAAGTCGGGGGTGACGGCCGTCTGGTCGGACTGCCAGGCGCCCCAGGTCGAGTCGGGCGGGTAGACCGCGAAGACCCCCGGGCGGTAGCCGACCCCGCCGGCGACGCCGTCGACCGGGTGCTGCCGCTGCAGGGCGTCGCGCGTGAGGTCGATCCACCGGTTCTCGATCGCGGAGGCGCCCTGCCCCTCGGTCAGCGAATCGCCGAGCGCCAGCCAGCGGGCCGACTCGGTGTCGGTCTCGGCGAGGGCGGAGTCCCATGCCGCCCACGGATCCGCCGTGGGAGTGGGCGCCGGTGTCGGGTCGCCGCTGCAGCCGGCCACGAGAGCGACCGTGGCGGTGACGACGGCGAGGGCTCGCATGCCCCGGCGGCGCCCCGGTCGCGCAGCCGCCCCCGAGGCAGCCCCCGACACCGGGCGAGTCGACGACGTCGGAGCCGAGGAGGCGCGGCTCACTGCTCCGTCACCGTCCCGTTCTCGACGCGCCACTGCCGGTCGAGTCGCACGCTCTCGAGCATGCGGCGGTCGTGGGTGACGAGCAGGAGGGTGCCGTCGTACGACTCGAGCGCCTGCTCGAGCTGTTCGATGGCGACGAGGTCGAGGTGGTTGGTGGGTTCGTCGAGCACGAGAACGTTGACCCCGCGGGCCTGCAGCAGGGCCAGGCCGGCGCGGGTGCGCTCGCCGGGCGACAGCTCGTCGACGGGGCGGTTGACGTGATCGGCCTTGAGGCCGAACTTGGCGAGCAGGGTGCGGACCTCCGCCTGCGGCCAGTCGGGCACGAGCCCCTCGAACGCCTCGGCGAGGGGGACGGTGCCCGCGAGCAGTGCCCGCGCCTGGTCGATCTCGCCGACGGCGATGCTGGCTCCGCGACTCGCGCCTCCTTCGCTCGGCTCCTGTCGCCCGAGCAGACCGCGCAGCAGGGTCGACTTGCCGGCGCCGTTGGGCCCGGTGATGCCGATGCGATCGCCGCCGTTGACCTGCACCGAGACCGGTCCGAGCACGAACTCGCCCGTCGCGGGGTCGCCCTGGCGAAACACCGCGCCGCTGAGGGTCGAGACGACGGCGCTCGAGCGCGGCGCCTCGCCGATGGTGAACTCGAGCTGCCACTCCTTGCGGGGTTCGTCGACCTCCTCGAGGCGGGCGATGCGGCTCTCCATCTGGCGGACCTTCTGGCCCTGCTTCTCGCTCGACTCGGCCGCGGCCTTGCGACGGATCTTGTCGTTGTCGGGCGACTTCTTCATCGCGTTGCGGACACCCTGACTCGACCACTCGCGCTGCACACGGGCGCGCCCGACCAGGTCGGCCTTCTTGTCGGCGAATTCGTCGTAGGCCTCGCGGGCGTGACGGCGGGCGGTCTCGCGCTCGTCGAGGTACGAGTCGTAGCCGCCGCCGAAGACCCGGTTCGACGCCTGGGCGAGGTCGAGTTCGAGCACCTTCGTGACGCAGCGGGCGAGGAACTCCCGGTCGTGGCTGACGAGCACGACCCCGCCGCGCTGGCCCTGCACGAAGCGCTCGAGTCGTTCGAGGCCGTCGAGGTCGAGGTCGTTCGTGGGCTCGTCGAGCAGGGCGATGTCGAAGCGGCTGAGCAGCAGGGCGGCGAGCCCGACGCGGGCGGCCTGGCCTCCGCTGAGGGCGGTCATCAGGGTGTCGGGGCCGACGGTGGCCGTGCCGGGGTCGGCGGACGACGTCGCGCTCGCGGTCTCGAGCCCGAGGTCGGCGAGCACGCCCGGGAGGCGGTCGTCGAGGTCGGCCGCGCCGCTCGCGAGCCAGCGCTCGAGCGCGGTCGAGTACACGTCGGCGGGGTCGAGGCCGTCGGCGCGGGGTGCGGGGTCGGGGTCGCCGAGGGCTGCCGCGGCGGCGTCCATCTCGGTGGTGGCCTGGGTGCTGCCGGTGCGACGGCCGATGTACTGGGCGACGGTCTCGCCGGGGAGGCGCTCGTGCTCCTGCGGCAGCCAGCCCACGAAGGCGTCGCCGGGGTTGAGGGTGATGGTGCCGCCCTGCGGCTCGTCGACCCCCGCGAGGAGGCGCAGCAGGGTCGACTTGCCGGCCCCGTTCACGCCCACCACGCCCACGACGTCGCCCGGTGCGACCGTGAGGTCGAGGTCGTCGAACAGGGTGCGGTGGCCGTGGCCGCCGGCCAGGCCCTTGGCCACGAGTGAAGCGCTCATCGGCCCATTCTCGCGTACCGGAGGGCGCTGCCGGGGTGGTTGTGGAGAGGAGGCGCGGCCGGCCCGTCGAAGTGACGCTACCGGCGAAGTCCCGGACGCAAGGGCACCCGTTCGCGTCACCTGGACGCAGGAGGCGCGGGGAAGCGAGCCGCGCCTCCTCGGCTTGGTAGCGTCGAGGCACGCGAGGGCCGGGTGGCGGCGCCTCGAGTCAGGGGGATGACGTGTTCGGACTGTTCCGCAAGCGTGACGACGACGAGCGCGCGGTGCTTGTCGAGCCGTGGCCGCGCATCCCGGTGGCGCCGTGGTCGGGCGGCGGGGCGACGGCCGAGGCGGCGGCGGTCGAGGTCCCGTCGAAGCGTCGGCCGAGCGTGCCGGGCATCGTGTTCACGGTGCCCGAGGGGCGCGCCGGGGTGAGGCTCGACGAGGTGCATCGCTTCATGGACGACGAGACGGCCATCCTCGAGACGACCCACGGGCCGTCGTTCTATGCGGTGTGGACGCAGGCATGGCCGAAGAAGTCCGGCACGGCGGTGGGGGACATGCTGGAGGGTGAGGCTCCGGGCGGCCTGGCGTTCCTGTCCGCCGACGTCGATGCGCCGCCCACCGTGGTGCTGCGCGACGCCGAGCTGGCGTCGTTCAGGGCGTGGGTGGCGGCGCTCCCGTCGTGACCGGCGGGTGCATCGCTCTCAGCGGCGGGTGCTCAGGGCCCAGGGGGCCGAGGGCGACGGTTCGCCGGTGCGGCTGAAGTGGACCGCGGCCTCGGTGGTGCGATCGAGCAGCACGGCGGTGGACGGGTTGGCCGGGATCGGCTGACCAGGCCCGGGAGCGACGATCGGGTCGACGATCTCGTACCAGGGGCCGGTGTCGACGTCCATGGCGTGGAGCACCGCGATGGGGACATCGCCCGGTCGGAGGATGTCGAGACCCGCGGTGCCACGGCGCAGCTCGATGCTGGTGGGGATGTTGCCCTTCGGCCCCTTGATGACCGTGCGGAGGCGCTTCTCGGAGGGGTCGAGCACCTCGAACTGCTCGCGTCCCATGCGCCACAGCAGCACGGTGCGACCGGGCACGCTCGCGGGGTCGGTGGGCAGGATGATGGCCTCGCGCGCCTCCTGCCGGGCCCTCAAGGCCGTGCCGATGGTCTGGCCGAAGAAGGCGGCGCCGGCGAAGGCGAGGATGATCCAGATGTTCGGGGCGCCGGAGGTGATCATGGGCACGCTCGCGACACTCACCAGGGTGATCGGCACCGCGATCGCCCGACTGCGGTCACGGAGGCGTCCGAGGAGGAGCGAGGCGACCAGCACCACGAGGCTGAGCGTGATCGCCAGGCCGGTGTTCGCTCCGCCGAGGAGTGCTGCGGCCAGACCGAGCACGTACGCGAGCGGGGCCAGGATCCTGCGCGTCGACGACGGCATCGCGACCGGCTTGGTGGAGGTCAGCCGACGAGGCTTCGTCTCGGTGGATGCGGCGGTGCGGTCTGTGCTCATGGAGTCCCCCTGGTGCCGGCGATCGGCGTGCTCGCTGGACATCCTGGCACGAACCGGTCTGTCGGGGTGCTGCCGCTCGGAGATCCGAACGGTCAGGTCGCCTGTCCTGTCGACCAGGGAGACGGGTACGATTCTCGGGAGTGCCCATCCGGTCCGAAGCGCTCGCGGATCGTGCTGTGCTACTCGCCGAGGTGCGGTTTGATCAAAAGGACATCGGCGCTCGTCCACCAGGTCAGTGTTGAGCTCATGGATCCAGATGCCAGAAAATGGCGGGCTGCTTCCTCGGCCTCGCTGACGAGAACCGTGTGGCGTTGCTCGACGGAGTTGACGATGCTGCCCATCATGACCGTCACGTGGTCTCGGGACGCTGTGGACGTCATCGCCATGCTCCAGGCGTCGTCGTCCAGGGTGTCTGGGGAATGGAATACCGCTAAGGCCCCATCGGCCCGCCCGCAGATGTCGAGCCTGGAGCCCTTGTGCTTGAGAACGACGTGGGACCGAGTCATCCCGTCCAATGCGCGGACTTTGCTGACGGCCTGTTCGGTCGTGGGCGCATCTTCGGCGAATGTCTTACGTCCGACCGACCATTGGAGTTCTGAACTGGTGGCTTCTCGCTCTCTGACCTGCTCGCTTCTCGGTGCGCGAATAGTCGACCCGATGAACCATCCAGCGATCATGGAGAAGAACCAAGGGCCTAAGACGATCTCATCATCTGGCAGTGTGGTGTTCAGAAGGGGTGGCCCGGCAATCGAAAGAACGGCAGCGGAGAGCGTTCCCCACAAAGATGACGAGTACGCCAACAGGCCGGCGGTCAAGATCCCCAAGCCCAGTGTCATGAAAGCCGAACTCGCATCAGCTTGCAGAACCAGCAGCAATACGATTGCGACCACGATGTTCACAACCGCCAAGACCGCATTGTAACGTCGCTGGATTCGAGGCATAGGCTTGTAGCCAGAGATCGCTGGCTTACTTCTTGCCAAAAGCTGAATCCGTCACTGTATGAAAGTCTCTCTCGGGCTGGCGATTGACCATAGCATCATCTGGCAGTACCGCAATGGAATCCACTCTCGATGTCGTGTGTGTGAGAAAAAGGGCGAACTGCGTCGTCATCCTAGTGAGCTGCCAGCCTCGAGGAAGTCTCTCATCACAACGAACTGACTCACCATCATAAATGACAGCATGGGAATCCCAAGCGCAAAAAGAATCTTTCGCTCATTCGGCGGCAAGGGGTCATAGGCAGCTCGACGCGAACGAAGCCACAAGAGGGCCAGGACCGTAGGCATCCCGAATAGAACAAAGACGGGTATCTCATACTCTTTTGAATGGCGAGTATACCGAGTAGTCGTGTCAAGTGGTACTTGCGTGAACGTATAAATGGCAATAACGATATCCAGTAGAATGCAGAAAAGAACAAGATTGCGTGTCACTCGTATGAGTCTGTGACCCTTTGGATCTCGAGGCAGCCATTCGCTTTTGTCTGTTGGGTTCCGATCGCCATCGTCTCGTGCGCTCGCCATCTGCTGCCTTCCCGGATTTCGGACTCAAGCGCTGAGCTTCAGTCTGCTGCTGGTTGTCGCGACGCCAGTCCGGCTGCTTAGCCCTGTGGCCTTACAGCACTCCGCCTGCGATGAGGAAGTCACGAGCCATGAAGAGCTGCCCCACAACGAAGAAGAGCCAGAATGGCACGAAGATCACGAGGAGAAATCTTCGTTCTTCTCTTGGTAGCGACTCGCTTGCCGCCCGACGAGACCGCCACCATAGGCTTATCAGCACAAGTGGGGCGATGAGTAGAACCAAGAGAGGCATCTGCCACTCTCTCGAAGCCCTCGTGTAGGAGACCGTGGTGCCGGTGGGAACCTGGGTGACTACGAAAACTGCCACGACGATGTCGAGAAGGACGCCCGCAATCAGCACCCGTCGTAGCCAGACGATCGTCCTCCCGCCCAGAGGTCTCGCGGCATGCTCCGACTCGACGTCACCGGCGGCAGGCGCGTTGCTCATGGAATGACCTCATATGTCTCGTCTGCTGACCCACACGTCGCCCCGCCAATCTAGCTATTGCCTCGCGGTGACGGTCCACGCTACGGGGCATCGTTAATCGGGTGATGCGAGAAGCTCTTCCCAGCTCAGGCCGGAAGAACCCCGCCTGCGATGAGGTAATCCCGCGCCATAAAAAGTTGCCCGATCGTGAAGAATCCCAGGAACGGTACGGAGATCGCGATCAGAAGGACGCGCTCCTTGTCAGGGAGTGGTTGCGTCTCAGCCGACCGCGTCTGCCACCACAAGGCTGAGAGCAGCACTGGTGCCGCAAGCAGGCCGAAGAGCGGGACCTGCGACTCTGATGAGATGCGGGTGTACGAGATCGTTGTGCTCAGAGGGACTTGAGTGACGACTGCGATGGCAATGAGGATGTCGAGAAGCGCACCGATGAGGGTGAGGAGGCGCAGTCTTCGTGCTGTCTTGCCCCCCAGCGGTACCGGGCGCACATTGTCCTCGCTGCTATCCATGTTGTTTGACACGTGAGGTTCTCCTGAGTCTAGTGATCGCAGTTTGAACCGGGACTTGCCCCGAGGCTAAACGGCTAAAGCCCCAATGGTTCTATAAATTCCCAGGCCTTTTGATGTTCCGACGTAAGGGGCTACAGGTCCGCTGTTGTCGGTGCGATGCTGACGATTCCATCAGGAATCGGCGCGATATCTTCCAGCATTTGCGTCCGGTCTAGCAGAAGAAGATTCATTGCTTTGTCTAGCAGGCTGTCAACGTCGCGCATGCGTGGCGGCAAGGCCGCCAACTGTTCAGAAGACGATCCACCGACTAGGAGGACCGACGCCTACGGGACAACGCTAGATATCTCACGTGTGAGCCGAAAATAGTTCCAGCAAAAGTTCCGAAAATCCACGTTATTTGACCGGTGGCCCAGGGGCCAGGGAGTCTAGTCATGAGGCCCAAGATGGTGAGTAGGCCCAGGAGCATGACGGGATAAGCCCATTTTATTCCAAGTAGTGAAAAAGTGGACGAGCCGAAGATGACTCCTGCCAGTAATGCCCCAATGATAGTGGGTAATACAGAGAAGGTCCTAGAGCCTCCGACCATGAAGACCAGCATGATTCCAACCAGGCACATCACGCCCGCAAACACCAGACGCTCTCGTGATTGGCGTTGGCCAAGATCATTCCTCATTCCTCATTCCTCATTCCTCATTCTTACTAGTCGCTGACTACCAGGATCGATGCCGATTGGACATGACTAGATATCTCAGGTGCGAACCGAAAACAGTGCCAGCCAGGGTTCCGATAAGCCAAGTTATTTGACCGGTTGCCCAGGGTTCAGAGAGCCAGTTCGAAAGACCCAAGATGCCGAGCGGGCCAAGTAGCATGACGAGATAAGCCAATTTCATTTTCAGCACTGGAAAAAATGAACGAGCTGAAGACGGCTCCTGCTAAGAGTGTCCTAATGAAAATGGGTAATGCAGAAGAAGTCCTAGAGCCTCCGACCATGAAGACCAGCACGATTCCAGCTAGGCACATCACAAAGGCAAAAGCCAGTCGGCCTCGCGATTTTCTTTGACCAAGTTCATTACTCATTTTTCACGGCTCAGGATTTCGATAGGTCGGAGACCCAGGTCGATTACGACCTCGGATACTGACGTCTATCGGGGATCAGAGGGCGAATTATCGCCTCGACCGGCTCTCTTCGCGACGGTGGCTCGCGACCAGGGCCATGCGTACCCGCCTGCGATACCCCCGGCTATGAAGCCGAAGATCCAGGCGTACTGGACGGATCCGACGATGTCTTGGTTCGCGACGATGACGATCATGACCACCGGGACGAGTGCGAGAAGACCGAGACCGATCGCTCTGTTGCGGGGCGGGAAGCCGAAGAGGAGCAGGCCGTACGCGAGTCCGGCGACCAACGTGATGACGGTTGCGAGCACGCCTGCGCCCCCGATCGCTGTGCTGACCCACAACCCGAGCACAAGGCCCACGACGGCCAACATGGCCGCCACCGCGTTGATCGGTCGCTTCGACTGTCTCGATGCCGCCATCGTCATCACCGTTCTCTAGTCGACGGTCAAGCCGACACTGTCGCGGAACACATCCACCCCGCCTCCCACGACCGTACCGCCGACGGCGGATCCGAAAAGGCCAGCCGTGTTGTGCGCCCCGAGATTGAGCGCTCCAGTCAACGACCGCGGACTGAAGTAGGGCATCTGCGCAAGCGTGTTGACCCCATGTTGGCCGGGAATCACGCGGTCGAGTGGCAGGGCTGAGAGCCCAGACCCGACAACTCCATTCACAGCGACCTCGAGCGGGTTCACGTCCTCACCCGCCACGATGCTCTGCACCGCTGTACCCGCAGACGACCCCACGCCGTTGAGAACGACCGTGCTCGCCGTCGCCAAACCACTGGTTGCCGTGTGTCCCAGATTGCGAGCGATCGTGCCACCTGCCGGTCCTGCCAGTCCGCCGACCGACCCAGACACGCCCCCACCGACGATCGCACCCGCGAAGTCCCAACCGTTCTCGATTCGCCCGCCATGGCTGGCCAGATAGGTGGCGCCACCGCCGACCGCGCCGACTCCGCCGTTGGCCGCGACGTTGACTGCCACGGCTCGTCCGGCCTGAGCCGCAGGAGCCGATGCCATTGCTGCCTTGCCGAACGCACCCGCCGCGCCTCCAGCGCCCCCGAGCACACCTCCTATGGCTGCGTCCGTGGCGACCTTGCCCCAGTCGACTTCTCCTGTCTGAGCCTTCTGCGAGACAACTGAGACACCACCGCCGATGAAAGCACCGGATGCCGCGCCGATCAAGGCCATGCCGACAGGACCACCGACGCCCGTGAACATGAGACCGACGCCAACGGCGATCGCAGCGCCAGCTGCGACGTACTCCCAGTTCTCACCCCACCAGTCGCCCGCATCTGCCAGAGCGCCCTGGTTCGCTTTCGCGTAGGCGTCGAGGTCGGCGTCCGTCGCGGGGCGCAGCCCGAGCGGGTCGAGAGCGTGCATCGGGTCGTTGCCCGCATACGAGTAGGGGTTCCCGGCCCAGCCTGCGCCCAGCACGGGCGCCAGCGGATCGGTCGACAGGAATCCTCTGGTCGACGGGTCGTAGACCCGCGCCCCGAGCCAGTCGAGACCTGCGACCGCGAGGCCACCCGACGCGGACAACTCCACACCGGCAGGCAACTCGAGACCGGGGATCCCCGAGGAGGTGCGAAGCGCCTCCCACGGATCCGCCACATCGGTCGCGCGGGCGCCCCGCCAGGTCGGCTCGAGCTGTTCACCACCGACTGTCGTCGCGCCACCGGGAATCGTCACGACTGGTGCGCCAGCGATCGACACGAGTGACGGCACAGCACTCGCGGTGTCCCACCAGGTGTCGACACCGTCGATCGTGGCGAGCTCGCCCAGCACATCGACCCAGAGACTCGTCTGCGAGACGACGCCGCCGTCGCTGTCCCGCGCAGTGATCGCGGTCGGCCAGCCGAGGTCGCTCCAGGCGTACTCCGTGAACGAGCCGTCGGTGTCGATCCGACGGATCCGACGCCCGAGACCGTCGTGCACATATTCGACGGAGGCGACCACGACGGTGTCGAGAGCGTCCGTCGATGAACCGACCCGCGCCTCCTCGGAGACGAGTTGACCCGCTGCGTCGTACAGGAAGCTGCGCACCCGGCCATCGACCAGCTCATGCGTCAGCCGGCCGGCGGCGTCGTAGGACCACGTCGAGGTGCGGCCCTCGCGCTCGAGACCGACCAGCTGGCAGGCGGCGTCGTAGGTGTAGTCGACCCGACCGTCGACGGTGTCGAGAGCGACGATGCGCGCCTCGGCGTCGCGGATGATCCGAGTCGTCGACGAGCCCTCGGAAGTCGTGCTCGTGTGCCGGGAGAGATGGCCCTCCGCGTAGTCCCAGGTCTGCAGGTCGCCACCGGTCGTGGCCTCGACGACCCGACCAGCGGCGTCGTACGAGACGTGCGCGCTGTCCTGTCCGCCGTGGACGACGGAGACCACGCGACCCGCGGCGTCGCGACGATAGTCGAGACGACCACCGTCGGGATCGATGCGTGCGGTGCGTCGGCCGTCGGCGTCGTACTCCCACGAGACCGCCTCGCCGCCCCGGGCGCGGCGGACCAGGAGCCCGCGACGATCGAACGTCAGCTCATGCTCGAGGTCGATCCCGTCGGAGCGAGTGTGGTCGGTCACCACGATCGACCGCGAGAACGCGTCGCGGGTGAACGACGACCGCACGCGCCCGTCGACACTCATGCCCGAGGGGTTCCCCGAGGCGTCGTGGGTCCACGTGGTGGTCGTGCCCGTGGGGTCCTGCTGCGAGACCTGGCGGCCCGCAGGGTCGTACGCAGCGGTCGTCGTCCGGCCCAGCGGGTCCGTGACGGCGATGATGCGATCGGCGGCGTCGTACTCGCGCCGCGTCTCGTTGCCGAGCGGGTCGGTGATGGAGACGACGCGCCCGCGGACGTCGTACTCGAAGCGGGTCACGCCGCCGAGACCGTTCTCGGCCTCGATCAGCTGACCGGCCGCGTCGTACCGGAAGCGACGGCGGCCGTAGCGGGTGTCCTGGGTGCCGATGAGTCGACCGGCTGCGTCGTAGTCGAACCGCGCCTGTCCGTGACCCGGTGTCGACCTGCTGACCACACGGCCCACGGCGTCGTACCGGACGCGCTCGACGTCGCCGGTCGGCAGCGTGCGCGCGACGACCCGCGAGTCGGCGTCGTAGGTCAGGGTGGTGCGTGCGCCGAGGGGGTCGACGCTCGCCGAAGCGCGGCCGCACGAGTCGTACTCGTAGGTCGTCCGGGCTCCCGAGGGGGTGACGACCGCAGTGACGCGCCCGCCGGCATCGCGCTCGAGACGTGTGAGACCGCCCTCGCCGTCGACCAGCTCGACCGGACGGCCGCAGCGGTCGTACGTCGTCAGCTCGGATGAGCCGTCGGCGGCCTCGGTCGCCACCGGGCGGCCGAACTCGTCGAAACGCAGGGTCGTGGTGCCGAACGCGTCGCGCAGGGTGCCGGTGCCGTCTGCACGGTCGACCCGCGCCTCCTGCCGGACTCCCGTCGGGTCGACGGTCGCGGTGAGCGCACCGGTGACGTCGTACTCGCGGGTCCAGTCGTGGCCGGCGGGGTCGGTGATCGTCCGCAGGCGCGAGAGACCGTCGTGCGCGAACGCCCACGACGAGCCGTCCGGCAGCTCCAGAGCCGAGACGTCGCCCTGGTCGTCGAAGCGACGCGAGACGACACGGCCGAGCGGATCGGTCGTGGTCTCGAGGTCTCCGTGCGGGCCGTAGCCGAATTCGGTGCGCGCGCCCAGGGGGTCGATGATCGCGCTCACCCGGGCACCCGCCCCGTGCTCGAAGCGCCAGATCGCCCCGTCGGCATCGCGACGCGAGACCAGCAGCCCCGCGGCGTCGTACATGTAGGTCGTGCGGGCTCCCGACGGGCTGACCGCCGCCACCGGACGACCGGCGTGGTCGCGCTCGATGCGCGCCACGTCGCCGACGGCGTTCTCCGTGGCGATCAGGTCGCCGTACTCGTCGTAGTGGCAGCGGACGACGACACCTGTCGGGTCGACGACGCTCTCGAGCAGCCCGTCGCGCCAGCGCATGAGCGTACGGCCGCCTTCGGGGTCGACCAGCGCCGACGGGTTGCGCTCGGCGTCTTCGGCGTACTCGTACTCGACGACGGCGCCCGACTCGGTCACGACGGTGGTGACCCGGTCGAGGGCGTCGTAGCCGTAGGTGAGATCGGCGCCCGACGGCGTGACGGTGCGGACCTTGCGCCCGCGCTCGTCGTAGCCGTTGACGGTGACCGATCGGTCGCGCTCGGTGACCGAGACGAGGTTGCCGTTCGGGTCGTAGCTCATCGACTGGCGCTGGTCGTCGGAGTCGACCACCCCGACGAGTCGGCCCTTCCTGTCGGCCATGTAGCTGTTCGACCGGGTGCCGTCGACGTCCGAGACGACCGTCACCCGACCCGGCAGATACGCGAAACGCACCGTGCGGCCGTGCGGCGACACCTGCAGCGTCACGCGCCCCTGCTCGTCGTACGTGTTCAGGGCCTCGACCACGCCGGAGGCGCTGGTCACCGTCGAGATCAGGCCCGCGTCGTTCCAGTCGTACCGTCGCGTGCCCACCTCGTTCGCAGCGCCGGTCAGGCGCCCGGCTGCGTCGTAGGCGTACTCGACCCGGCGGCCGTCGGAGGCGGTGAGGGTCGCGACGCGACCGTCGACGTAGTCGATGTCGATCGTTCGACCACGCGCGTGGGTCAGGCGCGACGGGAGTCCGTCGGGGGCGCGGGTGACGCGGACGACGGTGCCCGCGCCTCCTCCGCTCGCCAGCCAGACGCCGGCGGGGGAGAAGGCCCACCAGCCGCCGGTGTTGTCGCGGACCACGAGGAGCGTCTCGGCGCCCGTGTCGCCGAGGCCGGGCAGGGTCGAGGCGACCTCGGCTGCGAGCCAGAAGTTCTCGCCGACGGCGCGATCCCACGAGCTGCCGAGACGGGGGAACGTGACGACGCGGCCGTCGTCCATCGTGAACGCGGCGCCCTCGTCGTCGAGGGTGAGGCCGATCTCGAGCACGGAGCCCCAGCCCGGGCCGAAGGGGCCGACGTGGTCGTCGAGCGAGTTGTAGGTGCGCGAGACCCGCAACGAGGAGGCGGCACCCGCGAAGGCGAGGTCGACCTCCGTCTCGAGGAAGTTGCCTGTGGTCGTATTGACCGGGTCCATCGTGAAGCCGGTCGTGGGCGGCGACCCCCAGCCCTGGGCGGGCGGGACGACGAGGTCGTCGCGCTGACCCTGGACCCCGGCGGACTGCAGTGCGGCGGCGAGAGCAGAGTCCGCGACGGTCGAGACGACGCCCGAACCGCCGGCCGCCTCGAACGCGCCGGCGACCGTATTCGCCCACGCGACATCGGTGTCGTTGGCGGTCAGCCAGGTCGAGAAGCTCGAGACCACGCCGTCGGCGTGGATGACGCCCCACTGGCAGTCGGACGCGAAGTCGGCGAGCTTGCCGGAGAGCGTCGAGGGGCGGCCCGCGAGCTCGGCGTCGAGGGCTGCGCTGCCGGTGGCGAACGAGCGGAGGTCGTCGGGCTTCGCCGACGAGGTGCCGCCGCTGCCGCCGCCCGTACCGGGCGCGGGAGTCTCGCGGGTACCGACGTTGGCGTCCTGGGGCTCGAGCTGGGGCGCCGGCTCGGGCTGCTCCCGAGGCATCTCCTCGCCGCCCCAGATGCTGTCTCGCCACTCTTCGAAGCCGTTGCGATCGTCCTGGCGCTGCTGCCATTCCCGTGCCTTGCGGCGGCGGTCGTTCTCCTGCTTCGCCGCCTCCTTCAGCTCGCCGGCGAAGTCCGCTATCGCCCGGAAGCTCGTGGCGAGGGTGCTGGCACCTGTCGCAGCAGTCGCCGCGTTCGTGGTGAAGAGCTCGGAGAAGAGACCACGGAACTCCTGCGACGCGGTCGTGACGAGGGACGAGCGAGAACCGCTCTGCCCCTCGATGTCGTCCGCAGCGTTGTTGAACGCGGTGACGAGTGCGTCGGCCGTTCCGTTGTCGAACGGTACGGGCTCATTGCCGCCTTTGGGATCCCCCATGAATTGTCCTCCCCCTCAGGAGTGATGCTGCGATGTCGCGGATAGCTGGTGCTGACGCCTGCCGGGCGTCTGGCGTCGTCGTGCCGAATCTCACGGCGTCGCGTGATCTCTGACGCCCGGCGCGACGCGAACGCCCCCGTCCCCCCGGAGATCGGGGTGACGGGGGCAGTCGTCTGGTGTTACGCGCCGCCGCCGGCGGAGAAGATGTTGGCGGAGATGTTGTCGAGCTGGGTACGGAGCTGCTCGAGCTCGGTCTTGGCCTTGTCGAGGGCGGCCTTGGTCTCGGGCCAGGTGGAGCCGCGGAAGGTCGCCGCGAGGGGTCCGTCCCAGACATTGGGGTCGGACAGGATGCGGCCCTGAGCGTCGAGCTGCGAGATCTGGTCGGTGAAACCGCCGTTGACGATCGACTGGACCTGGCGGATGGCCGTCTTGGCCTGCTCGGTGGAAAGTACGCGTGACATGGTGATGTCCCCTTCATCTGGAAATAGCCCCCGTGCAAGACGCCCCCGGGGCTTGAACATGACGAGACTAGCTCGTCACGGCCAGGATGCACCCCTTCTGCACCGATCTGTCGGTCCCCGTTCGGGGGGTGGCGGCCCTGGGGAGGGATCAACGGCGTCGCAGCCCCTGGATGTACCCGAGGATGTCGGCACCGAGAGCGGAGTCACGGGGCCACGAGTCTGAGATCTGGTAGGCGGCTACCTCGAGGTTCTTGAGATAGGCCGGTTCATTGCCCGCATCTCGCGCCATCCGAGCTCTCGTCAGGGCTTGCCGCACCGAGTCCATGCTCAGGAGGGACGGGTCGGGCTCACGCGCGCTGTCGTCCTCCGCGATCGCATCGATGAGTCGCTGGATCAGGCCGTCGATGTCAGTTGACGTCACGTCCACGAGGCTACGCGCCTTCAGATCGACGCTGGAGAACGCGTCCGTGATCCGTCCGCCCAGAAGGATGCGGAGCATGGCTAGGGTCGACGTCATGGGGACCTGGGGCACCGAGATATTCGCGGATGATCACGCCGACGACGTGAGAGCCGACTGGCGGGATGGGCTTCTCGGCGGACACGACCCGGTGGCACTCTCCGCGCAGCTGATCGACCAGAACGCACGCCTCGATCGGGGTGCCGAGGAGTCCATCGTCTTCTGGGTCGCGCTCGCCGCCGCCCAGCACGAGACGGGCTGGCTGCAGCCCGACGTCCAGGCCACGGCCGTCGACCTGATCGACCGCGGTGGCGACGTCGCCCGCTGGGCGGCGGAGGACTCCGAACTCGCGGCCAGCCGACAGGCGGAGCTCGCACGGCTGCGCGCGAAGCTCACCGGCCCGCCTCGTGCCCCGAGTGCCCTCATCCGATCTGTCGACCATGGGGTCCGCTTCGAGGTCGGCGACGCCGTGCTCCTCACCGCGGCGTCCGGTGTGCGCGCCGTGGCCGTCGTCGTCGCTCAAGACCCTGGTGGCACGGCGAGACCTGTGATCGAGGTGCTGCTCTGGGACGACGACGGTTCGCTTCCGTCCCGTCGATTCCTCGCGACGGCACCGGTCGTGCACACGGATAGCGAGGCGGTGAAGCCGGTCGACGGACCGCCCCGAGTGCGACCGGCCCTCCACACGATGATCACCCCGACCCGCGAGACCGCCTTCGGCCCCCGACTCGGGCGGCTCCTCGCCCGAGGCATCCCCCGTCGACCGTCCGCAGATCTGCGGGACGGAACTCTCACCGCCGGGGAGGCGGTGGTCACCTACCTCACCTGGCCCGCCCTGATCGTTCACATCGAGAGCGACGAGTTCGTCCACGAACGGCAGCTGACCCGCGACGCCGTGCAGCGACCCCGCCGCCGCTTCGGCTTCCGCCGGCTCTGAGGTCGCCGCCTGCGGAACCGCTCGGGGCGAGCCTCGCCCCATGAAGTCAAGTTCGGCGTGAATGCTGGCCTGTGGAAAGGCCGCCGATCCTCGTCCCTGCACCGATCCGTCTGTCGCCGGGGCGCTCACGACCCTGATGGGGGACATCACAGCCGTCCGACATACCCTTATCATGCAAAGGAGGGACAGCACTTTCTAGGGGGAACGGTCTGCATGGCCAGGGGAACGAAGACACACAGCACGACTCTGCGACGGCACCGAGGGGGGCGCGCACTGGGCGTCGTCGCCATGGCGGGCGTCGTCGCACTGCTGGCCACGGCCTGCACGTCCGAGCCGACGGTCGTCGAGAACCCGTCGAAGGTCCTGCAGACCGTCGACACGGCACTCGCCACCGACGGGTCGATCACGGCCGTCTCGAGCACGGCCATCTCCGTCGACGACGCGACCCGTACCTCCTCGACGACCACCGCCGAGCACGTGCCCGCCGACGTCGCGGGCGACCTGCCGCTGCGCATCAGCACGCAGTACCGCACGACCGACGGCACGGGCACCGACCTGGCCGACCTCGACGGCTACGACGGCCGTGTCGAGATCGAGTTGACGGTCGAGAACCTCACCGTCGCCCCGCAAGACCTCAGCTACGACGTCGCCGGCGCGTCCCGCACCGACGCCGCCCTCGTGGGCGCGCCGATCAGCCTCGCCGCATCGACCGTGCTGACCGGCGTCTCGCCGAGCCAGGTCATCTCCGACTCGACGGGCAGCGGCACGGGTGCCGGCACCGACGGCATCGTCAGCACCACTGAAGACGGCGACGCCGTCGTGCAGTGGGCCGCCTTGCTCGCCCCTCCGCGCTCCGGCGCCAGCACCACCCTGCACCTGGTCGCCGACGTGACCGACTTCGCGGCACCCACGATCGACCTCGCAGCGCAGCCAGGCATCTCGACCGACCTCACCGTCGACGGCGTGCTCGGGTCGGCCTTCGACTCGTCGACGACCTCCGAGCTGGCCCTGCAGCAGCGCACCATCGAGCTGGTCGGCGACGTCAACACCGTGCTGAGCCGCGCCGGCGAGACGATCACCGAGGTGCGCACCAACCTCGAGAGCACCTCCGAGACGCTCGGCGTCCGCACCGCCGAACAGCTGAAAGAGAGCAGCTCGTCGCTCGCCAGCACGATGGACGGCCTGAGCGGCCAGCTCGGCTCGCTCGAGACCGACCTCTCGGCCACCGTCACCGGCACCCAGTCGACCGTGCTGAGCCAGCTGCAGCAGACCGTCTCGAGCGTCGACTCGCTGCTCGGCGACACGTCGGCCACGGCACCCGCCGTCACGATCGACGGCGAGGGCTGCGCCGCGGTCGTCGCCGAACCGGGTCAGACCGCCAGCGTCTACGGCAGCCTGCTGCAGGTGTCCGCCCAGCTCGACGGGTACGCCCAGTCGACCGCCGGCTGCCGCGACCAGGTCGCCGCCGAGCTGCAGCGCACCGTCGGCCCGTCGAACCCCGACGCCGCGAGCTGCGCCACCGAGTCGTCGCTCACCTGCTCGCTGTTCGCCTCGTCGGTCACCGTCACGGTCGCCCTGATCGGTCTCGTGACCGACGGCGTCGCGCTCGCCGAGTCGCTCGACGCGAAGCCTGCAGTTCTCGCCATCGAGAGCAACGACGCGCTGACAGCCGATCTCGCCGCGCTCGACGCCCAGCTCGACGCCCTCGCGGCCGACGCGTCGGAGGACGACGTGGCCGAGGCCCTCGACGACCTCCGCGACGCAGCCGACGCCGTCTCGGTCGGCGTGCCGACCCTGCGCGACCAGGTCGACGCCCTGCACGACGCCGCAGAAGACGCACGGGCCGAGATCGGCGACCTGCCCGACGCCGCCGACGGCGGAATCGACCTGCCGTTCTCCGGCGACACGATGCAGGAGCAGAACGCCGAGCTCGCCGCCCGTCTCTGCGACGAGATCGGCGAGGGTATGTCTCGGGGCGAGGTCGAGCAGCTGCGGGCGTACCTGACCGATGTGGCCTGCGAGGTCCCCGAGGGAGGCGACGACGACGGGTCCGAGCCGACACCCGAGCCCACCGGCCTGCCGACCGGTCAGCCCACGACCGCACCGACCGGTGAACCGACGGTGGCTCCCACCGCTGCGCCCGGCGACGACGAGAGCGAAGGAGGCGCGGCTCCCCGCATCATCGACCTCCCCATCGGTCTCGAGCCGATGAGTCAGCGTCTCGACGCGCAGGCCACCGCCTGGGACGCCGTCCTCGCGGCCTCCGACGTCGACGACGATCGTGCCCCCGGCGGGATCGGCGACACCATCGCCACCCTCGACGAGACGACCTCCGCCGTGGATGACGCCATCGATCGACTCGCGCGCACCATCGAGGCGGGCGACGGCGGGCTCGACTCGTCGATCGAGGCGCTGCAGATCAGCGTTACCAGGGCCCAGGGGCAGAACGCCGCCGTGGCGAAGAATCTCAACACGCTCAAAATCCAGCAGGACGCCCTGGCAGACGAGGTCGAGAAGGCCTTCGCCGAGGCTTCGATCGACGCGTCGAACGAGATCCAGGGCTTGATCGGCGAGCAGGTCCGCGATGTCTCGGCGCAGGGTGTGGCCACACGCCAGACCGTGATCGACGCCTTCGACCGTTCGATCGTCGGCCTCTCGTCGACGTCCGACGTGGTCGTCGGCGACGCCAAGGAGACCATCGAGGGTCAGCGAGTGGACCTCGACGAGCAGACCTCCGGGCTCGCCGCCGCCATCGACGAGCAGACCGCGTCGTCGCTCGAGCGCATCGCCGCGAGCACCCAGAACTCGACGCGCGACGTCGAAGGCGCCTCGACGCTCCTCGCCGGCGACCTCGCGAAGGTCATGCTCGATCTCGGCGACCGTCAGGTGGAGGGCTCGGGGATCCTCGGAGCGATGGCCACCAGCGCGGCCAAGGCCGACACCGCCGACTTCCAGCTCGCCCTCGCGACGCAGAACGCGTCCGGCTACGCCAACGTCCGAGCGGAGGACATCGCCGGCATCATGCTCCGTCAGGCGCAGTTCACCGCGTCGCTCGAAGCAGCCACCGCCCTGCCGGCGTTCCACCTCGACGTGCCCTCCGGTGCGACGTCGACCACCCTCTACGCCTTCACGATCGGCGGCGCACGATGAGCGAGCGCGGAGCACGCCACAGCGAGACGCCCGGCGCCACGTCCGACGGGGCCGGCAGCTCGCCGAGCGCGAAGTCGACCGACTCGGTCGAGTCGGCCGCATCGACTGTGGACACCGAGACCCGCCCGCGTCGCCGCGGTCGCACCATCGCCATCGTGGCGGGTGCCCTCGTCGTCGCCGCGGCCATCGTCGTGACCGTCGTCGTCGTGCAGCCCGACGACGAACCCGTCGGCGCCCCCGTGGCCGCGACCCTGCCCGTCGCCCTGACCGCGACCGATCTGCCCGAAGGCACCACGGTCGGCGTCATCGTCACCCTCGGCCCCGGTGCCGAGGGCGCCGACTGGAACGGTGCCGCCCAGGGCGCCCTCGTCGCCGAACGCCGCCTCGAGCTCGGCGGCGCCGACATCGCCCTCGCGACCGAGAACGACGGCGGCACCGAGGCCGGCGCGGCACAGGCCGTGACCGCCCTCGTCGACCAGGGCGTCGCCGGCATCGTCATCGCCTCGTCCGGTCCGCACATCATCGGCGCGGTGACCGCCGCCGCCGACGCCGGCATCCCCGTCGTCCTGCCCTACGCCCCCGTGCCGGACGGCGCCTCGGGCGACGTCTGGTCGACGGCTCCCGACGCCGCGCAGACCGGTGCCGCCCTCACCGAGGCGCTCGGCGGCGCGACCAACACGCTGCTCGTCGACGCCGGAGGCGGCGCCCCCGTCGGCGTCGAGATCGGCCGCACCGAGACGGCGTCGTCGTCAGCCGGCGACGAAGCCCTCGCCCGCGAGGTCGCACGCCTCACCGGGTCGGCTCCGCCGGCCACGAGCACCACGGCGACCGGCGATGACGTCTCGGCCACCGCCTCCCAGGAGACCGAGCCGGTCGCCGACCCCTCCGACGCCGTCCTCGTCAGCGGCTCGGCGACCCGCCAGGCCGCCGTCGTGGCGCGGCTGCAGGCCGCCGACCTCGCCGTCCCCGTCGTGCTCACCCCCGACGCCACGAGCCCCGCGTTCTCCGCAGCGCTGAAGGAGGACGGCGCCAGCCTCTCCGGTTCGCTCGTCACGGTCGGCGCCGAGAGCGGCGACGCGACCGCCCTCCGCGGTGACGGCGCCGGTCGATCGGTGTCGGCGTTCCTCGGCGGAGTCCGCGTGCTCGCGCAGGACCCGGACGCCGTGAACCTGACCGGCGATCAGCCGTTCTCGGTCGTCGCCGGTGCGGCCGACGCCCGCAGCCACGACGCCGTGGTCGCCCTCGTGCGTGCCGTCGAATCGGCCGGCTCGATCGAGCCCGGCGCCGTCGGCGACGCACTCGGAGCCCTCGGTCTCGGCGCCGGCGACGGCATGGCCGGCCCCGCCGTCGACTTCTCGTCGGCGCAGGCCCTCGACGCCGACGTCGCCGTGCTGAACTCGTCGTCGCAGGACCTCGGTCTGCGCCCCGCCGTCGACGACGGGTCGACGGGACTCATCTGGTTCGCCGGCCCCGTCACCGCTCCCGCCGCCGGCTGACGAGAAGAACAGCGCCCCCAGCGAGCCCGCCCCACCCCACCTCCGACCGAGGAGCCCCCATGCGTGTCCTGATCGATCTCGACGGCGACCGACGGAGCATCGACGTCGATCGCTGGCAGAGTGCGGCGACCCTGGGCGAGCTCGTCACCACCGCCGGGGGAGCGCTCCACGCCGGCGACGCCGACCTCTTCGTCGACGAGGCCGCCGTGCCGCTCGACACCCCGCTCGACGAGCTCGTGCTGCTCGAGGGATCGCGCATCGCCCGCACCCCCGGCACGCGCCGACGCCAGGTCGCCGGCTGGAGCGTCACCCTCGCCGGCGGTCTCGCCGCCGGGCAGGTCGTCGAGGTGCCGCGCAGCCGGCCGCTCGTCGTCGGCCGCGCCCCGCAGGCCGACCTCGTGCTGCCGACCGCCAGCGCCTCATGGGAGCACTGCACCATCGAGAACGAGCCCGACGGCGAAGGGGTCCGCATCCGCGACGCCGGCTCGACCAACGGCACCCTGATCGGCGGCGAACGGGTCGACGCCGAGGGCCTCGTCATCACCGAGGCGACGACCGCCATCGTGGGCGGCGCCG
This sequence comes from Frigoribacterium sp. CFBP9029, assembly GCF_034045305.1. Classification (NCBI taxonomy): domain Bacteria; kingdom Bacillati; phylum Actinomycetota; class Actinomycetes; order Micrococcales; family Microbacteriaceae; genus Frigoribacterium; species Frigoribacterium sp. CFBP9029. The sequence goes on from NZ_JAXCWB010000003.1 coordinate 266,856, forward strand.
TCCTGCTCGTCCGCCCCGCTCTGGCCGAGGTCACCGTGCCGGCGCCCGGGTCGCTGCACAACCTGACCCCCGCCTCCACGGCTCCCTTCAACCGCCCGCCCCGCCCGGGCCGCGCCGACGACGGCGAACCCGTGCAGCCGCCCGACCGCAAAGAGGTGCCCCCCGCCTCGAAGTTCAGCTACATCACCGTGCTCGCGCCGCTGCTGCTGGCCGGTGCGATGGTCGCGCTGCTCGGCGACGCCCGGTTCGCGCTCTTCGCGCTGCTCAGCCCGGTGACCGCGATCGGCATGTGGCTCGAGCAGAAGCACCGCCGCACGAAGAACCTCCGCGAAGAAGAGGAGCGCTTCGAGAAGGCCATCGGCGAATTCTCCGCCGAGATCGCCGAGGCGGCGGCCGAGGAGGCGCGGCGCCGCTTCGATCTCGTCCCCGACCCGGCGACGGTGCTGCGTCGCCCCGAGCTGCCGACCACGCTCCTCTGGCAGCGTCGGGTCGGCGCCGACGACTTCCTCGCGCTGCACGCCGGCATCGGCGACGTGCCCTGGCGGCCCGCCCTCGACGACCGCGGCTCCACCCGCAGAGACGACCGCGTCAAGGAGGCCCTCGCCGCCGGGCGGCTCGCCTCGGCTCCCGTCGTCGTCGATCTGACCGACGCCGGCGTCGTCGGCATCGTGGGCGACCGTGCCGGGGCGCTGGCCCTCGCCCGCAGCCTGCTCGCCCAAGCCGCCGTGCACTGCGGCCCCGCCGACCTCACGATCGGCACCTTCTGCGACCCCGGTCGCGACGGCGACTGGGAGTGGGCCTCGTGGCTGCCGCATACCCGTCAGGTCGGCAGCAGCACCGGCGACCGCTGGATGTCGGCCCGCCGCGAGGCGAGCGTGTCGATGCTGCGCGGCCTCCGCGAGACGGTCGACGAGATGCCGACCCCCGCCCTGCTCGTCGTGCTCGACTCCGAGGTGCTGACCGAGGGGCGCGACGCCCCGGCCCGCGCGATCCTCGGTCACGGTCGCTCGACGCCCGGTTCGTCGCTGCGTCCCAACGAACGCAGCGTGCGCGTGAGCGGCATCGTCATCGCGACCAGCGAAGAGCAGCTGCCCGCGTCGTGCACCATCGTCGTCGTGGTCGGCGAAGACGCCGCCGCGACCGTGCACCGCCCCGAAGACCGCACCCGCGTCGACGACGTCGTGCTCGCGGGGGTCGATGTGCCCACCGCCGAGGAGTGCGCCCGTCATCTCGCCCACTTCGACGACCCCGAGCTGATCGTGCCGGGCGCCTCGCTGCCCTCGCTCGTGCGCCTGCCCGAGCTGCTCGGCGTCCCGCGAGTCGACGCCGAGTCCGTGCAGTCGATGTGGCGCGCCCGCACCGGCGTCTCGACCCCGATCGGGTCGTCCGAGTCGGGGGTGCTCACCCTCGACCTCGTCGCCGACGGCCCGCACGGACTCGTCGGCGGCACCACCGGTTCGGGCAAGAGCGAGTTCCTCCGCTCGCTCGTCGCCGGGCTCGCCGCGCGCAACGACCCGACGCGGCTGAACTTCATCCTGATCGACTTCAAGGGCGGCGCGGCCTTCGCGGCCTGCGAGCGGCTGCCCCACACGATCGGCACGATCAGCAACCTCGACGAGCAGCTCGCCGACCGCGCCCTCCGATCCCTCGAGGCCGAGATGCAGCGCCGTCAGCGTGTCTTCGCCGAGGCGGGCGACGACATCGACAACCTCGAGGCGTATCTGGCGACGTCTCCTGCGGAGCCGATGCCGCGCCTCCTTCTGGTCGTCGACGAGTTCGCGATGCTCGCGAAGGACTTCCCCGACGTGCTCAGCTCGCTCGTCAGCGTGGCCGCCGTCGGCCGCACGCTGGGGGTGCACATGATCCTCGCCACGCAGCGCCCGGCCGGCGTGGTGAACGACGACATCCTCGCGAACACGAACCTCCGCGTCGCGTTGCGGGTGCAGAGCCGCGAGGACTCCAGCAACGTGATCGGCGTGCCGGCGGCCGCGGGCATCTCGCGCGCGCAGACGGGTCGCGCGTACGTGAAGCTCGGACAGGACGACATCACCCCCGTGCAGACCGCCCTCGTCACGGGGCGCGCCCTCGAGGCGGCGGCCGAGGCCGTCAGCGTGCGCGAGATCGGCCAGTTCGGCGTGCCCGCACCGCGCCCGGCGCCCCCGCGCGCCTCTGCGAAAGACAGCACCGACCTCGACGAGCTGATCGACGCGATCGTCGCGGCCGACTCCGAGGCCGGCTTCGCGCCTCCTCGGCAGGTCTGGCCGGAGGCGCTGGGCGAGTCGATCGCGCTGGCCGGGTTCCCGATGGCGGACGGCGACGGCGGGTCTAGCGACGGCGAGGGGTCGGGCGACGACCGGGCGCGCCACGACCGCGTGCGCGGCGGTGGGCCGCAGGTCGGCGGGGTGGTCGGCGACCGGGTCGTCGTGGCACTGGCCGACGAGCCCGATCTGCAGCGGCAGAGCCCCGCCGGGTGGGACATGGCGCAGGGCAACCTGCTCGTCATGGGGATCCCGGGCAGCGGCACGAGCACGACGCTCGCGTCCCTCGCGCTCGACCTGGCGCGAGAGACCGACCCCGCCCACCTCGACCTGTACGTGCTCGACCTCGGCTCGCGCGACCTCGCGCCCCTGGCCGATCTGCCGCACACCGTCGCCTACGTCGGACCGGGTGCCGGGGCGAAGGAGCAGCAGGCGCGGTTCCTCCGGCATCTGCGCACCGAGCTCGAAGCCCGCCGCGCCGACCCGACCGGCCGTCGTCGCGCCGTCGTGCTGCTCGACGGGCTGGCCGCCCTCCGCGACGAGCTGCAGGACTACGAGGGGCAGCAGCTGCTCGATCTGCTCTACCGCGTCTACGCCGACGGGCCCGCGCTCGGGCTCTCGTTCGCCGTGTCGACCACCCGTGCGAAGGCTGTGCCGTCGGCGATGGACGAGGTGACGACGCAGAAGTGGCTGTTCCGCCTCGCCGACCCCTACGACTACGCGTCGCTCGGGGTGAAGGGCAAGAGCATCCCCGCGCCGGTGCCCGGTCGTCTCGTCGACGTGACGAACCGGCTGCAGATGCACGTCGCGACCCCTCCGGGCAGCCTCGCCGAGGCCGTCGCGCACGTCGCCTCCGTCTGGAGCGACGCCGCCGCCAAGTCCAACGCCATCGGACAGCTGCCCGACGACGTGCGCGTCGACGAGCTCGGCCTCGCCCCGACCTTCGACGACGAGCCATGGCGCCTGCCGATCGGCATCGGCGAAGACGACCTGACCCCCGCCGTGCTCGAGGTCTACGAGGGCGAGCACGTGCTCGTGGCAGGGCCCGCGCGGTCGGGCAAGTCGACGCTGCTGCTGGCGATCGCCGAGTCGATCCGGTCGGTGTCGGGTTCTGCGCGGCCCGTCGTCTGGGGCATCGGCGACCGCCGTTCGCCGCTCGTCCATGCTCCGCTCGACCGGGTCGCCGTCGGCGCCGACGAGGTGCCCGCGCTGCTCGCAGCGCTCCGTCTCGAACGCGGACCGGTCGTGCTGCTGATCGACGACGCCGAGCGCTTCGACGACACCGACCAGTCGATCGCGACCCTGCTCGCATCCAACCGGCCGGGCCTCTGCGTGATCGCGGCGGGTCGGTCGGCCGACCTGCGCACGCTCTACGGGCACTGGACGAAGACCGTCCGCAAGTCGCGCTGCGGTGTGCTGCTGCAGCCCGACGTCGACTACGACGGCGAGCTGCTCGGCGTGCCGCTGCCGCGACGCGCCCCGGTCGCACTGACCCAGGGGCGCGGCTACGCCGGTGCAGGAGGCGCGGTGCGGCTCGTGCAGGCGATGAGCCCGAGCGTCGCGGAGCCGGCCCGCACGGCCTGACCCGCGCCTCCTCGGCGTCGTGCCCGCGGTCGCCGGCGTGCCGGGCCGGGGCGTGCCGGGGCGTGCTCGGGTGCGCTCAGGTGCGCTGGGGTGCGCTGGGCGTGCTCGGCTCGGCGTGCTGGGGTGCGCCCGCACGCAGCCGGATCGAGGGTGGTCAGAAAACGTCCTTCCGGGCGCCGTGAAGGGCGTCTTCTGACCACTCAGGTGTTCTGCCGACGTGGGCGCGGGCGCGGGGTCGAGTGGTCAGAAAGTGTCCTTCTGCGCGCTGTGAAGGGCGTTTTCTGACCACTCGATCGCGGTGGCGACGTGGGCGACGCCGGGGTGGGCGGTCGCGGGTGGGAGCGGGGTCGAGTGGTCAGAAACTGTCCTTCCGTGGGCCGCGAAGGGCGTTTTCTGACCACTCGAGTGGGGTGGCGATGCCGGGGTGGCGCGGGCGCGGCGCGGGCGCGGGTGGGGACGACTGCGAGTGGTCAGAAACTGTCCTTCCGAGTCCCGCGAAGGGCGTTTTCTGACCACTCGATCGCGGTGGCGACGCCGGGGTGGCGCGGGCGCGGGTGGGGACGACTGCGAGTGGTCAGAAACTGTCCTTCCGCGGGCGGTGAAGGGCGTTTTCTGACCACTCGAGAGGGGCGACCCGCGCACGCACGTCGGCCGGCCGGGCGGACGGGCGGCTAGTCGCGCGTCGTGATGCTGAAGGGCGAGCTCTCGAGGTTCGTGAAATTGCCGACCGTGGCGCGCAGCACGCACGCGGGCGCGATCGACAGCGCCGTGACCACGAGCCCGTCGGACGACACCGCCAGCGCCCCGCCGCAGCCGTCGGCGAACCGCACGCCCTCCTCGCCGCCCGCAACGTCGACGAGCATCTGCGACGGCGACCCGGTGCTCGGGCTCGAGTACAGCGGGTTCAGCTCGTCGGGGCCGCCAGCCCAGACGGGCACGAGGGTGACGGTCAGCGGTGTCTGGCTGACCGTGCGCGACGGCGTCACGACCTGGACCCCGAGGAGGCGCTGCGCCGGATACGCGGACCCGGTCACCGTCTCGTCACCGGTCGCCTCGGTCGTCGCCGCCGCCGCCGCATCGAGCCAAGCGTCGAGCGCCGTGGCGTCGGCGAACTCCGCCGGGAGCGTCGCCTCGACCTCAACCTGACCGCCCGCGGGCACCTCGACCCCCGTGAGGGACCAGCCGCAGTCGACCGTCACCCCGGTGACGGAGGGCTGGTTGCGGGTGCCGGTCGCGCCGGTCCAGGTGACGGGCGGGCAGCCGTCGCCGTCGGCGGCCGCGGGCAGCACCTCGAGCAGCGGGCCGGTCAGCGGGGCGCTCTGCGCGGCGTAGGCGATCGTCACCGAGACGGTGCCCGCCTCGGGGTCGTAGCTCGCGTCGCGGACGATCGACAGCCCCGTCGGCAGCGCCGTGTCGCGCTGGCTGGCCGTGGCCGCATCGGGCGAGGTGGGGGTCTCCTCGGCGGGGGAGTCGCCCGGCAGCAGCACGACGAGCCCGATCACCAGCGCGGCGATCAGCACGACGCCCAGCCCGGCGAACGCCGCGACCTTGTTCGTGAGCCAGACGGGTCGCCACCCGGGGGTGGCGGTCTCAGCCGCCGCGGCCGCACGGGTCGGCGGTGCCACGCGACGGGGCATCGGCCGCACGATCGTGGCCGAGCCGCCGGTGCCGAGGTCGGGTCGGGGCTCGGCGAGGGCGGCCGCGGCCGCGTCGGAGCCGGCCGCGTCGGGGTCGCCGGCCGCCCCCGGGGACCGGCTCGCGCCTCCTGGGATGGTGTCGGGCGAGGCGGACCCGGCCGCCGCACCACGGACGATCGTCGCCGGCCGCTCGACGTCGTCGAAGCCCTCGGGTGCGACCACCGGTGCGAGGGCCGGCAGCTCGGCGTGGGCCGCCGCGAGCCGACGCATCGAGCTCGCCGCGTCGGCGGCCGACGGGCGTGCCGCAGGGTCCTTCGACAGCACCGACTCGAGCGCAGCCCACAGATCGGCCGGCACGTCGAGGGGCGGGGGCGTCGACGTGACGTGACGGTAGGCGACCGTGAAATCGGTGCCGGGCCCGGCGAAGGGCGTGCGACCCGAGAGGAGCTCGTAGAGCATCACACCGGTGGCGTAGACGTCGCCGGGCCCACCCGAGCGACCCTGACTGATCAGCTCGGGCGACATGTACTGCGGCGTGCCGAGCAGCCCGGTGGTCTGCCGAAGCTTCTCGTCGACCACCGAGGCGATGCCGAAGTCGCTCACCCGCACGGCACCGGTCAGACCGGGGCGCCACGGCTCGGAGAGCAGCACGTTGTCGGGCTTCACATCGCGGTGCGTGACCTGGCGTGCGTGCGCGGCCGCCAGGGCGTCGAAGACCTCGGCGACGAGAGTCAGGGCGTCTCGAGCGGGCAGGGGCCCGGTGGAGGCGAGCAGGTCGCGCACCGAACCGCCGGGCACGAGGTCCATCACGATCGCGAGACGGTCGCCCTCGACCACCAGGTCTCGCACCCGCACGATGCTCGGGTGACGCAGCGAGAGCAGCACCGAGCGCTCGCGCACGAACCGCTCGACCAGGCCGGCGTCGTCGGCGTGCTCGGGTTTCAGCAGCTTCGCGGCGGCCTCGCCGGAGTCGGCGGGTGCAGCGTCGGCAGGCGAGCCGTCGACGGCGCCGTCGCCGCCATCGTCAGGCGTCACCTCGGCTCGCGCCACGGAGACGCGCCAGACCTCGCCGACCGCGCCGGTGCCGATCAGCTCGACGAGTCGATAGGACGCACCGAGAGCCTCCCCTGACCGCGACTGCGCCACTGCTTCCCCCTCGTGTACCCCCGTGCGGACGATCCGGGCCCGCGCCCGACCGTTCCACCCCTCATCGTACTGACCGCACCGGCACCGGGATGCGCGCGGCGCGGGGCGCTGTGGAGACGACGCGACGCAGGCCGCGGAGACGACGCGACGCACGCCGCGGAGACGACGCTGATCACGCTGTGGAGACGACGCGACTCACACACATCGGGCGTGCTGGACCTCTGTCGGTGGTCGATGCCATGCTCGATCCATGGCTACCCTCACTCGTCCCCGCCGCGGCAAGGTCATCGCCGGCGTCTGCGCCGCCCTCGCCAATCGCTTCAACCTCAGCCCGTTCTTCGTGCGACTGCTCTTCGTGCTGTCGATCGTGCTGCCCGGGCCCCAGGTGCTGCTGTACGTGGTGCTCTGGGTGCTGTTCCCGAAAGAGAAGTAGGCGCGCCCGCTGCCTGCCGCTCCGACCCTGCTCAGCGACGCGTGAGCGTCTGCAGCAGCGACTCCTGCAGGTAGCCGAGCCAGTCGAACACGGCGTGCATCGCGCGGAGGTGCGGTTCGGCGTCAGCGGGCATCCCCGCGTCGGTGACGCCGAGGCGGGTTCCGAGGGTCAGCCGCAGATCGGTCAGGCTCCGCAGCCACGCCTGCTGGGCGGCGGTGTCGAGCCGGCGCGCGTCGGGGCGAGGTCCGCGCGGTCTCGACCCGCGCCTCCTCGGCTCCGTGTCGGCGGTCGTCGGGCCGGTGTCGTCGCCCGACGGCTCGGGCGGCCGGTCGGCGAGGGTCGCGAGCACGACGCGGGCGTTCGCGATCTTGCGGTTCGTCAGGTCGTCGGCGGTGAACCGTCTGAACTCCGAGGCGGCCTCGGCGTCGTCGGGGTAGGCGGACGGCAGGAGGCGCGCGACGGCGGCATCGTCGGCGTCACCGTGCTCGAGCAGCTGCACCACCTGCCTGGTCAGGTCGATCAGCAGCGCGCGCTCGTGCTCGGGCAGCTCGAGCAGCACGTCGTCGGCGCCGCGCTCGCGACGGAACGGCAGCTTCACTCGTCGGCCTTCGACACGGTCGCCCACAGGCCGTAGTCGTGCAGAGCCTCGACGTGGCGTTCCATCTGCTCGCGGGGCCCCGTCGCGACCGTCGCCTTGCCGCTCGTGTGCACCTGCATCATCAGGCGTTCGCAGCGTGCCTTCGGGTAGCCGAAGTAGGTCTGGAAGACATAGGTCACGTACGACATCAGATTGACCGGGTCGTCCCACACGAGAGTCACCCACGGGGTGTCGGGGGCCCCGAGGAGGCGCAGGTCGGCCTCGGCCCGGGTGCCGGTGCGTTCTTCGTCGAGGGTCGTGCTCACCTCACCAGGGTGTCACGCCCGGCCGTCGTGGGGTCGCCCGGCGCCCGGGGCCTACCCGGTGCCGGGCGGTCGCGTTATGCTGGGGCGGTCGCGACTGGCGTTCAGATGGTCGACCATCGGGGAGCGACTGACACACGGTTGGTGGCCGTACGCCTGGGCCACGACACCAGATCCCGTCCGTCCCGTGTGCCGAGGAGCAGTCCCATGACCGTCAACCAGAAACTCCCGTCGACCTTCAACGAGCCGCTCTCGGTCGTTGACCCCGAGATCGCCGCCGTGCTCGAGCAGGAGCTGGGCCGACAGCGCGACTACCTCGAGATGATCGCGTCCGAGAACTTCGTGCCCCGTGCCGTCCTCGAGTCGCAGGGCTCCGTGCTGACCAACAAGTACGCCGAGGGCTACCCGGGTCGCCGTTACTACGGCGGCTGCGAGTTCGTCGACGTCGCCGAGAACCTCGCCATCGAGCGCGCCAAGTCGCTGTTCGGCGCCGACTTCGCCAACGTGCAGCCCCACTCGGGCGCGCAGGCCAACGCCGCGGTGCTCGCCGCGCTGGCCGACATCGGCGACACCATCCTCGGTCTCGAGCTGTCGCACGGCGGTCACCTGACCCACGGCATGAAGCTGAACTTCTCGGGCAAGATGTACAAGGCGGTCGCCTACGAGGTCGACCCCGAGACCTACCTGATCGACATGGACGTCGTCCGTCGTCAGGCCATCGAGCACAAGCCGAAGGTCATCATCGCCGGCTGGTCGGCCTACCCGCGTCAGCTCGACTTCGAGGCGTTCCGCGCCATCGCCGACGAGGTCGGCGCGTACCTCTGGGTCGACATGGCCCACTTCGCGGGTCTCGTCGCGGCGGGCCTGCACCCGTCGCCCGTGCCCCACGCCCACGTCGTCTCGTCGACCGTGCACAAGACCCTCGCCGGCCCGCGCTCGGGTGTGATCCTCTCGAACCACGAGCCGCTGTTCAAGAAGCTCAACTCGGCCGTGTTCCCCGGCCAGCAGGGCGGCCCGCTGATGCACGTCATCGCGGCCAAGGCCACGGCGTTCAAGCTCGCCGCCGAGCCCGAGTTCAAAGACCGCCAGGAGCGCACGATCCGCGGCGCTCAGCTGCTCGCCGCCCGCCTGATGAAGGACGACGCGCAGGCGGCCGGCGTCGACGTGCTCACCGGCGGCACCGACGTGCACCTCGTGCTCGTCGATCTGCGGGCCTCCGAGGTCGACGGCAAGCAGGCCGAGAACCTCCTCCACGAGGTGGGCATCACCGTCAACCGCAACTCCGTCCCGTGGGATCCTCGTCCGCCGATGACGACGTCGGGCGTGCGCATCGGCACGTCGGCCCTCGCGACACGCGGCTTCGACGATGCCGAGTTCACCGAGGTGGCCGACATCATCGCCCTCGCCCTGATGCCCGAACCCGACATCGCGGCCCTCGCGGCACGGGTCAAGGCGCTGACCGACGCGTTCCCCCTCTACGCGTGACGGTGGGCGCGACCGGGTCGACCCGCGCCTCCTCGGGAGACGTCGTCGATCCGGTGCTCGACGTGCCGGCCGCTGATGCGCCGACGGCTGATGTGCCGACCGCCGGTGCGGCGGCCGACGTGCCGACCGCTGATGTGCCGACGGCCGAGGTGCCGGTGCTCGACGCGCCGGTCGTGCCTCGCGAGCGGTTCGTCGCCGGTGACGAGTCGACCGCGATCCGCATCGACGGGACGGCGCTCGCCGCGGCGGTGAAAGACGACCTGAGGGTGCGGGTCGAGGCGCTGAAGGCGCGGGGGATCGCCCCGGGGCTCGGGACGATCCTCGTCGGCGCGAACCCGGGGTCGCTCTCGTACGTCGCGGGCAAGCACCGCGACTGCGCCGAGGTCGGCATCGAGTCGATCCGCATCGACCTGCCCGATACCGCGAGCGAGGCCGAGATCCGCGGCGCCATCGAGACGATGAACGCCGACCCCGCGGTCACCGCCTTCATCATCCAGCTGCCGCTGCCCGCCGGTATCGAGCCGACGGCCATGCTCGAGCTGATGGACCCGGCGAAGGACGCCGACGGACTGCACCCCGTCAACCTCGGCGAGCTCGTGCTCGCGGTGCCCGGCGGCAAGGGGTCGATCGACACGCCGCTGCCCTGCACACCGCGCGGCATCGTCGAGATGCTGACGGCGTACGACATCCCGATCGCGGGGCGGCACGTCACGATCATCGGCCAGGGGCTGACGGTGGGGCGCCCGCTCGGGCTGCTGCTGACGAGGCTCGAGGCGACCGCGACGCTGACCCACTCGCGCACGGCCGACGTCGCCGCCGAGGTGCGTCGCGCCGACATCGTCGTCGCGGCCGCCGGTGTCGCGGGGCTCGTGAAGCCCGACTGGGTCGCACCCGGGGCCGCCGTGATCGACGTCGGCATCACCCGCGTGCTGAACGACGAGACGGGCAGGTACCGGCTGCGTGGCGACGTCGACCCGGCGGTCGCGTCGGTCGCCGGGTTCCAGTCGCCGGTGCCGGGCGGGGTGGGGCCGATGACGCGCGCCATGCTGCTGAAGAACGTGGTCGAGGCCGCCGAGCGCTGATCCGCCGAGCGCCCGGCGCCCGTCGCGCGTCGCCCCCGGGCCACGACGCCACCGACTCGACACGACGCCACGAGATCCGGTGGCGGCGTGTCGAGTTCGTGGCGGCTTGATCCCCCACGACGCCAGAAGGTGGACTCGACGCCAGGTTTAAACCCGGCGTCGTGTCCACCTTCTGGCGCGCTGGTGCGCTGGCGCTGGCGTCCTGGCGTCCTGGCGCGCTAGGCGTCGCGGCGCGCGCCCTCGTCGGCGTTCACCGTGAAGACGGTCGGCGCGGCGAAGCCCGCCTCGGCGAAGGCCGCGACGACGGCCTGCTCGACCGCGGCGCGTGCCTCCGTCGGCACGAGCGCGATCGCCGAGCCGCCGAAGCCGCCGCCCGTCATGCGAGCGCCGAGAGCACCCGACGCCTGGGCGGTGGCGACCGCGAGGTCGAGCTCGGGCACCGAGATCTCGAAGTCGTCGCGCATCGAGACGTGCGAGGCGTCGAGTAGGTGCCCGATGGCGCGGGCGCCGTCGGTCCGCAGCGTGCGGACGGTGTCGAGCACGCGCTGGTTCTCGGTCACCACGTGGCGCACGCGACGGAACGTCTCGTCGTCGAGCATCTGCTCGGCACGAGCGAGGTCGTCGGCGTCGAGATCACGCAGCGACGAGACGCCGAGGGCTGCGGCCCCTCTCTCGCAGGAGGCGCGGCGATCGACGTACCCGCCGGTCGCGTGCGCGTGCTCCACCTTGGTGTCGACCACGAGCACCTCGAGGCCGGCGGCGGCGAAGCCCAGCTCGACGACGTCGGCGTCGAGGCTGCGGCAGTCGAGGAACACGCCCGAATCGGCCCGCCCGAGCAGCGACGCGGACTGGTCCATGATGCCGGTCGGTGCGCCGACGGCCTCGTTCTCGGCGAGCTGCCCCACGGCGGCGAGCGTCGAGCGGTTGACGTCGATCGACCAGAGCTCGGCGAAGGCGAGCGCCACCGAGCACTCGAGGGCGGCCGACGACGACAGGCCGGCGCCGACGGGCACGTCGGACTCGACGAAGAGGTCGAGACCCGTGGCGGTCGACAGGTCGACGCCCGACAGGTCTCCGCCGGCGGCGCTGAACGCGGGGGACTCGGCACGCGTCGGGGCGACGTGCAGCGCCCAGGCGATGCCGAAGACGTAGCTCGACCAGCCCGACATCGACGCCGGGTCGAGGGCGTCGAGCGAGATCTCGTGCACGCCTGCCTCGAACGACGACGAGACGCGGAGCAGGCGATCGGTGCGGACGCCGACGGTCACGGTGGTGCGTCGGTCGATCGCGAACGGCAGCACGAAACCGTCGTTGTAGTCGGTGTGCTCGCCGATGAGGTTCACGCGGCCGGGGGCCGACCAGCGGCCGACGACCTCGGTGTCGAACACGTCGGAGAACCCTCGGGGTGTGGTGGTGTCGGTCATGCTCGTTCGATCGCCTCTCTGATCAGGTCGGCCTGGGCCTCGGGGACGAGGTCCCCGATCCAGGCTCCCATCGCCGCCTCCGAGCCGGCCAGGAACTTCAGCCGCTTCTCGGCTCGTCGCGGCGACGTGATCTGCAGGTTGAGCCGCACGGTGTCGCGGCCCACGTTGACAGGAGCCTGGTGCCAGGCCGAGATGTACGGGGTGGGGTCGCCGTACAGCGCGTCGACCCCCCGCAGGAGGCGCCGGTACATGATCGCGAGCTCGTCGCGTTCGTCGCCGGTCAGCCCCGCGAAGTCGGGCACGTGACGATGCGGCAGCAGGTGGATCTCGATCGGCCAGCGGGCCGCGAAGGGCACGAACGCCGTGAAGTGCTCGCCGGCGAGCACGACGCGCGGGCCCTCGCGCTCGGAGTCGAGCAGATCGGCGAACAGCGTCGGGCCGTACGACTCGATGCTGCGCAGCAGACCCAGCGTGCGGGGTGTGATGTACGGGTAGGCGTAGATCTGACCGTGCGGGTGGTGCAGCGTGACGCCGATCGCCTGGCCGCGGTTCTCGAACGGGAAGACCTGCTCGATGCCGGGCAGCGCCGACAGCGCCTCGGTGCGGTGCGCCCACGCCTCGACGACGGTGCGGGCACGCGACTCGCTGAGTTCGGCGAACGAGCCCTCGTGCTCGGGGCTGAAGCAGACGACCTCGCAGCGACCGACGCTGCGGCGCGTGCGCCCCATGCCGAGGCGGGCGAGGTCGTCGACGCCCTCGGGCGCCTGGTCGTCGGTGAGCAGGGGCCCGAACGAGGGCGAGCGGTTCTCGAAGACCGCGACGTCGTAGACGTCGGGGATCTCGGACGGATTGGTGGGCGACGCCGGGGCGAGCGGGTCGAGCTCGGCCGGGGGCAGGAACACGCGGTTCTGCCGTGACGCCGCGATCGACACCCAGTCGCCCGTCAGGACGTCCTGTCGCATCGTCGCGGTGTCGGGGCGCGGGTCGAGCACGCGGGCGTCGGCCTTGCGGTCGGGGCCGAGCGTCGTGTCGGCGTCGTCGAAGTAGATGAGTTCACGCCCGTCGGCGAGCACCGTGGTGCGGGTGGCGATCGACGCCATGGGGGAGCCTCCTCGGTCGTGCCTCGCACCGCGGGATTTGCAGTTGCGAAAGCACCTGAAAGCATACGAAAATGACGAGGTGAACGCCAACCCGATCGACGAGCAGCTGCCGGCCGGTCGCCGCCGTGATCGGATCGCCGACCTCGTCGGTCGGCGCGGCTTCATCCGCACCGCCGAGCTCGCCCGCGAATTCCGCCTCTCCGAGGTGACGATCCGCACCGACCTCGAGAGTCTTGCCTCCGACGGTCTGCTCTCACGCGTGCACGGGGGTGCGCTCTCTCTCGATCGGCCGGTCGTCGAGCGCCCGTTCGAAGAAGAGAGCTCGGTCGGCATCGAGGCCAAGCGGGCCATCGGGGTGACCGCCGCCTCCTTGGTCCGGTCCGGCGACTGCGTCGTCATCGACGTCGGAACGACGACCACCCAGATCGCCCTCGCGCTGCTCGAGCGAGACGACCTCGACGACGTCGTGGTCGTGACCAACGGTCTGACCATCGCGCTCGCGCTCGAGCAGGCGGTGCCGCGCTTCACGGTGATCGTGTCGGGCGGCACGCTCAGGCCGCTGCAGCACTCGCTGGTCAACCCGCTCGCGACCAGCGTGTTCGCGAGCATCACGGCCGACGTCGCCTTCATCGGCTGCACCGGCGTCGACGCCGCGCACGGGGCGACCAACGTCAACCTGCCCGAGACCGATCTGAAGCGGCTGATGACGCAGACCGCGCGGCGGTCGTATCTGGTCGCCGACGGGGCGAAGCTGGGGGAGGCGCACCTCGGCGTCATCGCTCCCCTCGACACCTTCGAGGCGCTCGTGACGGCCGGGGCGTCGGGTGCTGAGATCAGCGGACTCCGAGGTGCCGGTCTCACAGTGATCGAGGCCGATCGGGACGACGACGATGACGCGGCCGAGCGTGACGAGACAGGAGACGCGACATGACCGAGCCATCCAGCGAGGGCCCCCGCCCGGCGACCATCCATCCGCCCACGGGTGCGCAATACCGCCTGTCGCTCGACGAGGCCGGGCACGAGGTCGGCGCGATCGTGACCGAGGTCGCGGCGGGCATCCGGGCCCTGTCGGTCGACGGGCATGCCCTCACCGAGACCTTCGCCGAAGACGAGACCCCGCCGTCCGCCTGCGGCATCACACTGTTCCCCTGGCCGAACCGGGTCGACGGCGGTCGGTGGACCCTCGACGGCGTCGTGCAGCAGCTCGATCTCACCGAGCCCTCGAAGGGCAACGCCTCTCACGGCCTGCTGCGGTACACGGCCTACCGGCCCCTCGTCGTCGAGCGGCATGCGGTGACCCTCGGGGCGACCGTCCACCCGCAGCACGGGTTCCCGTTCCAGCTCGACCTGACCGTGCGGCACGAGCTGGTCGTCGACGGCATGCGGGTCACGCAGACCGTCGCGAACGTGGGTCGGGGCAGGGCGCCGTTCGCGGTCGGCGCGCATCCGTTCCTCCGCGTCGGCGACCACGACCCGGCGACGCTCCGGGTGACGCTCGACGCGGCGACCCGGTCCGAGGTCGACGACCGCAGCATCCCGACGGGTACGGCCCCGGTCGCCGGCACCGAGTACGACCTCAGCGGCGGGCCGCTCGTCGGCGACCTCGATCTCGACACCGGTTACCGCGACATCGCTCCCGACGACGCCGGCATCCGCCGAACCCGCCTCACGGCCCCCGACGGCTGGGCCACCGAGCTCTGGCAAGACGAGGCCTTCCCGTTCGTGCAGGTCTTCACGCCTCGCAACTTCCCCCGCGGGGGAGTGAAGGGGCTCGCGGTCGCAGCCGAGCCGATGACGGCTCCCGCGAACGCCCTGGCGACGGGTGAGGGGCTCGTCTGGCTCGACGAAGGCGAGACCTGGTCGGCCCGGTGGGGCATTCGGCGGACCCGCGCTTGACCCCGATCCGCTGAGAGGCTGTCCTGTTTGCGCACTCTCGCGCAGATCGTTTCTTTGTATGAGAAAGCGCGATACCGTGAATCGTCCGGCTGGTTACCGGACGACAGTCGCCGGGTAACGCAGGTGGCCGCTCTTTTCCTGATCCGAATGGCGGCCTCGCCCGCCCGGTGCATCGTGCCCCCGGTCCCGACGCCCAGCGCCTCGGAGCCGGGGGTGCGGTCCCTCGCCGACGGAGGGGTGCGGCGCCAGGCGTGACGCGGTTCGCGGAGCGCCGTGCTCGACGCCGGAGAAGAGTGGGCCCCATGGGGCTCGAACCCATGACCCGCGGATTAAAAGTCCGATGCTCTACCAACTGAGCTAGAGGCCCTCGTCGACAACAATACGGGATCGTGCGCGGCGCCGTCGTCGCTCGGACGACCCGCCGGGGGAGTGAGTGTCAGGGGTCGCGCCTATCGTTGAGGCGATGCCAAGAGACTTCCACCGCCCCACCCAGTTCTCCGGCGCCGAGTTCGAGGCCTTTCAGGGCGGAGACGACCCGGCGACGATCAACCGCGTCGCCCACGAGTCGGCCGCGGCGCTCGTCGCCCGCGTCAAAGACGACCCGTCGCCCGAGATCCTCGACCGCCTCGTCAGCTACACCGACCTCCACGGCATCGATGCCGTCGCCGAGCTGTGGGCCCACGCCGGGGCGCACACCCTGCCCGGCGCCCTCTGGCGCATCTACCTCGTGCGGGCGGTCATCCGGCAGAACCCGGCCGACATCACGTTCCTCTTCGAGCGCGGCGTCGAGTCGTCGTCGACCATCGACCCCATCGTCGCGGGTGCCCCGGCGCCGGCCAGCCCGGAGGAGATCCTCGAACTCGCCGACCTCATCCTCCGCGGCGTGTTCGTCGGCGACTTCGCGACGGCGCTCGAGCGCGGGGCGGCGTTCTGCCGCCTCGCCTCCGCCGGGGCCACGAATCTCGCAGACGACCACGACTCGATCGGCTCCGACCACGCCTCCGACCTGACCCGCCGGGCACTGCGGCTCTCCGAACTCGCCGTCGACCTCGTCGCCTGCGCCCACCTCTGGCGCACCGACAGTCTCGACTGACCCCTGCCTCGCGCCACCCGCCCGATGCAAGTCGGCGGGCGCATCAGGTCGCGGATTTCGCACCCGGCGAACGTCGAGGCGGATGCCGGAGACAGCGGGTAACATCGATTCTCGCCGGGCCGCAGTAACCCCGGGCTCCAAATTTAGCCGCTTCGAGCGGCCTCGCGCCGAGAGGCGTTTCTGCGGCCTGGCACCTCTTCCGGCCGAAGCCGACATCACCAGTCGTGCATGGCCCGCAAACTCGCCCAATCCGGCTGCGAGCTCGTGCCGAACCAAGTGTGTGAGAGCGAAAGCTCCTCCGCCGGTTCCGGTCTCCCTAAGACCGGGGTCAGCGGTCCGCTTCCTCCACGAGGCCCTCGGCGTGTTTACCATCCCAGGCGGTGCGCCTCGCGGAGGGAGCGGACACACTCCACGTCACCCGACGTGCTGTCCACAATCGCAGGCGCGAAGCGTCCTGCACGACCCGACGCGGCCGTCACGATCTTCTCGTGAACAGGCCCCTGAGAAGCGCACGGAGGTGAACCCTGACATGCTGAGGCTCGTGACCCGAGAGACCGAGATGCCCGACGCGGTGCAACCGTCGTCCCCCGACGAGCTGCTGCACAGGGTCGCCGGCGGCGACCAGGTCGCATTCGGAGAGCTGTACGACCAGACTGCGCCACGGGTGCTGGGTCTTATCAAGCGCCTCCTGAAAGACCACTCGCAATCCGAAGAGGTCGCCCAAGAGGTGTTCCTCGAGATCTGGCAGACGGCGTCGCGCTTCGACACGACGCGCGGCAGCGCCGCGAGCTGGATGCTCACCATGGCTCACCGGCGGGCGGTGGATCGCGTCCGCGCCTCGCAGGCCGGTCGTGACCGCGACCTCCGGATCGGCGTCCGCGACATGGCTCCCGAATACGACTCGGTCACCGAGTCGGTCGAGATCCGCATCGAGCACGAGCGCGTCGAACGGGCCCTGGCCCGATTGACCGAGCTCCAACGCCAGGCGGTCCAACTGGCCTACTACGGCGGCTACAGCCACAGTGAGGTGGCCACCATGCTGGGGGTGCCGATCGGCACCGTCAAAACACGACTCCGCGACGGAATGATCCGACTTCGCGACGAAATGGGGGTTGCCTCGTGAACGACCGCAACGAACCCACCGGCACCGATGGTGTCGGCGAAGCGACGGAGAACCTCTCCGGCGCGTACGTGCTCGACGCCCTCGGCGACGACGAGCGACACGCCTTCGAGGGACTCCTCGACGGCTCACCCGATCTGCAGAGAGAAGTGGCCGATTTGCGCGAGACAGCACTGTTGCTCGCTCACGCGGCACAGCCGGTGGCACCCTCGGCCGAGCTGCGGAGCTCGCTGATGGAGAAGATCGCCCGCACACCCCAGCTGCCGCCGCTGCGGCAGCCCGAGGCCGAGACCGCCGGAGGCGCGGGTGACGAGCACGAGCGCGTCGCCCCCCAGCGTCGTCCCGTCCCCGAGATGGAGCCCACCGAGACCGAGGCGCGCATCCTGCGTCCGACCGGTGCCGCCGAGCGTCGCTGGTTCACCCGCCCCGCCGCGATCCTCGGCGCTGCCGCAGCAGCCGCCGGTCTGTTCTTCGGCGGAGGCGCCGTGATCTCCGCAGTCAGCGGCCCGGGTCAGTCGCAGGAGGCGACGGCTTCGGCTCTCGACGAGATCTACGCCGCGTCCGACTTCCAGCGCACGGTGGCCGAGGTCAGCACGGGCGGGACGGCCACGCTCGTCTGGTCGAACGAGCTGCAGCGCAGCGCGATCGTCGCCGACGGCCTCGAGTCGCTGCCCGGCGACCGCACCTACGAGCTCTGGTACATCGGCGACGACGGCCCCGTCCCGGCGGGCACGTTCGACACGACGACCGACTCGGCCGTCACGCAGGTGCTCAAGGGCGAGATGTCGCCCGGCGACGTCGTCGGCGTCACGATCGAGCCGGCCGGCGGCTCCGACCAGCCGACCACCGAGCCGATCGTGGCCCTGCCGAGCGCCTGACGCGACGCGACCCCGAGAACGACGAGAGGCGCCCCACCTGCTGGTGGGGCGCCTCCTCGGCTCTCCGGGGTTCTAGACCCGATGGGGCCCGGACCGGCCGGAGCAGTCGATCAACCGAAGCGGCCCGAGACGTAGTCCTCCGTCGCCTGAACGCTCGGCTTCGAGAACATCGTGGCCGTGTCGTCGTACTCGATGAGCTTGCCCGGCTTGCCCGTGCCGGCGATGTTGAAGAACGCCGTCTTGTCGCTGACGCGGCTGGCCTGCTGCATGTTGTGGGTCACGATCACGATCGTGTACTCCTGCTTCAGCTCTTCGATGAGGTCCTCGATGGCGAGCGTCGAGATCGGGTCGAGGGCCGAGCAGGGCTCGTCCATCAGCACGACGTCGGGCGAGACCGCGATCGCGCGGGCGATGCAGAGACGCTGCTGCTGCCCGCCCGACAGACCCGAGCCGGGCTTGTCGAGGCGGTCCTTGACCTCGTTCCAGAGGTTGGCGCCCTGCAGCGACTTCTCGACCAGGCCGTCCTGGTCGCTCTTCGACATGCGGCGGTTGTTGAGCTTCACACCGGCGAGCACGTTGTCGCGGATGCTCATCGTCGGGAACGGGTTCGGGCGCTGGAAGACCATGCCGACCTGACGACGGACGAGCACCGGGTCGACGCCGGGGCTGTAGAGGTCGTTGCCGTCGATCAGGACCTCGCCGTCGACGTACGCCCCCGGGATCACCTCGTGCATGCGGTTCAGCGTGCGGAGGAACGTCGACTTGCCGCAGCCGGAGGGGCCGATGAAGGCCGTGACGGTGCGGGGCTCGATGGTGATGTTGACGTCTTCGACGGCCTTGAACTTGCTGTAGAAGACGTTGAGGTCACGGACCTCGATGCGCTTGGACATGGTTCCTCCGGGTGGTTCCTGGCCTAGCGGCCGAGCTTGGGTGCGAAGATTCGGGCGATCAGACGGGCGAGCAGGTTCAGCGCCATGACGATCAGGATGAGGGTGAGGGCCGAGGTCCACGCACGGTCGATGTAGGCGGCCGCGTCGGTGCCCTGGCTCACGTACGAGCTGTAGGCGAAGACCGGCAGCGACTGCATGCGGCCGTCGAACAGGTTGTAGTTCATGCTCGCGGTGAAGCCGGCGGTGATCAGCAGCGGGGCGGTCTCGCCGATGATGCGCGCGATGGCGAGCATGACACCGGTCGTGATGCCGGCGATCGACGTGGGGAGGACCACCTTGAGGATGGTCAGCCACTTCGGCACGCCCAGCGCGTACGCCGCCTCGCGCAGCTCGTTCGGCACGAGCTTGAGCATCTCCTCCGTGCTGCGGACCACCACGGGGATCATCAGCACGGCCAGGGCGACGGAGCCGGCGGCGCCCATGCGGACGCCTTCGCCGAAGAAGATGACGAACAGGGCGTAGGCGAACAGACCCGCGACGATCGAGGGGATGCCCGTCATGACGTCGACGAAGAACGTGATCGCCCTGGCCAGACGGCCCGTGCCGTACTCGACGAGGTAGATCGCGGTCAGCAGGCCGATCGGCACCGAGATCACCGCGGCGAACGCGGTCATCAGGACGGTGCCCACGATGGCGTGCAGGCCACCGCCTCCTGCGCCGACGACGTTGCGCATCGACTGGGCGAAGAAGTCGCCGTCGAAGCGACCGGAGCCGGCGGTGACGACCGTGATCAGCAGCGAGACGAGCGGGATGAGAGCGATGATGAACGCCGACCCGACCAGGGTCGTGACGACGCGGTCCTTCGCGCGGCGGATGCCCTCGACCTGCATGGCGACCACGAAGACCAGAGCCGCGTAGAGGACGGTGCCGAGGATGAGCGCGGGCACCCAGTTGAAGCCCTCGGTGACCCCGGCGGCCTGCAGCAGGGCGAAGACGACGCCCATGATGATCCAGCTGCCGATGAGGATGATGACGGGGGCGCCCTTGGGCAGGCGTCCGGTCGTCAGGGTGTTGACGGCCTGGCTCTCGCGACGCACGCCGCTCGTGGTGGGGGTGGTCGTGGCCATCAGTTCGCTCCCGAGAAGGCCTTGCGGCGGTTGATGACGAAGCGGGCGATCGAGTTGACGATCAGCGTGATGACGAACAGCACGAGGCCGGTCGCGATCAGGGTGTTGATGCCGATGTCGTGCGCCTCGGGGAACCTCAGCGCGATGTTCGCGGCGATGGTCGACGAGTTGGTGGACGTGAGGATCGCGGGGTTGATGACGAGCGCCGGCGACAGCACTAGGGCCACGGCCATCGTCTCGCCCAGGGCGCGACCGAGACCGAGCATGGCGGCGGAGATGATGCCGGGGCGGCCGAAGGGCAGGACGGCGATCTGGATCATCTCGAAGCGCGTGGCGCCGAGGGCCAGCGCGGCCTCTTCGTGCAGCACGGGCGTCTGGAGGAACACCTCGCGGCTGAGGGCGGTGATGATCGGCAGGATCATCACGGCGAGGACGATGGAGGCGGTGAGCAGCGTCCGTCCCGTGCCCGACACCGGGCCGGCGAAGATCGGGATCCACCCGAAGGTGTCGACCAGCCAGGTGTAGAACGGCTGGATCGCGGGGGCGAGGACGATGCTGCCCCAGAGGCCGAACACGACCGACGGCACGGCGGCCAGCAGGTCGATGATGTAGCCGAGACCCTGCGCGAGGCGGCGGGGCGCGTAGTGCGAGATGAAGAGCGCGATGCCGATGGCGACGGGCAACGCCATGAGCAGGGCGAGGGCAGCCGCGTAGACCGTTCCGAACGCGAGGGGGCCGACGTACTGGAAGAACGAGTCGGGGAACCCCGAGAGCGAGATGTCGTCGGCGTTCGCGGTGAGCGCCGGGATGCTCTGGACGACGAGGAACAGCGCGACCGCGGCGAGGATCGCGAGGATCAGCCCGCCGGCGACGATCGTGCTGCCCGCGAAGATCCGATCGGCGGGACGACGCCGGGGTTTTGGCGCCTGGGGCGGCGCCGAGGTCGTAGCGGGGGCGGTCATCGGACGGATCCTCCGGGTGATCGGTGTTCGAGTCGAGCGGGGCGATTCAGGCAGACGGCCCGGGAACGCACGCGGTGCGCCCCCGGGCCTGTCGTGTGGTGCGGGTCGTTACTTGATCAGCTCGATCGCGGTGGCGACCTGGGTCGAGAGCTCGCTCGAGATGGGAGCCGAGCCGGCGGCCTCGGCCGCGACCTGCTGGCCCTCGTCGCTCGTGACGTAGCTCAGGTACGACTTGACCAGCTCGCCCTGCGCGGCGTCCTCGTAGGACTCGCACGCGATCAGGTAGCTGACGAGGACGATCGGGTAGACGCCGGCGGCATCGGTGGTGCGGTCGATCTCGATGGCGATGTCGCCCTCGGTGCGGCCCTCCTCCTCGGGGGAGGCGTCGACGATGGCCGCGGCGGCCTCGGGCGAGTAGCCGACGAACTCGTCGCCGACCTTGACCTTGGCGACACCGAGGTCGCCGGCGCGCGAGGCGTCGGCGTAGCCGATGGTGCCGGTGCCGTTGGTGACCGCGTCGATGACGCCGGAGGTGCCGGTGGCGCCCTCGCCGTCCTTCGTCGGCCAGACGCCGTCCGCCTCGGCCGTCCACACGTCGGGGGCGGTCTTGTTGAGGTAGTCGGTGAAGTTCTCGGTGGTGCCCGAGTCGTCGGCGCGGTGCACGGCCGTGATCGGCGTGCTGGGCAGGTCGACGCCGGGGTTGTCGGCGGCGATCTCGTCGGCGTCCCACGTGGTGATCGAGAGGTTGAAGATGCCGGCGATCGTGGCGGGCGACAGGTTCAGCTCGGTGATGCCGTCGAGGTTGAAGACGACCGCGATGGGCGAGACGTACGCCGGCAGCTCGACGATGCCGGTGTCGGGCGTGCAACCGGCGAAGGTGCTCGACGAGATCTCGTCGGTGGTGAACGCACGGTCCGAGCCGGCGAAGGCGGCCGCACCGGAGATGAAGCTCTCGCGCCCGCCACCCGAGCCCTGGGGGTCGTAGTTGACCGTGACGCCCTCGTTGGCCGTCTGGTAGCCGGCGACCCAGGACTCCTGCGCAGCCTGCTGCGACGAGGCGCCGATGCCGGAGATCGTGCCGGAGAGGTCGGAGCCGCCCTCGGCGGCGCCGGACGAGCCGCCTTCGTTCGTGGCGCAGGAGGCGAGGAGCATGGTGCCGACTGCGGCGATGGCGACGAGGCTGCCGGTGCGCTTGAAATTCAAGTGTGATTCCTTCTCGGGTGGTGACGACTGTGTTCTGAGACCGGGTTCCGGCCCCTGCGAGACGCTACGTCGACGGGTTAACCACGGTCGCCCGTCTCGGTGAACGGCAGGTAAACGGGCGGGGAACATCGGAGCCGTCCGCGGCGGCGCTCCGACGCGTTCCGCGCGCCAGGGTGTTGGTGTGCGAATCGCGACGGATCTGGGGCAGAACGGGGTGTTTCGACGAAGATGAGCGGCGTGCCGCGGCCGTCTGGTCGGGTTCGGCACGGCTGCAGCCGTCCGCGCAGTCGCGATCTGCACGCGGGGCGCGGTCGCGATGTGCGCAGGGGGCACGGTCGCGATCTGTACAGTCGGGCGCCGCGCGCGGGCAGGGCGGCGCCGCGCGCGGGCCGGGCGGCGCCGCGTCAGGCGAGCGGGCCGTGCGTCTCGACGGCGACCAGCGAGGCGTCGGTGGTCGACACGTGCAGCACCGTGTACTCGCCCGGCGACAACGAGGAGGCGCGGCGCAGATCGAGCCGTTCGCCCCCCTTGGTCGCGAGCGCGATCTGACGGATCAGCTCGGGCAGCACGGGGCCGTGGCTGCAGAGCACCGCACTGGTGCGCTTCTTGAGACGCTTAGCGACGACGCTCGCGACGTCGTCGGAACCGTTCTCGAACGAGTCCTGGCTGATGGCGTCGGTCTGCTTGACGCCGACGCGGGTGAGCGCCGAGAGGGGCTCGAGCGTGGCGAGGCAGCGGGCGGCCGTGCTGCTGACGATCCGCTGCGGCGACCAGGCGGCGATCCCGGGGGCGATCGACTTGGCCTGCCGTCGACCGGCGGGGAGCAGCGGTCGCGTGGCGTCCGAGCCGCTCCAGTCGCCGGGGGCGGTCGTCTTGGCATGACGCAGGGCGACGAGGGCGAAGGTGCGGGCGTTCTTCGCCGCGACGCGGTCGGCGAATCGCGCGAGCACGTCGGCGTCGCGCTCGTAGGTCAGCTTGGCGCGGGCCTTGTCGATGCCGACCCACTCGATGGCGCCGACCTCGCTGTTGGGCGTGAACTCGCCGGCGGCGACGAAGGCCTCGTCGGTGACCTCGGCGGCCCAGTAGTGCACGATCTTGTCGCGGCCACCGGGCATGACGTACTCGACGTGCCCGAGGGGGGCGCCGAGGGCGACCCGGTAGCCGGTCTCCTCCCGGATCTCGCGCACGGCCGCCTGAGGCGTCGACTCGCCGGGGTCGACCTTGCCCTTGGGCAGCGACACGTCGCCGTGATGATCGCGGTGGATCAGCAGCACCCGGGCCTTGCCGTCGACGAAGCGGAAGAGCACGGCACCCGCGGCGACGACGGTCGTCGAGGCGACGGTCACCGGCTGCTCCGCTTGCGCTGGTTGATCTGCTTCATCAGCGCGTTCTGCAGATCGACCAGCGGGCGGCCCGACTCGTCGCGCGCGTGCCGCGTCCACGTGCCGTCGGCCTCGAGCCACCACGACGCGGTCTCGTCGCTCATGGCGCTCTCGAACAGCGACGCCACCTCGTCGAGGTGGTTCTGCTGGGTGAGGCGGACGAGCGCCTCGACACGGCGGTCGAGGTTGCGGTGCATCATGTCGGCGCTGCCGATGAACAGCTGCGGGTCGCCGTCGTTCGCGAACCAGAAGAGCCTGGAGTGCTCGAGGTAGCGACCGAGGATGGATCGGACCCGGATCGTCTCGCTCAGACCGGGCTGCCCGGGCTTGATGGTGCAGATGCCGCGCACCCAGACGTCGACCGGCACCCCGGCCTGGCTGGCCTTGTAGAGCGCGTCGATGATCTGCTCGTCGACGATCGAGTTGATCTTGATCTTGATGCCCGACGGGCGACCGGCCTGGGCGTTCTCGATCTCGTTCTGGATCTGCTTCAGCAGACCGCGGCGGAGATAGCGCGGCGCGACCAGCAGGCGCTTGAACTTCTTCTCGATGGCGTAGCCGGAGAGCTCGTTGAACAGACGCGTGAGGTCTTTGCCGACCTGGTCGTCGGACGTGAAGAGCCCCATGTCTTCGTAGATGCGGCTCGTCTTCGGGTTGTAGTTGCCCGTCCCGATGTGCGTGTAGTGCTTGAGCGTGCCCTTCTCCTGGCGGATGACCAGGGCGAGCTTGCAGTGCGTCTTCAAGCCGACGAGGCCGTAGACGACGTGCACGCCGGCCTTCTCGAGCTTGCGGGCCCAGGTGATGTTGTTCTGCTCGTCGAACCGGGCCTTGACCTCGACCAGCGCCAGCACCTGCTTGCCCGACTCGGCGGCGTCGATCAGGGCCTCGATGATGGGCGAGTCGCCGCTGGTGCGGTACAGCGTCTGCTTGATGGCGAGCACGTTGGGGTCGGCGGCCGCCTGCTCGAGGAACGCCTGGACGCTCGTCGCGAACGACTCGTACGGGTGGTGCACGAGGATGTCCTGGCGGGCGATGCTGGCGAACATGTCGGGCTTCATGTTCGGCTCGGTCGGCTGCAGCTGCACGGCCGTGGTGGGCAGGTGCTTCGGGTACTTGAGGTCGGGGCGCGACATCTTCGTGATCTCGAACAGCCCGGCCAGGTCGAGCGGCGCGGGCAGCTTGTAGACCTCTTGATCGGTCACGTCGAGCTCGCGGACGAGCAGCTCGAGCGTCACGGGATCCATGTCGTCGGTGATCTCGAGACGGATCGGCGGCCCGAAGCGACGACGCAGCAGCTCGCGCTCGAGGGCCTGGATGAGGTTCTCCGACTCGTCTTCGTCGACCTCGACGTCTTCGTTGCGGGTGACGCGGAACACGTGGTGCTCGACGACCTCCATGCCCGGGAACAGGTCTTGCAGGTGGTTCGCGATGAGGTCTTCGAGGGGGATGAACCGCACGCGCCCGGATTCGTCGTCGGGGAGCTGGACGAAGCGCGGCAGCATCTGCGGCACCTTCAGGCGCGCGAACTCCTGGCGCATCGTCTTCGGGTTGCGGACCCGGATGGAGAGGTTGAGCGACAGCCCGGAGATGTACGGGAACGGGTGCGCCGGGTCGACGGCGAGCGGCATCAGCACGGGGAAGATCTGCTCGGTGAAGATCTCGCGCATGCGCACGCGGTCGGCCTCTTCGAGGTCGGACCACTTCTCGACGTGGATGCCGGCCTCGTCGAGGTCGGGCTTGACGATGTCGAGGAACGCGCGCGCGTGCCGCTCTTGCAGCTCGTGCGCCTTGTTGCTGATGTCGGCCAGCACCTCGTTCGGACCGCGGCCGACGTTGGTCGGCACCGCCAGCCCGGTCGCGATGCGACGCTTCAGACCGGCCACGCGGACCATGAAGAACTCGTCGAGGTTGCTCGCGAAGATCGCCAGGAAGTTCGCCCGCTCGAGCAGGGGGGTGCTCGGGTCTTCGGCGAGCTCGAGCACCCGCTGGTTGAACGAGAGCCAGCTGAGCTCACGGTCGAGGTACCGCTCGGCGGGGAGGGTGCCGTCTTCGAAGCTGACGATCTCGTCGAAGTCGTCGAGGAAGTCGGGGGTGACGCCGGCGCCGTCGACTCGGGGTTCGCTGTCCATCGTCCTATCGTGCCACCGCCCGGGCCCCTCGCGACGCCGCTCAGGTAAACGGTGGATGACGAGGCCCGGAGGGCGCCCTGAGGAGGAGCGGTGCGGGTGTCAGAGAGCGCCTCCCCGCAGTCGCGCGACCGACCGCCAGGTGATCGTCCGCCAGAGCCATTCGACCGGCCCGTACGACAGACGGGTCAGCCACAGGCGGCTCGCCACGGCCTGCACGACGAGCAGCCCGAGGGCCAGCAGCAGGCCGGGGGTCGGGTCCGATCGCTCCGATGCGTCGACGCCCGGGACGAGCGCCACGAAGGACGCGATCACGATCGAGGCCGACACGTAGTTCGTCAGAGCCATGCGCCCCAGCGCCTCGAAGGCGGCGGCGAGGACGCGTCGCACCGGCGTGCGCCAGAGCAGCGCGAACCCGGTGACGTACGCGACGGACAGGACCATGCCCACGGATTCCGCGACGAACCCGTACGACAGCTCGGGGCCGAGGAGGAGCTGCAGTGCGGCGCCGGCCGCACCCATCAGGGCTGAGACGACGAACACCCGGACGACGCGTGGCCCGCCGCGCTCGAGGGCGGCGGGCAGCCCGAACGACGCCGAGGCCGAGCCGAGCGCCAGCAGTCCCGGGACGGTGGCCATCCCGCCGCCGACGGCGAAGCCGGCCGCCAGCAGCACGACCCCCGCCACGGCGACGATCGCGCGGGGGGCGAGGATCGCGAGGGGGAGGATCAGCAGCCCGCCGACGGCGTAGATCCGCAGGACGTCGCCGGGGAACACGAGCGCGTGCAGCAGGCCCATGCCGAACAGGGCCACGAGTCGGAGCAGCAGCGGCGGCCACGGCGACGAGCCCCGGCGCCGCGCCGACGACACGATCAGCTGCAGGCTGAGGCCGAAGAGGAAGCAGAAGATCGGGACGAAGCGCGACTCGACGAGCAGATCGAGGGCGGTGGCGCCGACGCTCGGTCGCCAGTCGCCGGCCTCGAGGCCGTAGCCGAGCGTCGTCAGCGACCCCACGTTGGTCAGGAGGATGCCCGCGAGCGCGAAGCCCCGGATGGTGTCGACGAGCCGCCAGCGGGTCGACGACGGTGGCGAGGGAGGCGCGGTGACGGAGTCGAGAGACGATCCAGTATGAGACATGCCACGATTCTGGCACCGGGCCTCCTGAACGACGTCGTCCCACCGGATGACATCGCCGGGGCGGTGTCGTCCGATGGGACGAGGGTGTTCGGGCTTACTTCTCCTCCTGCTTCAGCGCGAGGCCGAGAGCGAAGAACGTGGGCGCCCAGTGGCCGATGAAGATGCCCCAACGGTCGGACTGCGCCTTGTCGGACGAGTCCTTGCCCTGCGAGGCGAGCCAGGCGACGAGTGCGATGACGATGGAGGCGAAGCCGCCCCAGTAGGCGTGCTTGCTCTGGACTCCGAGGTCCGAGACGAATTTGACGGGGTTCATGGTGGTCTCCTGTGCTGCGGTCGAGGCGTGGTCTGTTCCGGTCGACCTCAATCCACACCCTGCCGCTGAGAGCGCCATGGCAGATCGTCGTCCCCCTGGGGAGTAAGCGCCATCGCACCCGTCAGCAGCCCGATCTGTACCCCGTTCTGTACCCCGTGCCGGGGCGAGGGCCCCGTTGTCCGGGCTAGGCCCAGCCGCCGACGTACCCCTCGACGTCGGGCTCGTCGACGAGTCGCACCACGGAGGGGCTGCGGCGCACGACGGTCTCGTGCAGCGCATCCGAGCCCCAGCGTCGACCTCTGATCGCCGCTCGCCGGGAGCTGACGGTGAGGAGGGTCGCGCCCTCGTCGTCGACGTAGACGATCGCCCCGGGCCCGCGTCCGTCCAGCTCGGCGACGGCCCGCCGCAGCTCGCCGTCGCGCACCCGCACCGGCGCGTCGGCGACCACCACGTCGACCCTGACCCGGTCGAGCCGACGGCCGTCGATCGCCAGCCCGGCGTCGCCGCCGCCGACCACCGGCGCCCCGACGACCGACGCCTCGGGCACCTCCGCCAGGATCGAATCCAAGCAGATGAACCGCGCCGCCTCGCCTCCCGTGAGCGGACCATGCAGGGCGACGTCGGCGTGCGGTCCGCGCAGCGCCCGGCCGCGGGACCCGGGGGCGGGCACGAGGTCGGCGAGCAGCAGGGCCTCGGCGTTCTTCGCCCGTTGTCGATCGGCCAGGTCGCGGCCCGACCACTCCGGCCCGTCGTGCCAGGCCACGGCCGAGGGCACGTGCGCCAGCACACCGCCCGCGAGCCAGGCGCGGTAGGCCCACTCCCAGTCCTCGCCGCCGTAGCGGGTGAACGCCTCGTCGTAGCCGCCGGTGTCGGCGAACAGGTCGGCCGAGCAGGCGGTGACCGCGCCGATCACGAAGCGGTACGAGCGGTCGTCGGCGTCGAGCAGATCTCGCGAGTCGGCGTACGCGCGGCGGAGCCAGGCCGGCTCGTCCAGTTCGAGGGCGGGGGCGACCTGCTCGACCCGTGCCTCCTCGGGGGCCCGATCGAGCGCTGCATGACGTCGGCGACCGGCCGCGACGACGTCCGAGGCGAGGGTGGGCAGGCGGGTCAGCTCGCGCACGTAGTCGGGCTCGGGCGCGGTGTCGGCGTCGAGGAAGCACAGCACGTCTCCGTCGGCGACCGAGGCGCCGAGGTTGCGGGCGGCGGCGAGGCGGAACCCGCGGTCCTCTTGCACGACGAGTCGCACCCCGTCGGGCACGCGCGGCGTCTCGGGCGACCCGTCGTCGACCACCACCACCTCGAGCCGCGAGGCCGGGTGGGTCTGCCGGGAGAGGGCGCGCAGCGTGCGGTCGAGCTGCGCCTGCTGCCGGTAGTGCGCCACGACGACGGTGACCGAGGGAGGCGCGGGTGGCGTCACCCCGTCGAGGAGGTCCCAGCGGTTCCCCGGCAGGGCGCGCCCCCGCCCGGGTCGGGGCGTCGGGCCGGTCACGGGGCGACCTCGCGCCACCACGCCAGGTGCGCCGCGGCGGTGTCGTCGAGGGTGGGGGCCAGAGAGGTGCCGGCCGGAAGCGCCGTCGACCGCGGGTCGCGGTGCGCGGCGAGCAGCGCGGCCGCCAGGGCGCCGTCGGACTCGGGGTCGTACAGGGCGATGCTGCCGGGCCGGAGGGCGTCCATCTCGCGGGTGTACCGGGTGTCGGCGACCACGGCCCGGCGACCCTGCTCGGCCCAGTCGAGCAGCGAGCGGGACGCCGACCAGTGGCGGTGCGCCACGAGGGGCACGACGGGTGCGTGGAAAGCGGCGGCGTAGGCCTCGTCTCCGAGTCGCCCCGTCACCTCGAAGCGGACGCCGACCGCCGTCGCGGCCGACGCCAGCGCCTCGACGTCGCGCTCGTGACCGGCCGACGGGCCGCCGAGGGCCACGACCGTCGCCGATGCCGCCTCGCCCCGGCGCACCAGGTCGCCGCAGGCCGCGATCGCGTCGTCGTGCCCCTTGCCCGGGTAGACGTAGCCGGCGATGACGACGCGCAGCTCGGACGGGTCGGCCGCAGGAGGCGCGGATGCGGCATCCACGTCCGACCCCGCCGACCCCGCCGAGGCGAACGGCGCGCCGGGTCGCGTCCCGAGCGGGGCGACCAGCACGCGGGGGAGAGCGTCGTCGACGTGCTCGGCCAGCAGCGACCGCTCGTGCTCGCTGCTCACGACGACGCCGTGGGCGGCCTGCGCCATGCGACGGTACGCGGCGGCGCGCCGGTGCACGGCGGTCTCGCCGTCCGACGGCTGGGGGAGGTCGTGCAGGGTCACCGTGAGCGAGGTGAGGGCGGCCAGTCGTTCGACCCGCTCGGCCGCGTCTTCGAGACTCGACCCGAACAGCTTGTCGGTCACGTGCAGATGGACCCGGGCGGGGCGCTCGTCGGCGACGAGGGTCTCGGCGAGCTCGGCCGTCGCGACGTCGCGACGCCGCACCGCCGGGTCGGCCTCGATCAGCGAAGCGGCGACGTCGGACGCGTAGGCCGTCACGCCGTGAGAGGGCGGGCCGACGACGATGCAGAGTGGGGTGGGCACGCGTCGGACGTTACACGCGGCAGCACCCCCGCCCGAGCGCCTGCCGAGGCCCCTGTGGAGAACGACGGACAGCACGCACCCGATCGGCCTCCCTGGGAGTACGTTCCACAGGTGGCCCGAGTCGTCGTCGACGCTCGGGCGCCGAGAAGCGGAGGAAGCATGACGCGCCCCTTGCGCGTCGTGGCCGTCCCCGCCTCGCACCCCTACGTGCGTCGGGTGACCGCCGACGACGCGATCACACTCCACGACGACCCGCGCCCCGACGGCGCCGGGCCGGGCGTCTGGTGGCCCCCGGTCGCGCTCGACGCGGCCTGGATCCGCGCCCACGCCGACGAGGCCGACCTGCTGCACATCCACTTCGGCACCGAGTCGTTCGACGTCGCCCACCTCGTGGACGCCGTCGACGCGGCCCACGCCGTCGGCTGGCCCGTCGTCCAGACCGTCCACGACCTCGACCACCCGCAGCTCGCCGACGGCGACCAGGGCCGCTACGTCGCCCAGCTCGACGCCCTCTTGCCCCGTGTCGACGCGGTTCTGACCCTGACCGAGGGCGCCGCGGCCGAGATCGCGCGCCGCTGGGGAGTCGAGGCCGTCGTCGTGCCGCACCCGCGCCTCCTCGGCTCCGACTTCACCGCCGACACCGCGCCCATCGGGTTCGCCGCCGACGGGCGGGTCGTCGGCCTGCACCTGAAGGACCTCCGGCCCGGCGTCGACGGACCGGGTGCCACGACGGCGCTCGTCGCGGCCCTCGACCTCCTCCGCGCCCGCGGGGACGCCGTCACGGGCGAGGTGCGCCTGCACCGCTCCGTCCGCGACTCCGCCGCCCGCGACGAGGTCCGACGCCTCTGCGCCGCCTCCGACGCGGTCGTCCTCGTCGAGCACGACCGCCTCGACGACACCGCGCTCGCCGCAGGGCTCGCCCGCCTCGACGCCTGCGTGCTGCCCTACCGGCACGGCACCCACTCGGGCTGGCTCGAGCTCTGCTGGGACCTCGGAGTGCCCGTCGTCGCACCCGACACGGGGCACTACGCCGACCAGCACGACGACCCCACCGTCGCCTCCGCCCGGTTCGCCGCCGACGGCTCGGCGCTCGCCGACGCCCTCGACGGGGTGCTCCGGGCGGGTGCCCGCCCCGGCACGACACATCGACGTGAAATCATCACCGCACGATCGGCCGAACGCGACCGGGTCGACAGGGATGTCGTCCGCGCTCACCTGGCCGTCTACCGCGCCGCCCTGGCGCGTCCCCGAGCTCGGCCGGCACCGTCGGATCCCACGATCCAGCCCGCCCGACGACCCGCCCCGCCCGCCGAGAGGACCCCTGCGTGACACCGCCACGACCCTTGCGCATCGCCACCATCGCCCCACTCCGGTACCCCATCCGACAGCCGCACGCCGGCGGCGTCGAGTCGGCTCTGTGGAACGAGGTCGCGACCCTCCGCTCACGCGGTCACCACGTCGACCTCGTCGCCCCGCGCGGCTCGGACTTCATGACCGGCGGCCCGGCCGAGTACGTCATGCCCGCCGTCGCGTGGGCCGAGGGCGAGATCGCCGCCGACGACACCTACCCGGCTGGTTACCTCGACGACGCGCTGCCCCGTCTCGACGCGGCCCTCGACCGCATCCGCCGTCACGCCGACGACTACGACGTGGTCGTCAACCACTGCCTGCACGGTCTGCCGCTCGAGCGTGCCGGATCGCTCGGAGTCCCGGTCGTCTCGACCCTGCACACGCCCGTCATCCCCGAGCTGCTCGCCGCCGACCGCGCGTCGGTGGGCGGTCGCAGCACGTTCCTGTCGGTCAGTCGCCACACTGCCGACGAGTGGTCGGCCGCGGGCGTCGACTCGGTCGTGCTGCCGAACGGCGTCGACGAGTCGCTCTGGCCCCTGGGGCCGGGAGGCGCGGGTCTCGTCTGGTTCGGACGTCTCGTCCCCGAGAAGGGCACCCATCTCGCGATCGAGGCCGCGCGTCTCCTCGACCTGCCTCTGACGATCGTCGGTCGCATCGGCGACCAGGCCTACTTCGACCACTTCGTCGCCCCCGCGCTCGGCGACCGGGTCGCCTACGTCGGGCCTCTCGGGCAGGCCGAGCTGGCGGACCTCGTCGGCCGGAGCGCCTGCTCGCTCACGACCCCGGTCTGGGCCGAGCCGTTCGGGCTCGTCGTGCCCGAGGCGCTCATGACGGGCACCCCCGTCGCCGCGCACGACGTGGGCGGGGTCACCGAGATCGCCCGCGGTTCCGTCGGGATCACCACCGTCACCCCGGGCGACCCGGCCGCATTGGCCGTCGCCGCGCGGGATCTCATCGAGGCGTCGCGCACGCCCGGAGGTCGCGACGACATCCGCGCCAGCACCATCGCGCGCTTCTCGCTCGGAGCCCGGGTCGACCGCCTCGAGGAGGTGCTGCGCGCGACGGTGCGCCGCGAGGGTCTCCGCCGTGAGGGTCTCGACCACGACGCTCTCGAGGTCGACACGTCGGACGCGTCTGACGCGTCGCACGCCGAGCGGCCCGAGGAGGCCGCGTGACCCGACCCGTCGTCGGCTGGTACCTGCACCACCACGGGGGAGGGCACGTCGCACGGTTCCGGGCCGTCCGCCCGCAGGTCGACGCCGACGTCGTCGTGTTCAGCTCGCGCCCCGCGCCCGACGACCTGCCCGCGGACACCCGCTGGACGACCCTGCCGCACGACGCCGGGGTCGAGATCGACGATGCCGGGCGCGAGCTCGACCCCGCCGGGGCGGACCCGACGGCGGACGGCGTGCTGCACTGGGCGCCGCTCGGTCATCGGGGTCATCGCGACCGGCTCGCGGCGATCGCCGAGACCGTCGCCCGCGAGCGGATCGACGCGATGGTCGTCGACGTCTCGGTCGAGGTCGGACTGCTCGCGCGCCTCCTCGGCGTCCCGGTCGTGCTGTTCACCCAGCCCGGTGATCGCGACGACGAGCCGCACGCCCTGATCGAACGCCTCGCCGCCGCGA
Source organism: Frigoribacterium sp. CFBP9029 (assembly GCF_034045305.1). NCBI lineage: Bacteria > Bacillati > Actinomycetota > Actinomycetes > Micrococcales > Microbacteriaceae > Frigoribacterium > Frigoribacterium sp. CFBP9029. Next base: position 299,572 of record NZ_JAXCWB010000003.1, read on the forward strand.
TCGTCGCCCCCTGGCCGCGCGAGCTCATGGAGCCGGCGCATCTCGCCGCCCATCGCGACCTCGTCGCCTACACCGGCGGCATCAGCCGGCACGACGGCCGCGCGGCACCTCGTGAGCCTGCGGCCGAACCCGACGGCACCCGCGTGCTCGTCCTCGCCGGAGGCGGCGGACACGACGTCACCGCCGACGACATCGAGGAGGCGCGCGCGGCCACCCCGGGAACGCACTGGACGGTGCTCGGGGTCGACGGCGTCGACGGGCAGCCGTCCGTCGTGGTGGACGACCCGTGGCCGGCCCTGAACCGGGCCGACGTGGTCGTCACCTGGGCGGGGCAGAACGCCGTCGCGGACATCGCCGCCGCAGGTGCCCGTGCGATCGTCGTGCCGCAGACGAGGCCCTTCGGCGAGCAGATCGCGACCGCGACCGCACTCGACCGCGCGGGGCTCGCCGTCGTCGAGCCGGTCTGGCCGACGGCCGAGCGGTGGCCCGAGGTCATCGCGCGCGCTCTCGAGCTCGAGCCCGACTGGGCGCGGTGGGGCACGGCCGGAGCCGCCCGCCGGGCCGCCGACGTCATCGAGCGCGTCGCCGGTTCGGAACAGCAGCCCGGTCGGCACGTCGCCGTCGTCACCCTCTGCTCGGTCGCCCGGCTCGACCACCTGCGGCATCAGCTCGCGGCCGTCGTGCGCGATGCCGCGTCGCCCGAGCCCGGACCCGAGCCCGGACCCGAGCCCGGACCCGACGCGTCTGCCCCGTCACGGTCGACGACTCCGCGGGTGTCCACCGTCGTGGTCTGGCTCGACGACGAGCCCGCCCCGAGCGATCTGGGCGTCGACCTCGTGGTGCACATGCCGCCGGCCGCCGAGGGCTTCCGGCTCGCCGCCGCACGCAACGCCGGGGCCGACGCCGCCGTGGGGCTCGGCGCCGACCTCGTGGTGTTCCTCGACGCCGACTGCGTGCCCTCGCCCTCGCTGGTCTCCCGCTACGTCGACGCCGCCCGCGCCGAACCCGACGCGGTGCTCTGCGGTCCCGTCACCTACCTCGCGCCCGGCGTCGACGTCGACGACCCGGCCGTGCTCGCCGAGCTGACCGCTCCGCACGCGGCTCGACCCGCGCCTCCTGCGGGGCTGCTGGCCCGGGCCGGCGACGGCGAGTACGCCCTGTTCTGGTCGCTCTCATTCGCGCTCACGGCACGGGCCTGGCGCTCCGGTCCGCGCTTCGACGAGCGCTACGTCGGCTACGGCGGCGAGGACACCGACTTCGCCTTCGCGTTCCGCCGGACGGGTCGGCCGCTCGTCTGGGTCGGCGGGGCCGACGCGTACCACCAGCACCACCCGACCTCGTCGCCCCCGTGGCAGCACCTCGACGACGTGCTCCGCAACGGGCGGCTCTTCGCCGAGCAGTGGGGGGAGTGGCCGATGACGGGCTGGCTCGAGGCCTTCGCCCGCGGAGGAGCGGTGCGACGCGTCGCCGACGGCTGGGAGCGCGTACCCGAGTGGGACGGCTCGACCCGGCCCGGCGCGTGAACCCGCTCAGCGCGTGAGCGTGCGGCGCGTGAGCCCGCTCAGCGCGTGAGCGTGTACTGCACGTCGACCGCGTGGTCGGTGAATCCGCGCGCCGCGTACAGGCGGAGCGCCGCCGTGTTGTCACCCTCGACGTAGAGAGCCGCCGTGCCGACGCCCCTCTCGGCGAGGCGGGCCATCCCGGCGTCGACCACCGCGCCTCCCAGGCCCTCGCCCTGGTGATCGGGGGAGACCCCGACCGCGTAGAACTCGCCCGGCTGGCCGGTCTCGACCTTGAGCCAGCAGAACGCGATCAGCTCGTCGCCGCGCCAGAGCAGCACGAAGTCGTCGGCGTCGAACCACGAGTCGGCGCGGCGCGCGTCGAGATCGCCCTGATCGAGCGAGCCCTGCTCGGGGTGATCGGCGAACGCGCGGGCGTTGAGGTCGAGCCAGGCCGTGTCGTCGACGCCGGGGCGGAAGGCCGCGACGCGGTCGCCGTCCGACAGACGGGGTGCGCGCGAGGTCACCGGGGCCCGCTGCTGCAGCAGTCGGCGGGTCTCGACGGCGCCGAAGCGGGAGCCGAGCGCCCGAGCGCCGGGCAGATCGCCGTGCGCCCAGAATGCGATCGGGCCGGTCGTCTCGTCGAGCACCGTCTGCACGAGCCGCGCACCGAGACCACGGCGGCGGTGCTCGGGGTGCACCGCCAGCTCGGCCTCGCCCTCACGGACGATCGCCGCCGCCTGGCCGTCGCCCAGCACCCGGGCCTCGCCCGAGCGCAGCTCGACCAGCGACTGGTCGTTGAACGGGGGGCTCCCGTCGGCTGTCGCGGCCGCGGACGCCAGGGCCAGCACATCGGCGACCCGGCCCGCACCGCCCGTGCCGCCCGCACCGCTTCCGTCGAAGGCGGCCGAGGAGGCGCGGGTCGACCCGCCGGGATCGCTCACGGTCAGGCCCCCGGCGCGACGTTGTCGTCGTCGTACACGTTGAACCGGTAGCCGACGTTGCGCACGGTGCCGATCAGCGACTCGAGGTCGCCGAGCTTGGCGCGGAGACGGCGGACGTGCACGTCGACCGTGCGGGTGCCGCCGAAGTAGTCGTAGCCCCAGACCTCGCTGAGCAGCTGCTCGCGCGTGAAGACCCGGGAGGGGTGCGTCGCGAAGAACCGGAGCAGCTCGAACTCCTTGAAGGTGAGGTCGAGGGGGCGGCCGTGCACCTTGGCCGAGTAGCTCGCCTCGTCGATGACGACACCCGACGCGTGGATCTTCGACCCGGTCTGCGACTGGGCGAGACGCCCCGTGACGAGTCGGATGCGGGCGTCGACCTCGGCGGGGCCGGCGCCCTCGAGGATGACGTCGTCGACGCCCCACTCGGCGTTGACCGCGGTGAGCCCGCCCTCGGTGAGCACGAGCACGATCGGCACGGTGACGCCCGTCGTGCGGAGGATCTTGCAGAGCGACTTGGCGCTCGCGAGATCGGCCCGCGCGTCGACGAAGATCAGATCGCTCGACGGCGCGTTCACCAGTTGCGCGGGTTCGGCGGGGATCTGGCGGGTACGGTGACTGAGGAGTGCGAGCGCGGGAAGGACGTCGGGCCCGCCTGCCGAGGTCAGTACCAAGAGCTGCGCCACACGACCTCCAGTGAATGTACTGTCGAGCAGTCTAAAACATGAGCCCGGCCCATCCCGACCACCCGATGCTAGGGCAGGTCTCGAACGGAGAACGACGAAGTGGCAGATCCCCTGACCCCCAGCGCGGTCGACACGGCGCGGCTCAAGCCGCTGACGATCATCCCCGTGTGGCTCGCCGCCGTCGTCGCGGCCGTGCTCATCGTCGTCGTCGCCCCGCGCGACGAGGCGTTCACCTGGCTCTCCCTCTCGCTCGGCGGTCTGATCGTCCTGACGTTCGTGCTGCAGCTCGCGGCGAGTCAGAAGGACGGCCTCGTGTCGCGCACGATGCTGGCCCTCTGCGGCAGCCTCGTCGTGCTCGCCGTCGCGACCCTGGTGGTGGCCGTCACCGGCTGACCCGCCGCGGCCGCCCCTGGCGGCGCACCCCTCGATGCCCGAGGGTCTGCTGAGGCCCTCCCGATGTCGGTGGTCGGCGGGTAGGGTTGCCCGCATGGATTCCTTGCTCGCTCTCGAGTTGTTCTTCGTCGGCCTCCTCGCCCTGGCGTCCCTCGGCATCGGGTTCGTGTCGGTCGTCGTGCTGGTCAAGCTCTTCAAGGGTCAGCGCTGACCTTGATCGACATCCCCACCGACCTGCCGTCGGAGCTCGTCCCCCTGTCGTGGTTGATCGGCGTATGGGAGGGCACCGGCGTCGTCGACTACAAGATCGGCGAAGGCGACCCCGACCTGCCCGCCGAGGGCTCCGAGCCCGCCGAGCGGCGCGTCCACGAGTTCGGTCAGCGCATCAGCTTCAGCCACGACGGCCTGCCGTTCCTCAACTACAGCTCGTTCACCTGGCTGCTCGACGACGAGCGCACGCCGTTGACGACCGAGACGGGCTACTGGCGGCTCGAGCGGCCGGCCGAGGTGGGCGACCGCGGTCCGGGCATGCTGCCCGGCGTCGGCGTCCAGCCGTACAACTCGGCGCGCGCCGTCGAGATCCTCCGCACCCCCGACGACGGCTTCGGTCTCGAGGTGCAGATCGTGCACCCCACCGGGGTCAACGAGCTCTACCTGGGTCGCGTCAAGGGTCCGCGCATCGATCTCGCGACCGACGCCGTGCTGCGCTCGAGCAACGCCAAAGAGCACTCGGCGTCGACCCGCATGTACGGGCTCGTCGAGAACGACCTCCTCTGGGCATGGGACATCGCGGCCCTCGGCCAGGAGCTGCGCACGCACGCGTCCGGCAGGTTGTCGCGCGTTGACTGACACCTCCGCGGGCGGCGCGACCGACGCGACCACCGCCTCCTCGACCGGCTCCGCGTACCGCTCGCCGTTCGCGGCGCGCGACGGCTTCGTCGACGACGGCACCGGGGTCGCCGCCCACTACGGCGAGCTGATCCGTGAGCAGCGCCTGCTCTCGCAGGGCACGGCGGTCGTCGACCTCTCGAACCGCGGCGTGCTCACGGTGAGCGGCCCCGACCGGCTCAGCTGGCTCAACTCGTTGACCAGTCAAAGTGTCGGGCGTCTGGCGCCCGGCGAATCGACCGAGACCCTGCTGCTCGACGCCAACGGGCGACTCGAGCACGCGGTGCGCCTCGTCGACGACGGCGAGACCGCGTGGCTGCTCGTCGACGGCGACGAGACCGAGCCGCTCCGGTCCTGGCTCGATCGGATGCGCTTCATGCTCCGCGTCGAGGTCGTCGACCGGACGTCCGACATGGCCACGGTGGGGTCGATGCACGACCTCTCCGCCGACGCCCGGGTGCCCGTGCTCACCTCGAACGACGTCGCCATCGCCTGGGTCGACCCCTGGCACGAGGTCGCCGTCGGCGGTCACAGCTACGCCGACTCCGAGAGCCACCCCGGCAGGCAGTGGTCGTACCGCGAGACGCTCGTGGCCCGAGACGACCTCGCCGCGCTGGCCGGGTCTCCCGCCGCCGACCTGCCCGCCGCCGGCACGCTCGCCCTCGAGGCGCTGCGGATCGAGGCCTGGCGTCCGCGTCTCACGACCGAGGTCGACGAGCGCAGCATCCCGCACGAGCTCGACTGGATGCGCAGCGCCGTCCACCTGGCGAAGGGCTGCTACCGCGGCCAGGAGACCGTCGCCAAGGTGCACAACATCGGGCACCCGCCGCGGCGCCTGGTCATGCTGCACCTCGACGGCAGCGACGGCGTGCTGCCCGAGCACGGCGCCGCCGTCGTGCTCGCATCGCCCCCGACCGGCGCGTTCGGTCAGACCGCCGCCGACGCCGACCCCGGTGCCGACCCCGACGCGCAGCCCCGCTCGCCCAGCGTCGTCGGTCACGTGACCAGCGTCGCGCTGCACCACGAGCTCGGCCCCGTCGCGCTGGCGCTCGTGAAGCGCACCACCCCCGAGACGGCGGCACTCGCCGTCGTCGCCGACGACATCGTGGTCGCCGCCTCGCAGGAGGTCATCGTGCCCTCGTCCGCCGGCGCCGCAGCGGGGGTACCCCGCCTGCCCCGTCTCGGCGCCGTCCGCCGCTGACCCGGCGGTGAGCGGGTCCGAGGGCGCGAGCGCCTCGTCGACGCGACGGGTGCGGTCGATGCTGACCCGCGCCTCCGGCGGGTTCGATCCGAGGGTCGCCACCGCGCGCACGATCGCGTCCGGCCCGGCGGTCGTGCAGATCGTCGTGGCGGTCTCGCTCTCGTACGCGATCACGCACTACCTGCTGGGGCACGCGATCCCGCTGCTGGCCGTGACGATCACCATCTCGTCGCTCGGCCTCGCCCGCGACGCCCGACCGCGACGGGTGCTCGAGAACGCCGTCGGGGTGCTGATCGGCATCGCCCTCAGCGAGGTGCTGCTGATGATCGTCGGCAAGGGGCTCTGGCAGATCGCCCTGGTGCTGTCCGTCGCCCTCCTGGTGGGGCGCTTCTTCTCGTCGAGCAGCGCGTTCGCGGCCGCCGCGGCGACCCAGTCGATGCTCGTGATGCTGCTGCCCGACCCCGACGGCGGGCCGTTCGTCCGCAGCATCGACGGCGCGATCGGCGGCATCGTGGCGCTGCTGATCACGGCGGTGATCCCGCGTGATCCGATCGGTCTGGCCCGTGCCGACGCCGAGCAGCTCTTCGCCGAGGTCGAGCAGGCGTTCGCCTCGCTGGTCGCGGCGGTGCGCACCGACGACGTCCGTCGGGCCGACGACGCCCTCCGCCGACTGCGCTCGACGCAGCCGCTGCTCGACGACTGGTCGTCGACCCTCGAGTCGGCGCAGTCGATCGCGCGGCTGTCGCCGTTCCTGCGCTCGCGACTGCCTCACCTCCGGCAGCAGGCCGTCGTGCGCCGCTGCGTCGACCTCGCCGTGCGCAACCTCCGGGTGATCGCTCGTCGGCTCGACACCTCCGTCGGCGACGGGGTCGATCGCCGTGCGGTAGGCGATCTGCTCGAGAGCACCGCGCGGGCCGTGGGTGTGCTCGGCGAGTCCCTCCGCGACGTCGAGAGGCGACCCGTCGCACGCGAGGCGCTGACCGCTGTGGCCCGCCGACTCGACCCGGCCGTGGTCGTGCCGGGTGCGCCCGTGACCGAGGCGATGATCGTGCTGATGATGCGCCCGCTGCTGGTCGACCTGCTCATGGCGACGGGGCTCGATCACGACGAGGCCCGCGCCCTGCTCGCCCGCGTCTGACCGCCCGCCCGGCCGGCATCGCGACTCAGGCCCGGGGTGCGACCGCCTGCCACGGCAGCGACAGCTCGCCGAGCCGCCAGCGCGAGCGACCGTGCCGCACCGGCCACCCGCCGTCGCGCAGCCCCTGCACCGTCGCCAGCCAGCGCTGCACCGGGCCGTACACCGACAGCGGCGCCGCGACGGCCCACTGGCGATCGAGGTCGACGAGCAGGTCGTGCACGCGCTCGCCCGCGACGTTGCGGTGGATGAGCGCCTTGGGCAGCCGCTCGGCCACGATCGAGGGCACGTCGAGCTCGGCCAGCCGCAGCGACACGGTGAACGCCTGCGGCCCCTCGGGCGTCACGTCCACCCAGCTCGCCACGCGTCCGATCTCGTTGCAGGTTCCCTCCACGAGCACGCCGCCGGGCTGCAGCCGCGCGGTCATCAGCGCCCAGGAGTCGGCCACCTGCGACTCGTCGTACTGCCGCAGCACGTTGAACGCCCTGATCACGGCGGGTCGGCGGTCACCGTCGAGCGGCACCTCGAAGCCGCCCCGGCGGAAGCTCACGCCCGGTCGCGCCGACAGGTTCGCGAGTCTGACCCGCTCGGGATCGATCTCGATGCCCACCACCTCGACGTCGGGGCGGACCCGCAGGAGGCGCTGGTGCAGTTCGAGAGGGGTCGTCGCGCTCGCCCCGTACCCCAGGTCGACCACCAGCGGGTCGTCGGCCCGGCGGAACGACGGGTGCGCGGCGATCCACCGGTCGACGCGGCGGAGCCGGTTGGTGCCGGTCGTGCCGCGGGTGATCGAACCGATGGGCATGCGCCGAGTCTGCCAGCATGTCGTCGCGATACGCTTGTCGCATGACTTCGACCCTCATCCTCCTGCGTCACGGCAACAGCGAATGGAACGCGAAGAACCTCTTCACGGGATGGGTCGACGTGCGACTCACCGAGCAGGGTCGCGCCGAGGCCAAGCGCGCCGGCGAGCTGCTGCGCGACAACGACCTGCTGCCCGACATCCTCTACACGTCGCGGTTGACCCGTGCCATCCAGACCGCCGACATCGCGCTCGAAGAGGCCGACCGGCTGTGGATCGACGTGAAGCGCTCCTGGCGGCTCAACGAGCGTCACTACGGCGCCCTGCAGGGCAAAGACAAGGCTCAGACGCTCGAGCAGTACGGCCCCGAGCAGTTCCAGACCTGGCGTCGCTCGTTCGACGTGCCGCCGCCCCCGCTCGACGACGACAGCGAGTTCTCGCAGGCCCACGACAAGCGCTACGCCGAGCTCGGCATCGACGCCCCGCGCACCGAGTCGCTGGCCCTCGTCATCGAGCGCATGCTGCCCTACTGGCACAGCGACATCACCGAGAGCCTCGCCGCCGGCGACGTCACGCTGGTGGTGGCCCACGGCAACTCGCTGCGCGCCCTGGTCAAGCACCTCGACGGCATCGGCGACGACGAGATCTCCGAGCTGAACATCCCCACCGGCATCCCGCTGGTGTACGAGCTCGACGACGACTTCGCGCCGACCGGCCCCGGCCGGTACCTCGACCCCGAGGCCGCCGCCGCGGGTGCCGCCGCGGTCGCGAACCAGGGCAAGAAGTAGCTCGAACCGCTCTGCTGCCGCGCTCAGACGGGTGTGGGGCGGGTTCGCGTCATCCGCGGCGGGTCAGCGCTGACCCGCCGCGGAGGACACCGACCCGCCGCACCCGAACCGGCCGCACCCGAACCGCCCGCACGCGAGCCCGCCGCACGCGAGCCCGCCGCACGCGAGCCCGCCGGCAGGCGAGCCCGCCGCACCGGGCGCCCGGCTAGACGAACTGCGCGCTGATCTCCAGCACCAGCGCGTCGATGTCGACCGGGGTGCTCGTGTCGACGCGGATCACCGGCCACGCCCCCAGGGGCTCGGCGGCGGCCGCCCACTCGCCCCACGCCGCGCGGGTCGACTCGACCGTCCCGTGGGCCGGGTGCCGCCCGCCCGCCGCGATCCGGTCGATGCTGCGCTGCAGCGCCACCTCGGGGTCGACGTCGCACCAGACCTCGACGGTGCGGGGCGATCCGGCGCGGGCGACGCCCGATCGTGCGCCCTCGAGCTCGGTCGGACGGTGCCAGAACGCGTCGACGACCACGCCCGCCTCGACCTCGGCCGCCATCGACCACACGGTCTCGTGGGCGATCCGGTCGATCGCCTCGGGGGCGACCATCGGCCCGGCCAGGTCGACCAGCGCCTCCTCGACGGGGTCGTGGGCGAGCAGCGGGCAGCCCAGCACGCCCGCGAGCGTGGCCGAGAGGGTGGTCTTGCCCGAGCCGGGCAGACCGTTGACGAGGATCGCGACTGAAGCCATCCCGCCATCCTCTCGCAGTTCTGCGGGGGCGGACGCGAAGGAGGCGCGGTGTCCGTCGGACGGACACCGCGCCTCCTCGGCGATGCGGGTTCTCAGACCTCGGATGCGACCCAGTCGCCGGTCGCCAGGTACTGGACCTTCTTGGCGATGGAGACCGCGTGGTCGGCGAAGCGCTCGTGGTAGCGCGAGGCGAGGGTGGAGTCGACCGTGTCGACGGCCGCGCCCTTCCAGGTCTCGCCGAGCACCTTGTCGAAGACGCTGAGGTGCAGCTCGTCGATGCGGTCGTCGTCGTTGCGGATCTCCTCGGCGAGGCGCACGTCCTCGGTCGTCAGCAGCTCGGTGAGCTTGTTCGCGATCGCGACGTCGAGCTCGCCGAGCTCTTTGAACGTCGGGCGCAGCGACTTCGGCACGACCTTCTCGGGGAACCGGTAGCGCGCCAGCTGGGCGATGTGCTCGGCCATGTCGCCCATGCGCTCGAGCGAGGCGCTGATGCGCAGCGCGCTCACGACGATGCGCAGGTCGCGGGCGACCGGGTTCTGGCGGGCCAGGATGTCGATGGCCAGCTCGTCGAGGGCGATGGCGCGCTCGTCGATGGCGTCGTCGTCGGCGATGACCTGTTCGGCCAGCGACACGTTCGATTCGTTGAAGGCCGTCGTGGCGTTCTTGATCGAGATGGCGACGAGGCCTGAGATCTCGACCAGGCGCTCCTGGACCTCTTGCAGCTCCTGCTGGAATACCTCGCGCATGTCGTAGTCGACCCTCTCGTAGCTCGCGGGGGCGTGGACGCCCGGCAGCGGGGGCGATGTCGCCCGCACAGTCCAGTCCAGCCTCATGGGTGAAGGTTAACGACCGGTGCCGGTGGCCTGAACACTCACCAAAGTACAGGCCGTCGCAGCCCCTCCCGTTCATCATGCCCCGCGCGGGTCACTATCGTGATGGCATGGACTCAGCCTGGTTGGTTCCGCTGTCGCTGGCCTTCGGGGCCGTGGCCGGTGCCTCGATCGTCATCGTGGTGGTGGCGGCGCACGCCAGGTCCGTCAAGGTGGCACGGCTCGTCGAGGTGTCGCTGCCCGACGGCATCGACGCCGTGCTCGACGCGCTCGAGTCGGCGGGCGTCGTCGTCGACCCGTCGGGCAACGTGCTCAAGGCGTCGCCACGGGCCCTGCAGCTCGGTCTGGTCTCGGCGCAGCAGCACCTCGTGCACGCCGAGATCGAAGACCTCGTGGCGCTCGCCCGGCGCGAAGGCGAACCGCAGGCCGACGAGCTCACCCTCGCGCGCCTCCCGGGCAGCGAGGCGACTTTCGTGCTGGGCGTGCGCGTGGCGCCGCTCGGCGGTCGGTACGTGCTCGTGCTCGCCGAAGACCGCAGCGAGGGGCGTCGTCTCGACGACATGCGGCGCGACTTCGTCGCCAACATCAGTCACGAGCTGAAGACCCCGATCGGCGCGGTCGGGCTGCTGGCCGAGGCTCTCGAGTCGGCGTCGTCCGACCCCGAGCAGGTGCGGCACTTCGCGAAGAGCCTGACCCGCGAGGCCGGTCGCCTGGGGCGCCTCACACAGGACATCATCGAGCTCTCGAGGCTGCAGGCGACCGACGCCCTCGAATCGAGCGAGCCGATCGACGTGCGCGTCGTCGTCGACACCGCGGTCGACCGCAACCGCGTCGTCGCCGACGCCCGCGGCATCTCGCTGGTCGTGCGCGGCGGCCGGCATGCGACGGTGCTCGGCGACGAGCAGATGCTCGTGACGGCCGTCGACAACCTGATCGCCAACGCCATCAACTACTCGCCCGACGGCTCGCGGGTCGGCATCGGCGCCACCGTCGACGACTCGGGCACCGTCGAGGTCGCCGTGACCGACCAGGGCTACGGGATCCCCGACGACGAGCTCGACCGCGTCTTCGAGCGCTTCTACCGCGTCGACCCGGCGCGGTCGCGGCGGACGGGCGGCACCGGGCTCGGGCTCGCCATCGTGAAGCACGTGATCCAGAATCACGGGGGCGACGTGCGCGTCTGGTCGCAGGTCGGCAAGGGCAGCACCTTCACCCTCCGTCTGCCCGAGGCGCGCACGCAGCCGGAGACCCGATCGACCCCCCTGCCGGTCACCACCCGACAAGACCGCACCGCCCGACACGACGGCGCCCGAACAGACGGCGCCCGCCGTGAGGGCACCACCCGACAAGACATCGAGGCACGATGACGACCCACATCCTGATCGTCGAAGACGAGGAGTCGCTCAGCGAACCGCTGGCGTTCATCCTCGAGCGCGAGGGCTACCGCACGACGGTCGCCGAAGACGGCCCCGCGGCGATCGCCGCGTTCGAGAAGGGCGGCGCCGATCTGGTGCTGCTCGACCTCATGCTCCCCGGCATCCCCGGCACCGAGGTCTGCCGGGTCATCCGCACCAGGTCGCAGGTGCCGATCGTCATGCTGACCGCGAAAGACAGCGAGGTCGACATCGTCGTCGGGCTCGAGCTCGGCGCCGACGACTACGTCACGAAGCCGTACTCGACGCGCGAGCTGCTGGCACGCATCCGGGCTGTGCTGCGCCGCCGCGTCGACACCGACGACCTCTCCGACTCGATGCTCGAGGCCGGCGACATCCGGATGGACGTCGAGCGCCACGTCGTCACCGTGCGCGGCACCGACATCGCCATGCCCCTCAAAGAGTTCGAGCTGCTCGAGCTGCTGATGCGCAACGCCGGCCGGGTGCTCACCCGCGGTCAGCTGATCGACCGCGTCTGGGGCGCCGACTACTTCGGCGACACCAAGACGCTCGACGTGCACATCAAGCGCATCCGCTCGAAGATCGAGGCCGTGCCGTCCGAGCCGAAGGCCCTGGTGACCGTGCGCGGACTCGGGTACCGCATCGAGGCCTGACCCGCGCCTCCCGCCCGGGGCCCTCGCCCTCTCGTTCCCCGACCGGAGCCGAGGAGGCGCGGGTCGGGGCGGACGAGATCCCGACCGGAGCCGAGGAGGCGCGGGTCGGGGCGGACGACGAGAGGCCCGGCCCCGCAGACAGCGGGCCGGGCCTCTCGTGGTGCGTGCGGTGCCTACGGAGCGGTGGTGGCGCTCGGCGTGGCGCCCTCTTGGGTCGTGCCCTCGTTCGTCTGGCGGTCGTTGCCCTCGGGGTTGGCGCTGGACTCGGGGAGCGGCGTCGAGTCGGTGCCCGGTTCGGCGCTCGTGGCGGGGGAGGGGAGCAGCGTCGCGTACTCGGGCAGGTCGCCGTTGAGCACGGGCACCTGGAGGGTCTTGCCGGTCTCGGTGCCGTACTGGATGTAGACGGGGAGCAGCGAGCCGACCGTGAGGTCGAGGTCGGACATGAGCAGCTGCTCGTCGCCCTCGGTCGTGCCGCGGCTGACCTGCGAGTCGCCCTCGACCGTGACGGTCTCGGTCTGGCGACCGGCCTCGGTCTCGTACTGGAACGAGACGTCGACGCTGTCGTCGCCCGTGTTGAGCACGACCATGCTGAGGCTGGCCTCGGTGCCGTCTTCGGTCAGCGCGATCGCGTTGCGCACGGCGACGTCGCCGATGTTCAGGCTCGTGCCGTCGCTGGCGTCGTACTGCTTGAGGGTCGCCTGGGGGCTGATGAAGTTGCACCCGGCGGCGACGAGCACGACGCCGACCCCGACGGCGGTGGCCGCCACGGTGCGACGGGCGAGCGCCGATCGAAGTTCCAGCACAGATCCGTCTCGCACGGGTGTCCTCCAGGATCCAGTCAAAGCAAAAGGTCTCTACAGCCTAGCCACCGCGGGGCAGGCCGGAGGGTAAGGGAGCCCTTACCGGTAGGCCCCCATGTTAGCCTGTGAGCCGCAGGATGGAGCCAGATTGATGCAGTTCGAGCCCGGCGTGACCGAGGTCGACGATCTGCTCGTCGACGTCGCCCGCGCAGTCGTCGTCGTCGCCGCCGGCAGCGGCACCCGTCTCGCCCAGGGGGCGCCCAAGGCCTTCGTCGCGGTCGCCGGCCGCAGCATCCTCGAGCGGTCGCTCGAGTCGATCTTCGCGTCGGCCGACCCCGTGCAGGTGGTCGTCGTGGTGCCGGCTGCGCTCGTCGACGAGTCGCGCGCCCTGGTCGACTCCGTCGCCGGGCCGGCGTCGGGCTACGCGTCGGTCGTCTCCGGCGGTGCGAGCCGTCAGGCCTCGGTCGCGGCCGGCCTCGCCCGCGTCGCCCCCTCGGTCGCAACCGTGCTCGTGCACGACTGCGCCCGACCCTTCACCCCGACGGCGCAGTTCGACCTCGTCGCCTCGACGGTCGAGCGGACCGGTCACGGGGTCGTGCCGGGGCTGCCCGTCAGCGACACCATCAAGCGCGTCGGGTCCGCCGGCGAGGTCGTCGAGACCGTCGACCGCTCCGAGCTGGTCGCCATGCAGACGCCGCAGGGGTTCCCCCGGGCCGAGCTCGACGCGGCCTACGCCACGGCGGGCGCCGAGCACACCGACGACGCAGCGCTCTTCGCCGCGCACGGGCACCGGGTCGTCGTCGTCGAGGGCGACCCCGTCGCCTTCAAGATCACCACCCCGTGGGATCTCCGCCGGGCCGAGACGATCGCCCGCGAGCGCGCCGCAGCCGCGCCCGCCCCCGCCCCCGCCGCCGCCTCTGCCGCCGCCGCCGCCGCCGAACGTGGCTCGCGTCCCGACGACGACGCGCACCGGCTGCGCACGGGTCTGGGCGTCGACGTCCACGCCTTCGACGACCGCCAGCCGCTGCACCTCGGTCTGCTGCACTTCGAGGGCGAGGCGGGTCTCGCCGGGCACAGCGACGGCGACGCCGTCGCGCACGCCCTGGTCGACGCCCTGCTGTCGGCGGCGGGCCTCGGCGACATCGGCTCGATGTTCGGCACCGACGACCCGCGCTTCGCCGGCGCGAGCGGCGAGGTCTTCGTCACCGCGACGCTCGAGCGCCTGACCGCGGCCGGGTTCGACGTCGTCTCGGCGGCGGTGCAGGTCATCGGCAACCGCCCGCGGCTCGCCCGCCGTCGCCTCGAGATGGAGGCGCGGCTCATCGAGGTCGTCGGCGCACCGGTCAGCGTCTCGGCGACCACCACCGACGGGCTCGGCTTCACCGGGCGGGGCGAGGGCGTCACGGCGATCGCGACCGCGCTGGTCGCCGTGGTCGACGGCACCTCAATAGGCTGATCGCGTGACAATCCGCCTCTACGACTCCCGCGCCCAGGCGCTCGTCGACTTCGAACCGCTCGTCCCCGGTCAGGTGGGCCTCTACGTCTGCGGGCCGACCGTCCAGTCGTCGCCCCACATCGGGCACCTGCGCTCCGCTCTCGTGTACGACCTGTGGCGCCGCTGGTTCACCTACCGCGGTCTCGACGTCACGCTGGTGCGCAACGTCACCGACATCGACGACAAGATCCTCGCCCTGGCCGCCGGCACCGACGAGCAGTGGTGGGCACGCGCCTACCGCTACGAGCTCGAGTTCACCGCCGGCTACCAGGCCCTCGGCATCCTCGCGCCGACCTACGAGCCCCGCGCGACGGCGAGCATCAGCGAGATGCAGCAGATCGTCGAGCGGCTGATCGAGCGCGGGCACGCCTACGCGGCGGACGACGCCTCGGGCGACGTCTACTTCGACACGGCGAGCTGGCCCGCCTACGGCGCGCTCACCCGGCAGGACGTCGCCGACATGGCGTCGGCCGCCGACGCCGACCCGCGGGGCAAGCGCGACCCCCGCGACTTCGCGCTGTGGAAGGGCGCGAAGGCCGACGAGCCCGCATCGGCCGCCTGGTCGTCGCCCTGGGGCGAGGGCCGACCCGGCTGGCACATCGAGTGCTCGGCCATGTCGCGTCGCTACCTCGGCCCGGCCTTCGACATCCACGGCGGCGGTCTCGACCTGAGGTTCCCGCACCACGAGAACGAGCTGGCCCAGTCGACGGCGGCCGGCGACGGGTTCGCGCGGCACTGGCTGCACAACGGTCTGGTCAACGTCGACGGTCAGAAGATGTCGAAGTCGCTCGGCAACTCGATCTTCGCCGCCGAGTTCCTCGAGAAGGCCCGACCCGTCGTGGTGCGGTACTTCCTCAGCGCCGCGCACTACCGGTCGACGATCGATTACCACGACGGTGCGCTGGTCGAGGCCGATGCGGCCCTCGACCGGGTCGAGACCTTCCTGTCCCGCGCCGAGCGCCGTCTCGCCGGCACGCGCTTCGCCTCGGTCGGCGCGCGGGTCGTCCCCGACGACTTCGCCGCCGCGATGGACGACGATCTCAACGTGCCTCAGGCGATCGCGGTGCTGCACGACGCGGTGCGCGCCGGCAACTCGGCCCTCGACGACGGCGACCTCGACACGGCCGCCCGCGAATGGCAGCACGTGGCCGCCATGGTCGCCGTGCTCGGCATCGATCCGCTCGCCCCCGAGTGGCGCGACGACGACGAGGGCGCGGCGCACCGCGCGCTCGGTGCCGTGATCGACGTACTCTTGGCGGAACGCCAGCATGCCCGGGCCGATCGCGACTTCGCACGGGCCGACCAGATCCGCAGCACCCTCTCGGGTGCCGGGATCCTCATCGAAGACACCCCCAGCGGGTCGCATTGGAGCTTGGAACAGTGAAGAACACCAGCGGAGCACGTAAGGGCCGTCCCGGCAACAGTGCCGTGCGGCAGGGCAGCAAGGGCAAGCAGGTCGGCAGCGGCGGGCAGGGTCGTCAGGCCCTCGAGGGCAAGAAGCCCACTCCCGCGGCCGAAGACCGCCCGTACCACCCCGCCGGCAAGGCGAAGATCGCCCGCGAGCGACTCGAGAGCGCCCGCGGTCGCAGCAGCAACGGCCCGCGCGCCGGTTCGCCGATCGCCGGTCGCGGCGGGGCGAGCGACGCCCAGCGTCGTCGCCCGAAGTCGGCCGACGACCACGAGATGGTGACCGGTCGCAACTCGGTGCTCGAAGCGCTGCGTACGCGCATCCCCGCGTCGACGCTGTACATCGCGGCCCGCATCGAGATGGACGACCGCACGAAGGAGATCCTGCAGCTCGCCACGCGACGCGGTCTGCCGGTGCTCGAGGTCATGCGCCCCGAACTCGACCGTCTGACCGGCGCCGACTCGGTGCACCAGGGCGTCGCCCTCAAGGTGCCGCCGTACGAGTACGCGCACCCGATGGACATGCTCGAGACGTCGATCAAGCGTCAGCAGAAGCCGCTCTTCGTCGCCCTCGACGGCATCACCGACCCGCGCAACCTCGGGGCGATCATCCGCTCGGTGGCCGCGTTCGGCGGTCAGGGCGTCATCGTCCCGCAGCGTCGCTCGGTCGGTCTCACGGCCTCCGCCTGGAAGACCTCGGCCGGCGCCGCGGCGCGCATCCCCGTCGCGATGGCCTCGAACCTCACGCAGACGCTCAAGTCGTTCAAAGAGCAGGGCGTCTTCGTGGTCGGCCTCGACGGCGGCGGCGACGTGATGCTGCCCGGTCTCGAGCTGGCCGACCGCCCGATCGTGGTCGTCGTCGGCAGCGAGGGCAAGGGCCTCTCGCGCATCGTCGCCGAGACCTGCGACGCGATCGTGTCGGTGCCGATCACCGGCGCCGTCGAGTCGCTCAACGCCGGCATCGCCGCGTCCGTCACGCTCTACGAGATCTCGAAGCTGCGGGCCGAACGCAAGAAGTGAGCCCCTGAAGGAGGCGCGGATCGGGGTCGTCCCGGCCCGCGCCTCCTGCGTTCTCCGGCCGGGTCAGACCTTGCTGCGCCAGTCGTCGTCGTCGTCGAGCGACTCGGCCTCGGGCAGCGCGATCGACTCCGTCGGCGGCTCGATCACCATCTGCTCGTCGCGACGGTGCCGCAGCACGTCGTTGATGTACGAGGTGAGCGCCTCGGCGATCGGCACGTCGCGGTTCTCCTGCTGCGAGCGGTACCAGCGGTGCTCGAGCAGCTGGTGGAACACCTCGGCCGGCTCGAGACGCCCCCGCAGCTCACGGGGGATCGACCGGACGACGGGCTCGAAGACGCGGGCCGCCCACTCGTGCGCGATCATCTCCTCGTCGTTGTCGTTGTTGCCCGTGCGGAGCCGGTAGGCGTCGAGGTCGTTCAGCAGGCGTCGGGCCTGGTTCTCTTCGACGTCGAGACCGGTGAGACGCAGCAGGCGCCGCGAGTGGTGACCCGCGTCGACGACCTTCGGCTGGATCTTCACCTGGGTGCCGCCCTCGGCCGTCTTGATCGCGAGCTCCTCGATGTCGAAGCCGAGGTCGTTCAACCGCTCGACGCGGTCGTTGATGCGCCAGCGCTCGGAGCTCGAGAAGGTCTCGCTGCCGGTGAGCTCCGTCCAGAGGCTGCGGTACTTGGCGACGATGCCGTTGCTGACGTCGACGGCGTCGAGGTTGTCGTCGAGTCGCCCGCCCGCCTCGAGGTCGAGCAGCTCGCCGGCGATGTTGACGCGGGCCACCTCGAGGTCGTTCTCGCGCTGACCGTTCGACAGACCGCCGGGGTAGAGCTTGCCCGTCTCGGCGTCGACCAGATACGCCGCGAAGGCGCCTGCGTCGCGACGGAACAGGGTGTTCGAGAGCGACACGTCGCCCCAGTAGAAGCCGATGATGTGGAGGCGCACCAGCAGCAGGGCGAGCGCGTCGACCAGTCGCTTGGCCGTGTCGGGTCGGAGGGTCTGCGAGTAGAGCGCCCGGTAGGGCAGCGAGAACTTCAGGTGCCGCGTCACGAGCACCGGGTCGAGCGGCGAGCCGTCCTCGTCGTGCCGGTTCGTGATGACGGCGAGCGGGTCGACGCAGGGGATGTCCATGCGCTGCAGGGTCCGCAGCATCTCGTACTCGCCCCGGGCCATCTCGCCCGAGGTCTCCTTGATGGCGATGACGTAGCCGCTGAGGTGGGCGAAGCGCACCAGGTGCCGCGAGATGCCCTTCGGCAGCGTCGCGATGGCGTCGTCGGGCCAGGCCCCGAGGGGGAGATCCCAGGGGAGGTCGAGCAGGGCCGGGTCGACCGTGGCGGAGGTGATGTTGAGGGAGTCGGGCATCGTCTCGTGGTCTCTGTGTCTCTCGGGTGCGTCTCGGGGGTGTCTGACAGGAGGTACGGGATCGGCCCGACGAGTCACCGGGCTGGCGCCCAGGTGACCCGTCGGGCCGATGAGGTGTGCTGCTACGCGCTGATGACGGCCTTGTCGCCGAGGCGCTCGCCGCTCTCGGTGTCGAAGACGTGCACGTGGTGCGCCTGCGGCGTGATGTGGATCGTCTCGCCCAGCTTGGGGTGGTTGCGACCGTCGACGCGCACGACGATGTCGACGCGCTGACCGCCGACCTCGGTGTGACCGTAGAGGTAGCCGTCGGCGCCGAGCTCTTCGACGACGTCGACCGTGACCGCGAGGCCCTCGCCGGTGGTGTTGACGACGACGTCTTCGGGGCGGACGCCGACGGTGACGCTCTTGCCGTTGGCCTGGCCGACGGTGTCGCGGTCGACCGCGGTGACGGCGGTGCCGAACTGGATGCCGCCGTCGACGACGTCGGCGGGCAGCAGGTTCATGGCCGGCGAGCCGATGAAGCCGGCGACGAACACGTTCTGCGGCTTCTCGTAGAGGTCCCGGGGGCTGCCGACCTGCTGCAGGACGCCGTCCTTCAGGACCGCGATGCGGTCGCCCATGGTGAGCGCCTCGGTCTGGTCGTGCGTGACGTAGACGGTGGTGACGCCGAGTCGACGCTGCAGCGAGGCGATCTGGGTGCGGGTCTGCACGCGCAGCTTGGCGTCGAGGTTCGAGAGCGGCTCGTCCATCAGGAACACCTGGGGCTGACGCACGATGGCGCGGCCCATGGCGACGCGCTGACGCTGACCACCCGAGAGGGCCTTGGGCTTGCGGGCCAGGTAGGGCTCGAGGTCGAGCAGCTTGGCGGCCTCGAGGACGCGGGTCGCGCGCTCCTCTTTGCCGACGCCGGCGATCTTGAGCGCGAAGCCCATGTTCTCGGCGACCGTCATGTGCGGGTACAGCGCGTAGTTCTGGAAGACCATGGCGATGTCGCGGTCTTTCGGCGGCACGTCGGTGACGTTGCGGTCGCCGATGAAGATGTCGCCGCTGTTGACCTCTTCGAGACCGGCGAGCATGCGGAGGGTGGTCGACTTGCCGCAGCCGGAGGGCCCGACCAGGACGAGGAACTCGCCGTCGGCGACCTCGAGGTCGATGCTGTCGACCGCGGGGCGGGTCGAACCGGGGTACAGACGGGTTGCCTTGCTGAACGTGACTGACGCCATGATGTTTCTCCTTCACCGGCAGGTACGTGCCGGACGATCCGTTGTGAATGGATGGTGATCAGACCAAGAGGTCCGCGATGACCACCACCCGACAGTATGGCACCGAACCGAGACGGTCTCATGCGGTGTCCGGGGCGGGGACGGTATCGTTTTCGACACGGTCGTCCGGACAGTCGTCCGGTGCGGCCGGCACCCCCGACAGGGCGCTGCACTCGCAGACCCTCCCCACGCCCCCTACGACGCGACGGCGACACCCCGTGGCGCATCGGAGAGACCCGTTCCATGACTGACAACACCCCGGACGACAAGATCCTCACCAAGAACCAGCGTCGCGCCGCCGCGCGGCAGAAGGCTCAGCTCGCCCGCAAGAAGCAGAAGCGTCGTCAGAAGACCGGTCGACTGCTGCTGCAGGGCGGCATCGCGCTCGCGCTCGTGGCCGTCGTCGTGATCGTCGTCGTCGTCATCACGAACAGCATCAAGCCCGCCGGCCCCGGCCCCGCCAACATGGCCAGCGACGGCATCCGCATCGGCCAGGACTTCGTCGCCGAGACCACCCCGGCGCTCGCCGCCGACGACGACCCGGTGCCCTCCGAGACGACGGCCGCGAGCGACACGGTCGACATCGTCGTCTACCTCGACTACCTCTGCCCGATCTGCGGTCAGTTCGAGGAGGCCAACAACGACTACATCGCCGGCCTCGTCGACTCGGGCGCGGCCACCGTCGAGTACCACCCGGTGGCGATCCTGACGAACTCGTCGGTGGGCACCCGGTACTCGAACCGCGCGGCCAACGCGGCCGCCTGCGTGGCGAACTACTCGCCGAACTCGTTCTTCGACTTCAACACCGCCCTGTTCGACCAGCAGCCGGAGGAGGGCACCCGCGGTCTCGACGACGCGACGCTGTCGGACATCGCGACGGGCATCGAGGGCGTCGTCGACCCGGCGCGCATCACGACCTGCATCGACGACGAGGAGTTCGCGTCGTGGGTCACCAACGCGACCGAGCGCGCCGTCGACGGCCCGATCCCGAACAGCACCGTCGACGCCCTGCCCGGCACCCCGCTGGTGCTGGTCAACGGTCAGCAGTACGAGGCGAGCACGCCGTTCACCAACGAGGAGTTCCGCAACTTCGTCGTGACGGCCGCCGGCAACAGCTACGCCGACAGCAGCACCGCCACCCCGACGCCGACGCCGACCGAGTCGGGCGCGCCCGCCGAGCCGGCCGAGAGCGAGGCGCCCGCAGCGACGCCCGCGGCGACCCCCGCAGGCTGATCGCGGCCGATGCCGCGGCTCAGGTCGTCCTGCGCGGGTGGGGGAGCACCCCGGGCCGCTTGACCGGCAGCTCGTGCAGGACGACGTCGCGCACCGCGCCGGCGTCGAGGGTGAGCGTCAGGTAGGTGGCGTGCGGCTGGCGGCGCCGATCCGTGGGCGACCCCGGGTTCAGCAGGCGGAGGCCCGCCGGAGTCGTCGTGTCCCACGGGATGTGGCTGTGGCCGAAGAGCAGGAGGTCGGTCTCGGGGAAGAGGCGGTCCATCCGGCTCTCGCGCGCCTCCTTGGCTCCGGTCTCGTGGACGACCGCGAGGCGGATGCCGTCGACGGTGGTCCGCACCACCTCGGGAAGCCTGTCGTCGAACTCGGGGCCGTCGTTGTTGCCGCGGACCCCGATCAGGAGGCGCGCGCGGGTCTCGAACTCGTCGAGCAGCGGCAGGCCGGTCCAGTCTCCGGCGTGCACCACGACGTCGGCGCGATCGACGGCGGCCCAGACGGCGGACGGCATGGCCCTGGCCTTCTGCGGCACATGGGTGTCGGACACGACGAGCACGGAGGTCGGCATCCCCCCACGCTAGGGGCGCGCGGGGCGATGCGGCCCGTTATCGTCGTTTCAGGGTTGGCTTGCTCTGTCGGCTCGTCAGCCTGACCGCAGCGCACCACCAGAAACGAGGACGACATCGTGGGACTCTTCCGCAGCCAAGCCACCGAGTTGGCCCGGCAGGACGCCGCCGTGCGTCACTCGCTCTGGGCGGACGCCTTCGGCGCGCTCGCGACGCGCGCCGTGCAGATCATCGCCGTGGTCATCGTGGCCGCCGCCCTCATCTACGTGTTCCTCAGCCTCAGCCTGGTGACCCTGCCGGTGCTGCTCGCGCTCATCTTCGCCTCGGCGATGCTGCCGGTGGTGTCGTTCCTCCGGAAGCACCGAGTGCCCTCGGTGCTGGCGACCCTCATCTGCCTCTTCGCCGTCGTCATCATCCTCGGCCTCATCGCCTGGCTGATCGTCTGGGCCGTCGAGAATCAGGCCGCCTCGCTCGTCGAGTCGGCGACGCAGGGCATAGAGCAGCTTCAGAACTGGATCACGACCCTGCCCTTCTCGATCACGGACGACCAGATCCAGGGCGGCATCGACGCGGTCACCGACTTCGTCACCAGCGCGCAGTTCGGCTCGGGCGCCCTCGCCGGCGCATCGGCCGTCGGCAGCTTCCTGACCGGTCTCGTGCTGATGATCGTCGTGCTGTTCTTCTTCCTCAAAGACGGCCCGGCCATCTGGGAGTTCATGCTCCGCCCGTTCCGCGGCGAGCAGTACGCCCGTGCGCGTCGCATCGGCGACAAGACGGTGTCGACCCTCGGCGGCTACGTGCGGGGCACGGCGACCGTCGCGGCCGTCGACGCGATCGGCATCGGCGTCGGCCTCTGGATCATCGGCGTGCCCCTGGCGCTGCCCCTGGCGGTCGTCGTCTTCCTCACAGCGTTCATCCCGCTCGTCGGGGCCACGGCGGCCGGCATCCTCGCCGCGCTCGTGGCCCTCGTCGCCAACGGCGTTCCGGCCGCGATCTGGGTCGTGGTCGTCGTGGTCGTCGTCAACCAGCTCGAGGGCAACTTCCTCCAGCCGGTGCTGATGGGTCGCACGCTGCAGCTGCACGGTCTCGTCATCCTGGTCGCCCTGACCGCCGGCACCATCCTCGGCGGCGTCGTCGGCGCGGTCATCGCCGTGCCGCTGATGGCCGTCGCCTGGGGCATCACCCAGGTCTGGAACGGCGAGCACGAACCCGCCGAGATGTTCCGCCAGAAGAGACGCGAAGAGGTCCGCTAGCGCTCTGGCGACCTTTCCCATCCGAGGAGGCGCGGTGCGAGTTCGACTCGCACCGCGCCTCCTTCGTCTGCTCCCGTGTGCGCGCCGAAAAAAAGTGCAGATTCTGCAGATAGATGGTTGCAAATCGTCAACCACCGAGTATGGTTGACATTCTGCAACCAACGGACCAGCCATCGGCGTCGGGTCCCCACCATCTCGAATCACCGGAGCGCACCTTGTCGCAGACCACGACCGCCGCGGGCACGAAGCCCGCGGCACCGCACGAACCGGGCGAAGCGCCCGGCATGAGCCACCGCGAAGTCCTCACGGCCCTGTCGGGTCTGCTGATGGGCATGCTCGTCGCGATCCTGTCGTCGACCGTCGTGTCGACCTCGCTGCCGCGCATCGTCAGCGACCTGAACGGCAGCCAGACCTCGTACACCTGGGTCATCACCGCGACCCTGCTGGCGACCACCGTGAGCACCCCGCTCTGGGGCAAGTTCTCGGACCTCACGAACCGCAAGGTGCTGCTGCAGGTCGCCCTGGTGCTGTTCGTGCTCGCCTCGGTCGCGGCCGGCTTCTCGCAGAACACCGCGACGCTGATCACGTTCCGTGTGTTCCAGGGTCTCGGCGCCGGTGGCCTCACCGCCCTGGTGCAGGTCGTCATGAGCGACATCATCAGCCCGCGTGAGCGCGGCCGCTACATGGGCTACCTCGGCGCCGTCATGAGCGTCGGCACCATCGGCGGCCCGCTGCTCGGCGGCGTGCTGACCGACAGCATCGGCTGGCGCTGGAACTTCTTCGTCGGCGTGCCCGTCGGCATCGCGGCCCTGATCGTCATCCAGAAGACGCTGCACCTGCCCGCCAAGCCGAAGAAGGCCGTCGTCGTCGACTACTGGGGCGCCGGGCTGATCGCCGGCGGCGTCTCGCTGCTGCTCGTCTGGGTGTCGCTCGGCGGCAAGCAGTTCGAGTGGAACTCGACCGCCAGCTGGCTGATGGGCGTCGGCGCCGCCGTGCTGCTCGTGCTCGCCGTGATCGTCGAGTTCCGCACCAAGGAGCCGATCATCCCGCTCACGCTCTTCAAGAACCGCACCTTCACGTTCGCGGTCATCGCCTCGCTCAGCGTCGGCGTCGCGATGTTCGGCACCAGCGTGTTCCTCGGTCAGTACATGCAGCTGGCGCGCGGTCAGTCGCCGACCATGGCGGGCATCCTGACTCTGCCGATGGTGCTCGGCCTGCTCATCTCGTCGATGGTCGCCGGTGCGCTCATCTCGAAGTACGGCAAGTGGAAGCCCTACATGATCGTGGGGTCGGTGCTGCTGGCCGCCGGTCTGTTCCTCATGTCGACCATCGAGTACGACACGAACTTCTTCGTCGTCTCGGTCTTCATGGCGATGATGGGTCTCGGCATCGGCATGGTGATGCAGAACCTCGTGCTCGTCGTGCAGAACTCGGTCGACGTGAGCGTCGTCGGGGCGGCCTCGTCGAGCGTCGCGTTCTTCCGCAGCCTCGGCGGCACGATCGGCGTCTCGGTCATGGGCGCCGTGCTCGGCACCAAGGTCTCGGGCTACATCACCGACGACCTGACCAGCGCCGGCGTCGACCCCAGCGCCCTCGGCGGCGGCTCGGTCTCGAGCATCCCCGACCTGAGCACGCTGCCCGGCCCGATCCGCACGATCGTCGAGTCCGCCTACGGGCAGGGCGTCGCCGACGTGTTCCTGATCGCCGCACCGCTCGCGATCATCACGATCGTGTTCGTCTGCCTGCTGCCGAACGTCGAGCTCGGCACGAAGAGCGGCATCCAGCGCGCCGCAGCGGCCTCGTCCGACGACGAAGGAGGCGCGGCTCCGGTCGACGGGAACGACGCGTCGCCTGCGGTCAAGGGTGCGGCGGCCACGGCCGGTCTGGCGCCTGCGGTGTCGAGCGGCCCGGCGACCGCCGGTGCTCCGACCTCCCCGGTCGACGCCGGAGTCATGACCGGGACCGGCGCCACGACCGATGCCGGGGCTGGGAACAGGGCCGGGTCCGACGCCGTGGCAGGGGCCGAGGCCGAGGCCGCGGGGCGTCACCACGCCCACACGACGACGCGCACCGGGACGATCGATACGATCATCGCGACGGGTGCCGCCGAGGTGGCGGGTCACCCGGTGTCCGACGACGAGCTGGCCGAGAGCCCGGTGTTCTCGTCCCTGGTCGAGGAGAAGGATGTCGCAGCGGACCGATGACGCGACGCGGGCGGGCGCGGTGCCGAGCGCACCGCGCCTCCCGAGCCCGGACGACGAGGGTCGCGAGGGGCTGATGGCGGGTGTGGTCGACGAGATCGGCTCGATGATGGTCGAGGCCAAGCGCACCATCGCCGCCGCGGCCTCGCGGTTCGACCCCGACGTGCCGCCGACGGCGTTCTACGTGCTGCGGTACGTCATGAAGCACCAGCCGTGCACCGCGGGCGACATCGTCAAGGCGATGGCGATGGACAAGAGCGCCGTCAGCCGCCAGGTCGCGCTGCTGCGCGACGCCGGGTTCGTCGACGTCGTGGCGGACGCGAGCGACGGCCGCGTGTCGATGCTCCGCAGCACCGAGCGGGCCGACGCCCGCATGCTCGAGGTGCGGCACGAGAACCGCGCCGTGTTCCGCAGCCACGTCGAGGGCTGGACGGACGACGAGCTCGGCGAGTTCGCCGGCTGGCTCCGCCGCTTCAACACGCCGCCCGCCGAGCCCCGGTAGCTCAGGCGCCGGTGCCGGTGCTGGCGCCTGCTCCGGGGCGGGCGAGTTCGGCGTGGGCGGGCGGCGGCGGAGGACCGGTTGCGCCGGACTGGACCGTGTTCGGGCGCGCGTCGTGGTCGCGGTGCGGCACGGACGCCCGCTTCCGCCGGACTCGCCCGGGGTCGCGCGACCCGACCCGCGCCTCCTCGGCCCTCGCCGGAGGCCGCCGACCACGAAGGCCCCCTCTGCAGCACGCGGAGGGGGCCTTCGTCGGAGCAGGTGCTAGATCGTGGCCGTGTCGATCACGAAGCGGTAGCGGACCTTGCTGGCGACGACGCGCTCGTAGGCGTCGTCGACCTCGTCGGCCCCGATCGTCTCGATCTCGGCGCCGATGCGGTGCTCGGCGCAGAAGTCGAGCATCTCCTGAGTCTCGGGGATGCCGCCGATGTTCGAACCCGCGAGGCTGCGACGGCCGCCGATCAGCGACCCGGCACGGAACGACTGCGGGTTCTCGGGCAGACCGACGAACACCATGGTGCCGTTGAGACGCAGGGTGCGGGCGTAGGCGTCGATGTCCATGTCGGCCGAGATCGTGTTGATGATCAGGTCGAACGAGTTCTTGAGCTTGCCGAAGGTCTCGGGGTCGCTCGACGCGTAGTAGTGGTCGGCGCCGAGCTTCAGGCCGTCCTCCTGCTTCGACAGCGTCTGGCTGATGACGGTGACCTCGGCGCCCATGGCGTGCGCGATCTTGACGGCCATGTGACCGAGACCGCCCATGCCGACGACCGCGACCTTCTTGCCGGGGCCCGCGCCCCAGTGCTTCAGCGGCGAGTAGGTGGTGATGCCGGCGCAGAGCAGCGGAGCGGCCTCGTCGAGCGCGATGCCCTCGGGGATCGACAGCACGTAGTTCTCGTCGGCGACGATCTGCTTGGCGTACCCGCCGTAGGTGGGCTCGCCCGAATACTGACGGCCGTTGTAGGTCGCGACGTTGCCCTTGACGCAGAACTGCTGCTCGCCGGCCAGGCAGTTCTCGCACTCGCGGCAGCTGTCGACGAAGCAGCCGATGCCGACGCGGTCGCCGACCTTGTGCTTGGTGACGTCGCTGCCGACCTCGGTGACGATGCCGGCGATCTCGTGGCCGGGCACCATCGGGAAGATCGCCTTGCCCCACTCTTCGCGGGCCTGGTGGATGTCGCTGTGGCAGATGCCGGCGAACGCGATGTCGATCTGGACGTCGTTCGGACCGACGTCGCGGAGCTCGACGGTCGAGTGCTCGAAGGGGGCGCCGGCGGACGGCGTCAGCAGAACGGGGACTGTGGTGGTCATGGGTTACCTCCGGGGTTGCGAGTGACTCGCGCGTCTGTGGGCGCGCTGATCTCCGACGACGCTGTGGGGGACGGTACGAGCCTAGGCGCGCCTCCCTGGGGCTTGCTCGTGTCGGGAACCGTTCTCAGATCGGGGGCGTTCGCGAGGAGGCGCGGGCCGAAGAATCGGGGGTCGAGGAGGCGCGGGTCGAGGAGGCGCGGGTCGAGGAGGCGGGGGCCGAGGAGGCGCGGGTCAGCCGAGCAGGTCGGCCTGCCAGACGAGGGCGGCGGCCCCGACGAGCGGACTCTCGTCGCTCAGACCGGAGCGCACGACGCGGACGCGCCGGGCGTAGTCGTTGACCGGGGCCTCGTCGACGCTCTGGCGCACCAGGTCGAGGTAGTCGTCGCTGACGCGGGAGAAGCCCCCGCCGATCGCGGCGACGTCGAGGTCGAGCAGGGTCGTGACCGACGAGATGGCCTCGCCGACGGCGTTGGCCGATCGGCGGACGGCGGCGACCGCGATCTCGTCGCCGGCGACGTAGCCGGCGGCCAGGTCTTCGCCGCGCTCGCCCTGCCAGCCCTGCGCCTGCGCCCACGCGACGACGTTCGGACCCGACGCGATGACCTCGAGCGTGGCGGCCCAGGCGCTCTCGCCCTCGGGCCGGTCGGCGATCTGGATCTGGCCGATGTGACCGGCGTTGCCCGTGCCTCCGGACAGGAGACGGCCGTTGACGATCAGCCCGCCGCCGACACCGGTGGAGACGGTGATGGCGAGCGCATCATCGACACCCTGCGTGGCACCGACCCAGTGCTCGGCGAGGGCGAGGCTGACGCCGTCGAGTCGGAGGGTGACCGGGGCCGAGTCGGGCAGCGTGGCCGCGGCGAGCGAGGCGACCAGCTCGCGCAGCGGGTAGCCGCGCCAGGCGGGCAGGTTGATGGGCGAGACCGTGCCGGCGACGAGATCGACCGGGCCCGCGCTGCCGATGCCCGCACCGACGAGGACGTCGTCGCCCGGCAGGGACGCCAGGGCGTGGGCCACGACCGTGCGGACGGCCTCGGCCAGCTCGTCGGACGTCGACGTCGCACCCGTCGGACGCCGCTCGCGGCTGCCGTCGAGGAGGGTTCCGTCTGCGGCGACGAGCGCCGCCTCGACCTTGGTGCCGCCGACGTCGACGGCCAGTGCGTATTCGCTCACGTCGTCAGCGTAGCGGCGGGGTGCGACATCGGCCGGGCCCGGTCTAGGGTGACGTGTCGCCTCGTGACCCCGACGCCGAGGCACCCGACGGACCGCTATCGAGAGGCGCCTCATGACCACCAGCGAGGGACGCCCGCGCGGCGCCAGGGTCGTCGTCATCGGCGACGCGCTCATCGACGAGCTGCGCACCGAGACGGGCTCGAGCGATCACGTCGGCGGCGCCGGTCTCAACGTCGCCGTCGGTCTCAGTCGCCTCGGGGTGCCGACCACGCTGCTGGCGTCCATCGGCGACGATGCCGACGGGCGCTCGATCCGGAGCTTCCTCGCCGAGCACGGGGTCGACCTGCTCAAGACGGTCAACCCGCTCGGCACCGGTCGGGCCGTGTCGCTGCGGGTCGACGGCGAGCCGTCGTACGTGTTCACCGACGCCGCCGTCGCCCGCGGCCTCGACTTCTCTGCCGAGCAGCTCGCCGCCCTCGACGCGGCCCCGCTGATCGCCGTCAGCTCGTACCCGTTCGACGACGTGGCTCTCACCGACCGCCTGCTCGCGGTCGCCGGCGACTCGCCCCGCCGCCTCGTGGTCGACCCCAACCCCCGGCCCGGGTTCCTGCCGGGCGGCGATGCCCAGGTCGCCGCGTTCGGAGCCGGATTCGCCCGCGTGGCCGCGACGTGCCTCCTCGTCAAGATCGGCGACGACGACGCGGAGCTCGTCACCGGCGGCCCGCTGTCGGACTGGCAGGAGGCGCTGCTCACCGCCGGTGCCGGGGGAGTGCTCGCGACGCGCGGGTCCGACGGGGCGAGCCTGCTGCTGGCCGGCGGGGCGGAGCTGCGGCGCGGCATCTCGGCCGCCGACGGCGAGGTCGTCGACACGATGGGCGCGGGTGACGCGACCTTCGCCGCGATCGTCTCGTCGCTGCTCTCCGCGCGGCGCGAACCGGGGTCGGTGGACTGGGCCGACGCGCTCGGACGCGCGATGGACATCGCCGCCGCCACGGTGCGCTCGCCGGGGGCGCTGCTCCGCGCGCCGGGCCTCTGAAGCGACCCGCGCCTCCTCGGCGATCGATGTGACGCGAAGCGGCGCTCGCGGTGCCCGGAGGGCCCCCGATGCGTCACCTCGGTGCGGTGCGGTGCGGTGCGGTGCGTGCGGCGCGCGCTGCTGCGTTCGCTGGGCCCCGCCTCCTCGGCCAACGATGTGACGCGAAGAGGGCCTCGCGGTGCCCGGAGGGCCCCCGATGCGTCACCTCGGTGCGGTGCGGTGCGGTGCGGTGCGGTGCAGTGCAGTGCGGTGCGGGCGGCGCGCGCTGCTGCGTTGGGTGAGCCGCGCCTCCTCGGCGATCGATGTGACTCGAAGGGGCGCTTGCGGTGCGCGGAGGGCCCCGGATGCGTCACTTGGATGCGGTGCGCGCTGCTGCGTTCGGTGAGCCGCGCCTCCTCGGCGATCGATGTGACTCGAAGGGGCAGTTGCGGCGCGCGGAGGGGTCTTGTTGCGTCACTTCGATGGGGCGCGGCGCGCGGGGCGCGGCGCGCGCCGGCGCACCGGCGCAGCGCGCGTCAGGCGCTGGCCTCGTGCGTGCTGCGCGCCTTGCCCGACAGGTACCAGTGCGAGCGCACGCCGGTCTCGACGGGCTGCATGCCGACGACGACCTTGCCCCGCGAGTGATGCTCGGCGAGGTCGTCGAACGCCTGCGTGATGTAGTCGAACGGGTAGAAGCCCGAGATGAGCACCCGCACCTTGTTCTCGGCGATCAGCTTCGCGAGGGCGGCGAGCACCATGGCGGGCTCGGTGTCGTCGCGCTCGGGCCGGATGTAGTGCATCTCGAGGTCGAGACGGTGCTCGCTCGAGCTGAACCGCGCCTCCTTGACTCCGAGGCTCGTCGCCAGTTCGGGGTTGTCGCCGCCGAAGTTGTCGATGAACGCGGTGATGGGTCGCTTCGCGGCCTCCTCGATGCGCTGCTGCAGACCCTCGCCGTACGTGATGGGCGTGACGCCGATCGAGCGCAGGTAGTCGTGGTTGGGCGGGCTGCAGGTGCCGATCACCTTCGCCCCCGCCGCGAGGGCGAGCTGGCACTCGATGTGACCCACCCCGCCGGCCGCCGCGGTGATGACCACGATGTCGCCCGGCCCGAGGTGCAGCGAGCGGACCACGTCGTACGCCGTCACTCCGGCGAGATAGAGCCCGCCGGCGACCTCCCATCCGACGTTCGACGGCTTCTTCACGATCGACGAGGCGGGGACGGTCACGTAGGTGGCGTGCGCTCCGCCCTCGATCGCGTGACCGATCACCTCGGCCCCGACCGAGAAGTCGCGAACCGCCGAGCCGCGCTTCTTGACGATGCCGGCGAAGCACGACCCCTGACGGGCCGGGAACTCGAGCGGCAGCCGGTCGGTGAAGTCGCCCTTGCGGATGAAGTTCTCGATGTGGTTCAGGCCGGCGCAGACGACCTCGACGACGACCTCGTCGTCGGCGGGGACGGGCAGCTCCTGGGTGACGAAGTGCAGCTCGTCGACGTCTCCGTAGCGTTCGAACTCGACGGCTCTTCCGGTGCGACTCATGACCGACCTCCTTGTGGCGTTGCCTGATTGTGCGCCTCCTCGCGGCGGTGCGCACGCCCCCATCCGAGGTCGTCGGGCCGTCGAGGTCGTCAGGCGAGCAGCCGAGGAGGCGCGGTGCGGGCCGCCGGGTCGGCTCACCACTCCGACGGGGCGGGGCTCACCACTCCGAGGAGGCGCGGTGCGGGCCGCCGGGTCCGCTCACCACTCCGACGGGTCCCGCTAGAGCCGCTCGGTCGGCACGGCGAACGTGTCGCAGGCCCCCGCGCCGCCGGCGCGACCCGTGTCGAACCACCTCTGGCGCTGCTCGGCCGAGCCGTGGGTCCAGGTGTCGGAGTCGACGCGGCCGCCCGACGCCTCCTGGATGCGGTCGTCGCCCACCGCCGCCGCGGCGTCGAGCGCGTCGGCGATCTGCGCGTCGGTCACCGGTTCGAGGAACGTCGTGCCGGCGTCGTCCGCGACCGTCGTCGCCGCGCCGACCCAGGCCCCCGCGTAGCAGTCGGCCTGCACCTCGAGGCGGATGGTATCCGAGCCGGGCCCCGTCGCACTGCGGTCGGCGCGGTCGAAAGCGCCGGTCAGCTGCTGGATGTGGTGGCCCCACTCGTGCCCGACGACGTACATCTGCGCGAGCGGACCGGCGCTCGCCCCGTACTGCTCGCGCAGCTGGTCGAAGAAGTCGGTGTCGACGTAGAGCGCCTGGTCGGGCGGGCAGTAGAACGGGCCGGTGGCGCTCGTCGCGCTGCCGCAGCCGGTGTCGACGGCCGCCGTGAACAGGAAGAAGTCGGGTGTGACGTAGTCACCGACGCCCAGCTGCGCGGCCTCCGTCGACCAGTACGTGTCGAGCGAGTCCGCCGCGCCGGCCATGCGGCAGTCGATGCTCGCGTTGGCGTCGGCGCCCGTCTCGCAGCCCTCGAGCGGAGCCGCCGCGATCTGATCGGGCGAACCCGAGCCGGTCGACGTGCCGTCGAGCAGCCCGCTGAGGTTCACCCCGGTGAACTGGTTGATCAGGGCGACGACGATGATCGCCACGACGCCCGTCCCGCCGGCCGCGATGCCGGTGGTGCGACCCCGCCCGCGCCGCCGGACCTTGCTGCTGTCGATGCGCGCATCGTCGTTGAAAGACATGCGTCAGAAGCTACGCGGGTCGCGGGGGCCGCGGCCCGTCGAGGTCAGGCCTGGTCGGCGCCCTCGGCCCGCTCGCGCTCGGCGCGGAGCAGCGCGCGACCGGCGTCGCGGTCTTTCACGCGCTGCTCCTCCTCGCGCACCTCGGCCAGGTTCGCGCGCTCGGTGACCAGCCAGGCGGGCATCTCCTTCAGCAGGTCGTGGATCTCGTCGGTGGTGAGCGCGTCGTCGACGCCGGCGCGCGCGAGACCCGAGATCGTGACGCCGAGCTTCTGCGCGACGACGGGGCGGGGGTGCGGGCCGGTGCGGCGCAGCTCGGCCAGCCACTCGGGCGGGTTCGCGGTGAGCTCGGCGAACTCCTCGCGGGTGACGGGCGTGTTCTGGAACGACTCGGGCGTGGCCGGCAGGTGCACCCCGAGCTTCTTCGCGGCAGTGAAGGGCTTGAGCGTCTGCGGGGTCTTCTGAGTCATGCCGCAAGGGTACCGGGAGGCGCGGGTCGGCACGAGCGCGCACCCCGGTACCCTGGGGCGATGACGACCGAGCCGACCCGCGCCTCCTTCCGCATCGGGTTCGTCCCCGGCGTCACGCTGTCGAAGTGGTCGCGCCTGTGGGAGGAGCGCCGGGCCGACCTGCCCCTCGACGTCGTCGAGATCGACGCCTCGAGCGCCCTCGACGCCCTGCACGGCGACGCCGCCGTCGACATGCTGCTCGCGCGGCTGCCCCTCGCCACCGACGACGACCACTCGGTCATCCGTCTCTACGACGAGCGCGCGGTCGCCGTCGTCTCCAAAGACCACCCGCTCGCCGCGCTCGGCATCGAGCACGAGCTGACCGCCGCCGACCTCGAGGGCGAGACCCGTCACGACCTCGATCCGACGCTGACCGACGCCCAGGCGGTCGACGTCGCGGCGACCGGCGCCGGCGTCGCGGTCGTGCCGCAGTCGATCGCGCGGCTGTACTCGCGCAGCGGCCTGACCTACCGCTTCGTCTCGGATCTCGAGCCCACCGTCGTCGCGCTGGTCTGGCTCGTCGACCGCAGCGACGACGACACCGACGACTTCATCGGCGTCGTCCGCGGGCGCACGGCGCGCAGCAGCCGGTCGAGGAGGCGCGACGAGCCCGAGCAAGCGGCCCCGGCCAAGAAGGGGTCGGCTCCCGACCCTCGCGGCGCCAAGCCGAAACGGACGCCGCCGCAGGGCCGCGGACCGCAGCGCGGCACCGGGCGCAGCCGGCCCCGACGCGGCCGCTGAGCCTCGGTCGCTGGGCCGGAGCCGTCGAGCCGCAGCCGCTGAGCCGCAGCCCCAGACGCAGCCCCTGAGCCTCCACCGCCCCGACGCCCCCGCCTCGCACCGTCCGGACCCGGCGTGGGGTACGCGCGCGGGGTACAGGACCGCCCTCGGAACCCCTACCCCTCCGGGCTGAGCGGCCTGCGGGCCTCCGCGGCGTAGCGTCCACGCCACGATCGCATCGACGACCGGCCGATGACGGCCGGCGCAGACGAAGGAGGCGCGATGACGTTCAGCAAGGGAGACCACGTCACCTGGAACACCCCGCAGGGCGAGACCCACGGCACGGTCGTGGAAAAGCGCGTCGAGGAGTTCCAGCTCGACGGGCAGAAGTTCAAGGCCTCCGACGACGAGCCCTACTTCGTCGTCGAGAGCGACAAGAGCGGCTCGAAGGCGGCCCACAAGGAGTCCGCCCTGAGTAAGAAGAAGTAGCCCCACCCCTCACCCGCGACACCCTCGACCCAAGGAGACAGCATGGCCGACCTGACCGATGTGCGCTGGAACGACGAAGCGCGCGACAAGATCCTGACCGACTCCGACCGCGTCCTGCAGGAGGCCGTCCGCGATGCCGCGGCCGCTCACTCGGGCGAGTCGTGGGAGGAGTCGTACAAGGCGATCAACGACGCGGTCAAGGACCGCTTCATCGACTACGAGCCCGGCCCGGACGTGCGCAAGTACGCCGAGGCCATCGAGCGCGGCGACTACAGCTGACCCGCGCCTCCCGGGGGTGCGCGGTCAGGCGACCCGCGCCTCCGGGGCGTCGACGCGGTGCACGCGGGGGTGCACCGCCACGGCCGTCGCGACGGTGACGACCAGCACGGCCAGGGTGATCAGCGCGGTCGACGTGCCGACCAGCTCGGCGAGCGGACCGACCGCGATCTCGCCGACCGGCATCCCCGCCAGCGACGCGACCGTCACGGCCGAGATCACCCGCCCGCGGTAGAGGCCCGGCACCTGCCGCTGCACCGCGATGTCGAGCGGCACGGTGAACACCTCGAGTCCGATGCTCGCGACGAAGAGCCCGACGCTGATCCAGAAGAACCAGTGCAGCGGGTCGAAGGCGACCGGGTCGGTGGTGATCGTCAAGGCGAGCAGCACCAGGGGGATCGCGAGCGCCCCCGCGCCGAGGCAGGCGGCCCACAGCCGCACCCGGCCGCGCAGCGAGCCGGCCCAGAACGCTCCGACGATCAGCCCGAGGGTCTGCACGGCGCCGGCGAATCCCCAGAGCAGGCGCCCGAAGGCGTCGTCGGCGACGATGGGGCCGAGAACGTGGATCCCGCCCCCGAAGGCGAACTGGAACACGAACGCGAGCGCCGCGGCGGCGCCGAGCCACCGGGTGCGCCAGACGAATCCGAGTCCGCTGCCGAGATCGGCCAGGACGGTCGTCCCCCCGGAGGCGCGGGCCGAGTCGGCCGGCAGCCCCACGAACACGACGCCCGCCACCGCGAAGACCGCACCGCCGAGCGCCAGGGCGAGACCCGAGCCGAGGGTGGCGACCACGGCGCCGCCGACCGCGAGGCCGACGACGAGCCCGACGTTGGTGCCGACCCGCATGAGCACGGTCGCGTCGCCGATCCGTGCGTCGCGCACCGTGTCTCGCACGAGTGCGCCGGTGGCCGGGCCGAAGAAGGCGGCGGAGGCGCCGTTGACGGCCCCGATCACGGCGAGGGTGGTCAGGGTCTCGGTCTCGGTGAGCATCAGGAGGGCCGCGATCAGCAGGGAGCCGGCCGAGACGAACGACGAGACGACGGCGACGAGGCGCTTCGAGAGTCGATCGGCGAGGGCTCCGCCGAAGAGCAGCAGCGCGATGTTCGGCACCGATCGCGCCGCCACGACGAGGCCGAGGTCGACGGGGTCGGCCCCCAGGTCGATCGCCGCGAAGACGATCGCGATGGGGGCGAATCCGCTGCCCGTCCACGACACGAGACGACCGAGCCACAGGGCCCGGAAGGCGGGGACCGTCAGCAGCGACCAGGGCATCGCTCGACTCTATGCCGGTGCGGGCGGGTGCACCCGCCCGGTGTCACACGGCCGGACGACGATTTAGGCTGGCCCCGATGGACGCCTCCGCCCCCGCCCCCTCCGCCGACCCGGGTTCCGAACCCGCGGTCGATCCCGCGGCGGGCCCGGAGGTCGGCCCCGCGGCCAGCCCCGCGGCCAGCCCCGCGGCCGGCCCCGCGGTGGCGGATGTCCGCGAGCCGGGTCGCTACCGCAAGGGCATCGCCAAGCGCGAGGCGATCCTCGACGCCGCGCTGCCCGTCTTCGGCCAGGTGGGGTTCCACGGGGCGTCGCTGCGGGAGATCGCGCGGCAGTGCGGGGTGTCGCACCAGTCGCTGATGCACTACTTCCCGACGAAGGACGAACTGCTGATGGCGGTGCTGCGTCGGCGTGACGAGCGCCTGCGGCGGCACTTCGACGACGACGGCGGCATGCGGGTCGACGAGCTCGTCGAGCTGGCCGAGTACAACGTCGACGTGCCGGTCGTCATCTCGCTGTTCATCACGGCGTCGGCCGAGGCCGTCTCGAGCGAGCACCCGGCGCACGAGTACTACCGCGACTACTACGACCGCATCATCCGCTCGACGACGGCGTACCTCTCGGTGGCCGCCGACCGCGGCTGGCTGCGGCCCGGCTACACGGCGACCGCGGCGGCGCGGGTCGTGCTCGCCGTCCAGGACGGCCTGCAGCTGCAGTGGCTCTACGAACGCGACGCCGTGCACGTC
This sequence comes from Frigoribacterium sp. CFBP9029, assembly GCF_034045305.1. Lineage (NCBI taxonomy): Bacteria > Bacillati > Actinomycetota > Actinomycetes > Micrococcales > Microbacteriaceae > Frigoribacterium > Frigoribacterium sp. CFBP9029. The sequence continues at coordinate 334,763 of NZ_JAXCWB010000003.1, forward strand.
GCCGACCTGATGCGGCTCGTGATCGGCAGCGTGCTGACCGTTCCGACGTCGGAGCTCGACGAGGCGGTCCGCGAGGAGGCGCGGCGCCGGCGGTGACCGACCCGCCCCCCGTCGTCGCCCCGGGTCACTTCGCGCTGATGCGCTGGAACTTGCGGATGCAGAGGGGCACGAACACCACGAGCATCACGGTGATGCCGATCAGCACGGTCGCGTAGGGGTGCTGCATCGTCCAGATGTCGGGCACGGGGGTGTCGCCGAGGTTGCCGAACGACGTGCGCGCCGCCTGCACGAGCGACGAGACCGGGTTCCACTCGGCGAAGACCCGGAGGACCGTCGGCAGGGTGTCGCTCGGCACGAACGCGTTCGAGACGAACGTGAGCGGGAAGAGGATCATGAACGAGGCGTTGTTGATCGTCTCGGGGGTCTTCACGCTCATGCCGAGCAGGGCCATGACCCAGCTGAACGAGTAGCTGAAGAGCAGCAGCAGGGCGACGCCGCCGAGGAACGACGCCGGCGAGGCGTTCACCCGCCACCCGACGGCGAGACCGGTCAGCATCATGATGACCATCGAGATCGTGTTGAGCGCGAGGTCGCTGTTGGTGCGGCCGATCAACACGGCCGAGGGGCTCATCGGCAGGGTGCGGAACCGGTCGATGATCCCCTCTTTCAGGTCTTGCGCCATGGCGGCCCCCGAGAACGTCGAGCCGAACACGACGGTCTGCGCGAAGATGCCCGCCATCAGGAACTGCGTGTAGTCGGTGCCCTCGACGGCGATCGCTCCGCCGTAGACCTGACTGAACAGCAGGACGAACATGATGGGCTGCAGCACGGCGAAGATCAGCATGTCGGGCGAGCGACGCACCTTGATCAGGTTGCGCTTGGTGACGGCCCAGCCGTCGGACGCCCAGGTCGAGAGACCCGTGTCGGTGGCGGGCTCGAGGGTCTGCGCGAGCGCGGTCGTGGTGGTCATGCGCGGGCCTTCTTCTCGCTCGGTGCGTCGGTGCCGGCGGCGTCGTCGTCGGCGCCGGTGCGGTGGCCGGTCAGCTGCAGGAAGACGTCGTCGAGGGTGGGGCGCCGCATGCCGGCGTCGTGCAGCTCGATGCCGGCCGCGCCGAGGTCGGCGAGGGTGCGTTGCAGCGCGGTCGGCCCGTCGGTGACGGCGACCTCGAGCTGACGGCCGTCGGCGTCGATCGTCGGCTCGTTGTCGCCGTGCCGGCGGAGGACCTCGACGGCCTGGGCCGATCGGGTCTCGTCGACCAGCGCCACGACGAGTCGATGACCGCCCACCTGGGCCTTGAGCTGATCGGACGTGCCCTCGGCGATGACGGCGCCGCCGTCGATCACCGAGATGTCGTCGGCGAGGCGGTCGGCCTCCTCGAGGTACTGCGTGGTGAGCAGCACCGTCGTGCCGCCGTCGACCAGGCTGGTGATGATGTCCCAGAGGGCCAGCCGGCTGCGCGGGTCGAGCCCTGTCGTGGGCTCGTCCAGGAAGAGCACGCGCGGGTTCGTGACGAGGGCGCCGGCGAGGTCGATGCGACGGCGCATGCCGCCGGAGAAGCCCTTGACCGGTCGATCGCCGGCGGCGGAGAGGTCGAACACGTCGATGAGCTCGCGAGCGCGCTCGCGGGAGACCTTCGCGCCGAGGTGGTAGAGCCGCCCGATCATGTCGAGGTTCTCGAAGCCCGTGAGGTTCTCGTCGACTGCGGCGTACTGGCCCGAGACACCGATCGAGCGCCGCACGGCCTGCGCGTCGGCGACGACGTCGAGACCGGCGATGGTCGCGGTGCCCGTGTCGGGGCGCTCGAGCGTGGTGAGCATCTTGACGACCGTCGTCTTGCCGGCGCCGTTCGGCCCGAGCAGCGCCTTCACGGTGCCCTCGGGCACGGTGAGGTCGAGCCCGTTCAGGGCGTGGACGGGACCGGACTTCGACCGGTAGGTCTTGGTGAGGCCCCGTGCTTCGATCATGGCCATCGTCGATCCGTTCTCCGCTCGCTGCCGGTTTCCGGGGAGCGGCCCCGGACGCGCTCAAGGTAGCGCGGTCCGCCCCTCACCGCCAGTGATATTCCGTCAGCTGTGGACATCGACCGGACATCGACCGACGGCCGGCGGACAGCCGTGCAGACGGCCTCGTGTTACGAGCAGATGTCAAACCTTGCCGCGTGGCAAGTTCCGCTCTACATTCATCCCATGACCACCTTCGACGAGACGGCGGGGCCGTCCACCGCTGAACAGCTCCTGCCCGTCGGCATCGGCGACGACGCCGTCGCCCTCGCACGCCGCTGGGCGCACGAGGCCTCCGCGGCCCCGAGCACCGGCTCGGCCCATCTGCTCGCACAGGTGCTGAAAGACGAATCGGGTCTCGCCTTCACGATCGGCTTCGTCGATCGCGTCGTCCGCCCCGAAGACCTCGGCGTCGCCGCCCGCAACCTGGCGACCCTCGCCAAGCAGGCTCCGTCGTTCCTGCCGTGGCACATGCGCAGCGCCGTCCGCCTCGGCGGCGTCATGGCGCCCGTGCTGCCCGGCGTCGTCGTGCCGATCGCCCGCCGCGTGCTCCGCGGCATGGTCGGGCACCTCGTCGCCGACGCCCGCCCCGCCCGGCTCGGCAAGGCGATCGCCTCGATCAAGCAGGACCGCACGCGGCTGAACCTCAATCTGCTCGGCGAGGCCGTGCTCGGCGACGCCGAGGCCGAGCACCGGCTCGCCGGCACCCGGGCGCTGCTCGCCCGCGACGACGTCGACTACGTGTCGATCAAGGTCTCGTCGATCGTCAGCCAGCTCTCGATGTGGGCCTTCGACGAGACCGTCGAGCGCGTCGTCGAGAAGCTGACCCCGCTCTACGAACTGGCCGCCCGCTCTCGCGAGCCGAAGTTCATCAACCTCGACATGGAGGAGTACCGCGACCTCGACCTGACGATCGCGGTCTTCACGCGCCTCCTCGACCAGCCGCAGCTCCGCGACCTCGAGGCCGGCATCGTGCTGCAGACCTATCTGCCCGACGCGCTCGGCGCCCTGCAGGGGCTCACCGAGTGGGCGACCGACCGGGTCGACGCGGGCGGCGCGGCCATCAAGGTGCGCGTGGTCAAGGGCGCGAACCTCGCCATGGAGACCGTCGACGCCACCGTCCACGAGTGGCCCCTCGCCACATACGGCACGAAGCAGGACAGCGACACGAACTACAAGAGGGTGCTGACCTGGGCGCTCACCCCCGAGCGCACCCGCGCCGTGCGGATCGGCGTCGCCGGTCACAACCTCTTCGACATCGCCTTCGCGCACCTGCTCGCCGAGGCCCGCGGGGTCGGCGACCGCATCGAGTTCGAGATGCTGCTCGGCATGGCCGAGGGTCAGGCCGAGCTCGTCAAGGCCGACGTCGGCGGGCTGCTGCTCTACACGCCGGTCGTGCACCCCCGCGAGTTCGACGTCGCCATCAGCTATCTCATCCGCCGCCTCGAAGAGAACGCGTCGAGCGAGAACTTCATGTCGGCCGTCTTCGAGCTCGCCTCGAACGAGGCCATGTTCGAGCGCGAGAAGGGGCGGTTCCTCGCCTCGCTGGCGGCCGTCGACGGCGTCGTGCCCGCTCCGCACCGGGTGCAGAGCCGACTCGACCCCGCGCAGGCCCTCGAGCCGCGCCCGGCCGGCGGCGGCTTCGAGAACGAGCCCGACACCGACCCCGCGCTCGCCGCGAACCGCAGCTGGGGTCGCGGCATCGCCGCCCGCTCGGCCGACTCGACGCTCGGCGTCGACCTGATCGAGGCCGCCCGGGTCACCGACGAGGCGACGCTCGACGCCCTGCTCGACACCGCGGTCGCCGCATCCGCCGACTGGGCGGCACGAGGAGGCGCGGGTCGGGCCGTCGTCCTCCGCGACGCCGCCGCGATGCTCTCCGCCCGGCGGGCCGACCTGATGGAGGTCGCGGCGAGCGAGACCGGCAAGACCATCGCCGAGGGCGACGTCGAGGTCAGCGAGGCGATCGACTTCGCCAACTGGTACGCCCACCTCGCCGAGGAGCTCGACTCCGTCGACGGCGCCGAGTTCGTGCCCGAACGCCTCACGCTCGTCACCCCGCCGTGGAACTTCCCCGTCGCGATCCCCGCCGGCTCGACCCTCGCCGCGCTCGCCGCGGGCAGCAGCGTCGTCGTCAAACCGGCCGGTCAGGCCAAGCGCTGCGGCGCGGTCATGGTGCAGGCCCTCTGGGACGCCGGCGTGCCGCGAGACGTGCTCACCCTGGTCGACGTCGACGAGGGCGACCTCGGGCGGCACCTCGTGTCGCACCCGTCGGTCGACCGCGTCATCCTCACGGGGGCCTTCGAGACGGCCGCGCTGTTCACCAGCTGGCGCACCGACCTGCCCCTGCTCGCCGAGACCAGCGGCAAGAACTCGATCATCGTCACCCCGAGCGCCGACCTCGACCTCGCGGCCTCCGACGTGATCAAGTCGGCGTTCGGTCACGCGGGGCAGAAGTGCTCGGCGGCGAGTCTCGTGATCCTGGTCGGCTCGGTCGCCACCTCCGAGCGGTTCCGTCGTCAGCTCGTCGACGCCGCGTCGACGATGCGGGTGGGGCTGCCGTCCGACCCGACCACGCAGATGGGCCCGATCGTCGAGCCCGCGCACGGCAAGCTCGAGCGGGCGCTGACGACGCTCGGGGCGGGCGAGTCGTGGCTGGTCGAGCCGAAGCAGCTCGACGAGACGGGTCGGCTCTGGTCGCCCGGCGTCCGTTCGGGTGTCGCGGCCGGCAGCGAGTTCCACCTGACGGAGTACTTCGGGCCTGTGCTCGGCATCATGGCCGCCGCCACCCTCGACGAGGCGATCCGGCTGCAGAACGCCACCGACTACGGTCTGACGGCGGGTCTGCACACCCTCGATCCCGCCGAGCTCGAGATCTGGCTCGACGCCGTCGAGGCCGGCAACCTCTACGTCAACCGGGGCATCACCGGTGCCGTCGTGCGCCGCCAGCCGTTCGGCGGCTGGAAGAAGTCGTCCGTCGGCGCCGGCGCCAAGGCCGGCGGACCCAACTACCTCGTCCACCTCGGCTCGTGGCGGCCGACCCCGCTCGTCGAAGCCCAGGAGGCGCGCCCAGGTTCGGCCGTCCTGGCCGCCGTCGAGGCGTCGACGCCGCTGCTCGGGGCGTCGAGCGCGTCGGCGCACGACGACCTGCGTGCCGCCGCCGCCTCCGACGAGCACTTCTGGGCGACCGAGTTCGGCGTCGCCCGCGACGTCAGCCGGCTCGGACTCGAGCGCGACCTGCTGCGCTACCGGCCCCTGCCGGTCACGGTGCGGGCGGCCGACGGCGCCGACCCCGCGGCCGTCGTGCGGGTGCTGCTGGCCGGGCTCCGGTCGGGCGCCCCGGTCACCGTGTCGTCGGCGATCGAGCTGCCGACGGCGCTCGTCTCGGCGCTGGGCCTCTCGGCGGGCTCCGTCACGCACGAGGACGACACTGCCTGGCTCGAGAGGGTGCGCGCGGGGGGTCTGCGCACCGAGCGCGTGCGGTTGGTGACGGCTGCGGGAGACCCGACCCGCGCCTCCTCGGCTCTGTCGTCGGCTCTCGGCGGGGACCCGTCGGTGGCCGTGTTCGACGCCTCGGTGACGCCGACGGGGCGGCTCGAGCTGCTGCCGTTCCTCCGCGAGCAGGCCGTCGCGATCACGGCGCACCGGTTCGGCAACCCCGACCCGTGGAGCGACGCGGTCATCTGAGCGTGGTGCGGTGGGTCATCTGAGCGTGGTGCGGCGGGTCCGTGTCATCGGCGGCGGGTCAGCGCTGACCCGCCGCCGATGACGGGAACCCGCCGAACAGCCCGAGGCTCAGGCGCGCCGCACAGCCCCGGTGCGAGCCCCGCAGGTCAGACCGCGGGCTGCCCGGCGGCGTACCAGGCCGCGAGTCGCCGCAGGCCCTCGTCGACCCCGACGGCGGGCGTCCACTGCAGGTCGTGCTGCGTGCGCCGCTGGTCGAACCAGTGCGCGGTCGAGAGCTGCTCGGCCAGGAACCGGGTCATCGGGGGCTCGTCGGCTCCCGGGCGCACGGCCCAGACCCGTTCGACGAGCGACCCGGCGCCCCGTGCCACCCCCGCCGGAACCCGGAGGCGCGGTGCCGGGACACCGGCCGCCAGACAGATCCCCGCCATCAGGTCGGCCACCGTGCGTGGCTCGCCGTTGGTGAGCACGTACGCCCCGCCGCTGACGGCGTCGACCCGCTCGAGCGCCGCGGCGATGCCGGACGCCGCGTTGTCGACGTAGATCGAGTCGATCAGCGCCGCCCCGTGGCCGAGCAGCGGCAGTCGATCCGAGCGCGCGCGATCGACGATGCGGGCGACGAGCTGGGTGTCGCCGGGCCCCCAGACCAGGTGCGGGCGGACGGCCACGACGCGCAGATCGTCGCCCGCCGCCTGCAGCGCCACGAGCTCGGCCGCCGCTTTCGTGCGGGCGTAGTGGCCGCGGGCCCGGCTCGGCGAGGCGGGAGCGGCGTCGTCTCCGACGATGGACGAGCCGGCGTGCGCGACCGACGGCGACGAGACGAACACGAGGCGGTGCACCGAGGAGGCGCGCATCGCCGCGATCAGCGACCGCGTGCCGCCGACGTTGACGGCCTCGAACTCGGCGGGTGCGCCGGCCAGCGAGACCTTCGCGGCCAGATGGACCACCGCCTCCTGCCCCTCGACGGCGGCGGCGACGGCTGCCGGGTCGGTCATCGAGCCGAGCGCGTCGCGGACCCCGGTCACACCGGACGGCCGACGCTGGAACGTCGTGACCTCGTGCCCGGCCGCGGCGATCGCACGGGCGACGGCGCCGCCGAGCAGCCCGCTGGCCCCGGTGACGAGGACCCTCACGGGCGGCGTCCGTCGCTCGGGAGAGGCGTGCCGGCGGCGGAGGCGGGCGCGTTCGGCGCGAACGGGCGCATCCACGCGCCCGTCTCAGCCGAACCCGCCCGGGTTCGCCCGGCTGAGGCGACCAGCACCTTCACGGGCGGCGCATCCTGTCGCCCGAGAGCACCGACGTCGCCCAGGCGGCGAGGCGTGAGCGGTCGATCTTGCTGTTGTGACGCACGTCGGTCGGCAGCGCCGGCACGACGAGGACGGCGGCGACGGGTCGACCCGAGGCCGCGCCGACGGCGTGGCGGACCTCGGCGGCGAGTGCGGCCGACGCGAGACCGGCACGGCGTGCGGGCGGCACGGTCTCGGCGACCACCACCACCTGCTGGGTGCCGGCCGGGCCGACGCCGACGACGGCCGCGCGGGCGATGCCGGCCCGTGCCTCCGCCGCCTGCTCGGACGCGACCGGGGTCAGCACGCCGCTCGCCGTCGTGATCACGTGCGGCAGTCGCCCCTCGACCCAGAGGCGGCCCTGCTCGTCGAGGTGGCCGACGTCGCCGGTGCGGTGCCAGCGGCTCGTCGTGGTCGACCCGCGACGGCTGGCGCGGTGCGTCAGCCAGAGCCGGTCGTAATGGTCTTCGACGTGCGCGGCCGAGACGACGATCTCGCCGGTGACGCCGGGCTCGGCGATCAGTGCCGAGGAGGCGCGGCCCGCCTCGTCGAGAGCGGCGATCCGCACCGTCGTGGTCGCGCCGGGCAGCCCCACGCAGACACCGCCGGCGTCGGTGGCGCCGTCGGCCAGGCGCGCGGCGCGGTCGGCGGTCGCCGCACGGACCCCCTCGAGCGTGATGTCGGTCAGCAGCAGCCCCTCGGTCATGCCGTAGGGGGTGTGCGGGGTCGCGCCGGGCATCAGGTCGCCGGCGGCGGCGAGCAGCGACTCCGACACGGGCGCACCCGCCGACAGGAACGTCTCGACACCGGCCAGCGCCGTGCGGTCGGCGGCGGTCAGCTCGCCGGAGGTGGCGACCACGTTGGTCAGCGCGGCGGGGGAGAGGAACACCACGGTCGCGTCGACGGCGGCCGTCGCGGCGGCCACGGCGCGCGCCGTCAGGGTGCGGGGCTTCGTGACGTCCATGTCGGGTGTCACGCTCGTCGCCCCGAGGGCGGGTCCGAGCAGGGCGAACGGCGCGAAGCCGGCGACGAGCCCGGTACCCGGCCCGACGCCGTACTGGGCGGCGAGGGCGTCGCGCAGCGCGGTCAGCTGCCGGTGGCGGTAGACGACGCCCTTGGCGGGGCCGGTCGAGCCCGAGGTGAAGAGGATGGCGGCCTCGGCGTCGCCGGTGGGCGACTCGGGCAGCTCGGCGAGGGCCTCGTGCGCGCGACGACCGAGCGCGGCGATCTCGGGCAGCGACGTCTCGACGCCGAGGGCGCGTCTCGTGACCCCCGGGAGGCGCGTGGTCGAGATCACGCGACCGGGCCAGCCGAGGGCTCGCGCGGCCGTGAGACCGGGCAGCTGCCCGATCACGTGGTCGGGCCACGCCCCGCGGACGGCGCGGGTCAGCCCGCGGACCCCGAGACCGGCGTCGGCGACGACCACCACGGCCCCGAGACGGAGGCAGGCGTAGAGCACCGCGGTGAGGTCGGCACCGGGCTGCACGAGCAGCGAGACGCGGTCGCCGGGGCGGACGCCGTGCTTGCGGAGCCCGAGGGCGATCTCGCGGACCCGGCGGGAGAGCAGCCGCCAGCTGACGGACCGGGGGCCGTCCGACCCGGCGGGCACCATCTCGATAAGTGCGGTGTCGGAGCTGTCGGCCAGAGCGTCGAGGTACGACCAGAGCGGGCGGTCTTGAGAGGAGTCGACCCGCGCCTCTTCTGCGACGTGCTCGGCGGATGCCGCCGCAGCGGCGGCCGTGGCCTCGTCGGCCCCCGCTTCGACGGCCTTCCTGGCCGCAGCGGCACCGGTCGCGCCGGCGCCGTCGAGCCGCCCGGGGCCTGCCGGGGTCGACGGGTCGCCGGGAGTCTCGGCCCCCGCGACGGCGCCGTCGACGGTGGGCTCGGCGGGTGGCGAGCCGTCGGGGAGCCGGTCGCCCAGCCAGGTGAGCACGGCCGCGGCGTAGTCGACGTCCTCGGCGAGCAGGTGACCGGCGCCCTCGAAGCGGTGCACGTCGGCGTGCGGCAGACGCTCGATGAGATCGTCGAGGTAGCGGTCGCCGAAGATCGGGTCGAGGGGCCCCCACAGCATGAGCGCCGGCACCGGCACCTCGCGCAGCGCCTCGGCGATGCGGTTCAGCTCGGGTGCGCTCTCGTGGTCGGCGTCGACCGGGATGTCGGCCACGAAGGCGCCGATGCCGCCGCGACGGGCCGCGGTGCGGTACGGGGCGCGATAGGCCTGCTTCACCTCGGCCGGCAGCGGCGGGTGACCGAGGGCGAGCGTCACGTCGACGAACGCCGTCGTGCCGACCGTCGCGCGCCCGAGCACGCCCCGGGCGAGTGCGAGTCGGAGCGGAGCGGGGATCGGGACGCCGCGCGGCTGGTGGATCGCCGTGTTGAGCAGCATCACACCGGCCAGCATCTCGGGGTGGTCCACGGCCCAGCCCATCGAGACGACGCCGCCCCAGTCGTGACCGAGCGTGACGACGGGGCCCTCGACGCCGAGCGCCTCGGTGAGGTCGCCCAGATCGGAGACGCGGCGCGCGAGGGTGTGCGGCGAACCGGTGCGTTCGGAGAAGCCCATGTCGAGCTGGTCGACGGCGACGACCCGCCAGGCCGGTCCGCCGGCGGAGGCCGTCTCGACGGTGGCCGCGACGAGCTCGCGCCAGAGGTACGACCAGGTCGGGTTGCCGTGCACGCACAGGATGGTGCCGACCGGCTCGACGTCGAGCCGGGCCAGCGCCTCGGCGTTGTCGAGCACGTGCCAGCGTCGGGAGGCGCGGTGCGAGCCGAGTCCGTACGGCACGTCGATGAGACGCGACCACGCGGGGTCGAGCCCTGCGAGCCCGTCGGGCGGCAGCAGGGCCGGTGCGGTCGACCGTGCGGCGCGGGGGAGGCGACTCACCAGGCGAGCTCCATCATCGCGGTGTTGATGCCCGAGCCCACTCCCATCAGCAGCACCCGGTCGCCGCGCGACAGGGTCTTGGACTCCTCCACGAGCGTGATCGGGATCGACGCGGGGCCGACGTTGCCGAGGGTGGGGTAGGTGAGCGGCACGCGCTTGCGGTCGATGCCGGCCGCCTTGACGAACGCGTTGGTGTGCACGTCGCTGACCTGGTGCATGACGTAGCGGTCCATGCCCTGCCAGTTCCACTCGGGCTTGGCCTCGCGCCAGGCCGAGACGACGAGCTCCATGCCGCGCTTGAGCAGAGCCTTGGCGTCGGTGAACATGCCGTCGACGCTGCCGACGCAGAGGTCGTAGTTCTCGGTCGCGGCGCGGGTCACACCGCCGAGGATGCGGTGGCCCTCGGGGTGCAGGTCGGCTCGGCCGATGACCGCGGCGGCGGCGCCGGAGCCGAGGGTGAGACTCGCGAACTCGCTCATGAAGTCGTCGCGGTCGAAGCCCTCGGTCAGCAGGCGGTCGATCGTGTTGACCTGGACGTCGTCTGCGTCCTCGCCGTCGATGATCACGGCGTAGTCGATCTGCCCGGCGTCGATCAGCTGCGCGGCGAGGGTCATGCCGTTGACGAAGCCGAGGCAGGCGTTCGCGATGTCGAAGTTGGTCGCCGATGACGGGAGCCCGAGCCCGTGGTGCAGGCGGACGGCGACGGACGGCTCGAGGTGCGGGCGCGTGACGGACGTGTTGATCAGCAGTCCGACCTGGTCGGGTCGGACGCCGGCCTCGGCGAGGGCGCGCTTGCCCGCGTCGATGGCCGCGACGTCGAAGCTCTGCTCGGGGCCCCAGTTGCGGCGCTCGTGCACGCCGGCGACGCGCTGGAGGAGACCGGTCGGCATGCGGAGGCGCTTGAGGACGGGTCGCAGCTTCTCGTCGATGCTCTCGGAGGTGGTGACCCGTTCGGCCATCGTGCTGGCGACCGACAGCAACGCCGCGTTGCTGTGCCGGGTCGTGGCGTTTCCGTTCACCGGAACTCCCTGTCGAATTGTCTGGGTAGGCGTATGCCGGCGCGGCTGAACGAGCAGTGACGATCAGGGCCGGGAGATCGTGGCATCGAATCGATGCATCCTGACGAGTTTACGGCTCCCGTCTCTGAGCGGTTGCCAGGTTGCCGGGGCACAGACATGCCGATCGGGGCATGTTCGGACGTCATCCGCGGGGGTCGCGGGGCAGACGGACGACGGCGCGACGACCGCCGCGCGTCCACCAGACGAGGTCGGCGACGGCCCAGGCGATCGCCCCGGCCGCCGCGAGCAGCACGACGACGGTGACGACGGTGACCGAACCGCCTCCGACCAGCAGGGCCGCGACGATGCTCGCGACGACGATCAGGGCGCAGACGACGGTGACGACGGGCAGCACGCGACCACCCTGCTTGGTCAGCAGCCAGTTCGGTACGTCGGGGTCGACCCGGACCGTCTTCTCACGCATCCCACAAGGGTAGTCTCGCGCGCCTCCTGGGGTCCCGCGCCCCGGGGTAGCCTCGACGCATGAGCACCCCGCGCCGACCCTTCTGGATCCTGACCAAGACGGGCAGCGTCCTCCCTCCCGTCCTCGAGGCGGCGCTCGGCGTCTTCGGCCTCGTCGTCCAGATCGCCACGCTGACGTCGGGTCGCCCGGTCGAGCCGGTGGCCTACGTGGTGCTGGTCGTCGCCCTGCTGCTCATCGCGCAGGGCGTCGCCGACCTCGTCTGGTGGTCGCGGGACGGCCGCCGGGACGCCGCACGTCAGGGCTGAGTCCTCAGCGGCGGACGACCAGAGCTGCCGACCACCGAGCCGCCGGCGAGTACCCGGCCTTCGAGCCCGTCGACTTGACGCGGATCTCGTGACCGACGTCCGACGCCCTGGTGCGGTACGTCAGGCCCGTGGCGCCGGCGATCGCCTTGCCGTCGCGCGTCCACTGCAGCGTCACTGCGGTGCCCGCGGTCCAGGTGCCCTTCTTGGCGGTGAGCGTGCTGCCGGCCTTCGCCGAACCCGAGATGGCGGGGGCCGGGGCGGTGAGCCGCAACGGGACGACCGTCGCCGCCTTCGAGGTGCGGGCGACCGCGGTGTGCCCCGGCTTGGTGCCGGTGACGACGACCGTCAGCGCTCGGTTCGCGTCGGAGGCCGTGGGCACGTAGGTCGGCGCCGTGGCCCGTGAGATCGACTTGCCGTCGCTCTTCCACTGGTACGAGAACGACGTGCCCGCCGTCCAGGTGCCGGTCTTCGTGCCCATCTTGCCGCCGACCTTCGGCGTCCCCGTCACCGCGGGGGTCGCACTCGCCAGAGGAGCGGGCGTGACGGCCACGGCCGCCGAGGTCTTCGACGCCGTCGTGTATCCGGTCTTCCTGCCCGTCACGACGAGGGTGATCTTCTTGCCGGCGTCCGCCGCGGTCGTGACGTAGCTCGCTCGTGCGGCCCCGGCGATGGCCGTGCCGTTGCGCAGCCACTGGTGGGTCAGCGCGGTGCCGCTCGTCCAGGTGCCGGTCTGGGCGGTGAGCGTCGCGCCCACGGTGGTCTTGCCGACGATCTTCGGCACGGGGGCGGTCAGGGTCTTCAGCGCCGGGGCAGGAGCCGGAGCCGGAGCGGGAGCAGGGGCCGGGGCAGGAGCGGGAGCAGGAGCAGGAGCCGGAGCGGGAGCCGGGGCCGGAGCAGGCGTCGGGGTCGGCGTCGGTCGGGCCGGTGCGGTCGGCACGCTGACGGTGGCGGGGCTGCCGGGCGTGTACGCGTACTGGCTGACCCAGTCGATCTGGAGGTGGCCGTCGACCTTCGCGTCCGGCTTCGTGCCGTTGGTCGCGGTCTGCAGCACCCAGTGCATGGGCGTCTTGGGGATGTTCGTCGTGGTCGACGCCACGACGATGCCGTCGAGCAGGTAGCTGATTTTCTTCGGCGTCCAGTCGATCGTGTATGTGTGCCAGTCGGTGTACGACGTGTGCGTGTCGACGGCCAGGTCGTTGTTCCACGGCGTGCCGAGCTGGTGGTTGAAGGCCTTGGTCGAGCCGTCCAGGCTGCCTTCGGGGAAGTTGATCTCGCCGTTCGCCCAGGTCTCGGCGTCGTCCCAGAGGAGGAACGCGGTGCCGTAGCCGGGCAGGGCGTCGGCCTTCATCCGGATGCTGTAGCGCCCGTAGGTCTGGCCCCCCCACTGGCCGTTCATCAGGGGCACGGGTGCGGCGGCCCGCGGCACGCCGTCGGAGCCGGTGTGCAGGTGCATGTCGAGCAGCCCGTCGCGCACGGAGAGGATGTCGGACTCGTAGCGACCGATCTGCCAGGTGTCGCCGAAGCCGTCGTAGCTCATCCACTGCTTCGCGTACGGACCGGGGAACTCGCCCTGGGCGATGGGGGTCGTGAAGTCGTCCTTGAAGTTCTGCGTCCACCCCGCGAGGTTCCCGTTCAGCAGGGTCTTCGAGGCGGCCGCCGCGTCCGTGGCCGTCTTGCCCGCGATGATCGAACCGGTGGCGGCCGAGGCGCTCTGCGTGCCCGTCGCGACGAGAGCCGTCGCGAGGAGTGCGCCGGCGATCATCGTGGCGCCGATCGGCAGCGATCGTGAGTATGTCCGTGTGACCATGTCGCGGTGTGCCTTCCTTGGGATTTCGGAAGGGCGAGCGGGTGCATCGGGGGGTGGATCTGGCGCGACCCATCGATCGCTCGATGGGGTACAGCGCCCCGCGGTTCTTCGGGTTCCTCGGGGCGCGTCCAGTGTGCGCTCGGGGGACGGATGCCGTCATCCCCAAGACGGGTCGCCCTCGTTGGGGGGAGCGACAGGGCGTCTGTCCTCCTCCCTGTACCCCTTTCGGCGCGAGGCGTCTCGGATTCCCCGGTGAAGGGCCCCGGATGGAGGCGCGGCGGACGACGGAAGGCCCCGATCGCGGACGATCGGGGCCTTCGATGGAGCCGCCTGTCGGATTCGAACCGACGACCTTCGCTTTACAAGAGCACTGCGCTACCGGACTGCGCCAAGGCGGCTGACTCCACCACCCTACAAGCCCGGCGGCGAGGTCGGGAGCGACCCGGGATGGGCGCACGCCGTGCATCTTCCCGCCCGCGATTGGCGCAGGAGCGGTCATCAGTGGTGAAGTAGGGGGAGACGGCGTCGGCCGTCGCCCGGCCCGGATCACGAGGAGCCCCCATGACCAACATCCTGACCGCCATCGGTTCGATCGTGCTGCTGCTGATCAGCTTCGCGCTGTTCGCCTACTCGTTCGGGTCGGGCGAGCCGAACGCGATCATCTTCTTCGCCGGCATCGTCGCCATGACCGGCTCGTTCTGGCTGCCGATCACGTTCGTGGGCACCAGCCAGAAGACCTGGTGACCTCCTAGGGTCGCAGACCACGAGACCCCGGTGCCTCGGCACCGGGGTCTCGTCGTGTCACGGGCGGGGCGGGCCGCTCAGATGCCGATCGACCTCGACGCGCTTGCGCGGCTTGTCGGCGTCGCGCGGCCGATCGCGACCCCCGACGTAGAGCCAGCCCAGCAGCTTCTCGTCGCCCGTCAGACCGTGCGCCGCCTGGACCTCGGGGGCCCGGGTGTGCGTGCCGGATCGCCAGAAGACGCCCCAGCCCTCGTCGTCGAGCACGAGCGACAGCAGGTGGGCGACACCCGAGGCGACGCTCTCCTGCTCCCATTCGGGCACCTTGCGACTGGGCTTCGGCGACGAGACCACCGCGACGACCAGCGGTGCCCGCAGCGACTTCTGCTCGAGCTTCTCGGCGTCCTTGCCCACGGCGCCGTCGGCCGCCGCCAGCGACCGGCCGATCAGTCGGCGGTCGTCGCCCCTCAGCTCGATGAGCCGCCAAGGGCGCATCGACGAGTGGTCGGCGACGGTCGCCGCCGCCTCGACGGCTGCGACGAGCTGCTCGTGATCGGGGGCGTCGTCGGTGACCTTCGACCGCGATCGACGCCGGGCGGCCGCAGCCGCGACGGTGCTCACCGGGTCACTCGGCGGTGGAGGAGGCGTCGTCGCCCTCGCGGAAGCTGAGCGAGACGGAGTTCATGCAGTAGCGGTCGCCGGTCGGCGTGCCGAAGCCGTCGGGGAAGACGTGGCCCAGGTGCGAACCGCAGTTCGCGCACCGCACCTCGGTGCGGGTCATGCCGAGGCTGTCGTCGTCGATCAGCTGCACGGCCTCGGGGTTCACCGACTCGTAGAAGCTCGGCCAGCCGCAGTTGCTGTCGAACTTGGTGCCGCTCTTGAACAGCTCGGCGTTGCAGGCGGCGCAGGCGTAGACGCCGGCGCGGCTCTCGTCGAGCAGCTCGCCCGTCCACGGGCGCTCGGTCGCGGCCTCGCGCAGCACGGCGTACTGCTCGGGGCCGAGTTCTGCTCGCCACTGCTCTTCGGACTTCTCGACCTTGTACGACACGGGTGACTCCTCAGTTCTCGGGACTCCCCATTCAACACGGTCCCCCCGACAGTCATTCCAGGGCGGCACCGGCGCCGGCCCGTCGCAGTCCCGGCCTCCCTAGAATCACGACATGCTCCTCGCCGACCGGTTCCGCAGCCACGCCGACGCGTCCGCCCGCGAGCAGTCCCCTCTGTACGCCGAGTGGTCGCTCGGCATCGCCGACGACCCCGACGTGCTCGCGCTGATCGAGAGGTCTCCGGAGGCGCGGCGCCAGCCCGCCCTCGTGCTCGCCGTGTCGCGCTGGCTGGGCGCCCCCCTCGCACCGTGGCCGCGCCTCCGGGAGTGGATGCTCGCCCACCCCGACGCCCTCCTCGCCGAGCTCGCCCGTCGGACGACCCAGGTCAACGACGTCCGCCGCCTCGGGCCGGTGTCGCTCGCGCTGGCCAGGCTCGAGGGCCCGGTGGCCCTGCTCGAGGTCGGCGCCTCGGCGGGGCTCTGCCTGTTCCCCGACCGGTACGCGTTCCGGGCCGACCTCCGCGGCGCGGGCCGCGACGAGCAGGCGCGCTGGGGCGCGGCCGACAGCGACGTCGTCGTCGAGCTCGACGTCGACCTCGGAGACTCCCCGCTGCCGCACGACGAGTGGCCTCGCCGGGTCGTGCTGCCCGAGATCGTCTGGCGGGCCGGTCTCGACCTCGAGCCCGTCGACGTCACCGACCCCGCGGCGGTCTCGTGGCTCGAGACGTCGCTGCCGCCCGGGCCGTCGGAGCGGGTGGATCTGCTGCGGCGGGCCGTCGCGATCGCCCGGAGCGCGCCTCCTCGGCTCGTCCGCGGCGACGCCGTCGACGGGCTGGCCGCCCTGGCCGCGACCGCCCCGTCGGACGCGCGGCTCGTCGTGGTCTCGACCGGCACGCTCGTCTACCTGCCCGGTCGCCGGCGCCAGGCCTTCGTCGACGCCGTGCGCGCCCTCGGCGCCACCTGGGTGTCGTACGAGCGGCGCGACCTGCTGCACGACGTCGTGGTGGAGGTGCCGGAGGGCGTCGCGCCGGGCGACGGGTTCGCCGCGCTCGCCCTCGACGGCCGGGCCCTCGCCGTCGGTGACGCTCACGGCACGCGAGTGCGACTGCTCCCCTCCTGACCCGGCGGGAGGGCTGCGCCTGAGGCGGCCCGGAGGTGGCCGCCCGTAGGATGACGACGATCGAGAGGGCGGGTGATGGGCGACAGCGGTGCGACTGGCGACGACGGGACGGTCATCGGGCTCTCCGAGCGCGACCGCGCGATCCTCGACCTCGAGCAGTCCACCACGGGGTCCCCGCGCCAGAAGGAGGCCGTGATCCGACGCGATCTCGGTCTCTCGACGGCCCGGTACCAGCAGCTGCTCAACTCGCTCATAGACCGACCGGCTGCACTGGCCTACGCGCCGATGCTCGTGGGGCGTCTGCTCCGACTCCGCGACGCTCGCTCGCTCGCCCGCACGACCCGATCGTTCGGGCCGCCGACCCGCTGACCCGCCGACCCGCCGCCCCGCTGCACGCCGCCCCGCCGACAGAGCGCCCGACGCCCGCCGAACCGACGCCCGCCGACCCAGAGAAGACCGACAGCACATGCCGAAGTTCCCCCGCGACCGTTTCGACGACCTGCCCGCCGATCTGCAGAGGGTCGGCGCGCACCGGTCCACCCCGAGGCGGGGCCGTGGGCTGGTCGTCTTCGCCTGGGCCGCTCTCGCGACGGGCGTGCTGGTGGGCGGCGGTGTCGTCGCCCTGGGCGTGCTGAACGACAGCATCCAGTTCGACGCCCCCACGACGACCGCCACCGAGACGGCCGAGGCGGAGGCGCCCGACGACACCGCCTCCGCGACGCCGACGGAGGCTCCCGTGACCGACCCCGCCGACGTCGACCCCTCCGTCACGATCGCGGTGCTGAACGGGACGTCGACCGCGGGTCTCGCGACCGCCGCCTCCGCCGACCTCGAGGCCGCCGGGTACACCGTCGCCACCCAGGGCAACGCGGGCGACACCTCGGCCACGACCTCGACCGTCTACTACGCCGACGCCGCCGACGAAGGGGTCGCCCTCGGGCTCGCCCAGACGCTCGGCGTCACGGCGACGGCCGTCAGCTCGGCGTTCCCGAACGCGTCGGTGACCGTCGTGCTCGGCGCCGACTACACGCCCTGAGGGCGACCGGGCCGAGGAGGCGCGGGTCGCGATCACCGCGCACCGCACCTCCTCGGATCGCCCGCGACGTCACTTGCACTCTCACCGGGCGAGTGCCAGAATCGTCACTGGCACTCGCGACACGTGAGTGCCAAAGCTTCTGCTTCATGACGTCCGGGAGGGACGAAAAACACACATGGCTAAGATCATTGCTTTTGACGAAGAGGCCCGTCGTGGCCTCGAGCGTGGCCTGAACATCCTGGCCGACGCGGTTAAGGTCACGCTCGGCCCGCGTGGTCGCAACGTCGTGCTCGAGAAGAAGTGGGGCGCCCCCACCATCACGAACGACGGCGTGTCCATCGCGAAGGAGATCGAGCTCGACGACCCGTTCGAGAAGATCGGTGCGGAGCTCGTCAAGGAGGTCGCGAAGAAGACCGACGACGTCGCCGGCGACGGAACCACCACCGCCACCGTGCTCGCTCAGGCGCTCGTCCGTGAGGGCCTCCGCAACGTCGCCGCAGGCGCCGACCCCATCTCGCTGAAGCGCGGCATCGAGAAGGCCGCTGCGGCCGTCTCGGCTCAGCTGCTCGCCGACGCGAAGGACATCGAGACCAAGGAGCAGATCGCGGCCACGGCCTCGATCTCCGCCGCTGACCCCACCATCGGCGCGCTGATCGCCGAGGCGATCGACAAGGTCGGCAAGGAGGGCGTCGTCACCGTCGAGGAGTCCAACACCTTCGGCACCGAGCTCGAGCTCACCGAGGGCATGCGCTTCGACAAGGGCTACCTGTCGCAGTACTTCGTCACCGACCCCGAGCGCCAGGAGGCCGTCTTCGAAGACGCCTACGTGCTCATCGTCAACTCGAAGATCTCGAACATCAAGGATCTCCTCCCCATCGTCGACAAGGTGATCCAGAGCGGCAAGCAGCTGCTCATCATCGCCGAGGACGTCGACGGCGAAGCGCTGGCGACCCTGGTCGTCAACAAGATCCGCGGCATCTTCAAGTCGGTCGCCGTCAAGGCCCCCGGCTTCGGCGACCGTCGCAAGGCCCAGCTGCAGGACATCGCGATCCTCACCGGTGGTCAGGTCATCGCCGAAGAGGTCGGCCTCAAGCTCGAGAACGCGACGCTCGACCTCCTCGGTCGTGCCCGCAAGGTCGTCATCACCAAAGACGAGACGACCATCGTCGAGGGTGCCGGCGACCCCGAGCAGATCGCGGGTCGCGTGCGTCAGATCCGCAGCGAGATCGAGGCGACCGACAGCGACTACGACCGTGAGAAGCTCCAGGAGCGTCTCGCGAAGCTGGCCGGCGGCGTCGCCGTCATCAAGGCCGGCGCTGCGACCGAGGTCGAGCTCAAAGAGCGCAAGCACCGCATCGAAGACGCCGTGCGCAACGCCAAGGCCGCCGTCGAAGAGGGCATCGTCGCCGGTGGTGGCGTCGCTCTCATCCAGGCCGGCAAGACCGCTCTGGCCGAGCTGCAGCTCGAGGGCGACGAGGCGACGGGTGCGAACATCGTCCGTGTCGCCATCGACGCTCCGTTGAAGCAGATCGCCTTCAACGCGGGCATGGAGCCCGGCGTCGTGGCCGACAAGGTCCGCGGCCTGCCCATCGGTCACGGCCTCAACGCCGCGACCGGCGAGTACGTCGACATGATCGCCGCCGGCATCATCGACCCCGCCAAGGTCACGCGCTCGGCGCTGCAGAACGCAGCCTCGATCGCCGGTCTGTTCCTCACGACCGAGGCCGTCGTCGCCGAGAAGCCCGAGAAGAACCCGGCCCCGGCCGGCGACCCCACGGGTGGCATGGACTTCTAGTCCGCACCGCTTCACCGCACCACGCACAAGGGCGGCTCTCCTCCGGGAGGGCCGCCCTTCGGCGTGTGCGCCGCGACACCCCGCCCGAAGCCGCGTAGCACCCCGAAACCCGCGCGGCACCCCGCCCGACGCCGCGCAGCATCCCGAGACCCGCGCGGCACCCCGAGACCCGCGCGGCACCCCGAGACCCGCGCGGCACCCCGCCCGAAGCCGCGTAGCACCCCGAAACCCGCGTAGCACCCCGAGACCTGCGCAGCACCCCGCCCGACGCCGCGCAGCACCCCGAAAGCCGCGCAGCACCCCGAGACCCGCGCGGCACCCCGCCCGAAGCCGCGTAGCACCCCGAAACCCGCGTAGCACCCCGAGATATGCGGGTGTTGCGCGGGTTTCGGGGTGTGGGGTGCGACGGCGGGCGCCGCGGGCCGCGGGCGGCGGGCCGCCGGCGCCGCGGGCGGCTAGGCGGGCTGCGGGCCGGCCGCGGGGGCGGTGGTGACAGCGGCGTCGGCGGGCATCAGGGGCAGGGCCACCTGGAACGTGGCGCCGCCGCCGGGGGTGTCGCGCACGTCGACGCTGCCGCCGTGCGCCGCGACGATGCCCGAGACGATCGCGAGTCCCAGCCCGCTGCCCCCGGTGTCGCGGGTGCGGGACGAGTCGGCTCGCCAGAACCGCTGGAAGATCTTCTCGCGGATCTGCGGCGGGATGCCCTCGCCGTGGTCGACGATCGCGAACGTCGCGACGCCGCGACCCGGGTCCGACTGCACCACGATCTCGATCGGGCTGTCGTGCTCGGTGAAGCGCATGGCGTTGCCCATCAGGTTGGTGATCACCTGACGGATCTTGTTCTCCTCGCCGATGACGATGGCGTGCGCCTCGTCGAGGGGTGTCTGCTCCACGGGCACGACGGCCGCGCTGCCGTCCGCGTTGCGGCCGCCGCGGGCACGCAGGCTCCGGAGGCGCGCGAGGGTGGCCCCCGCGAACGTCGCCGGTGCGCCGCCCGCCGCCGCCGACCCCGGCGCGACGGGCGTCACCGGGCCGGTCATCCGGCTCTCGACCGGGGCGCCGGGCGCCGCGTCGACCGCGGGCTCGGCCGCCTCGCCGTCATCCGCCGGGGTGGCCGTCGGCACGACCGGGTCGAGCACGAGCACCTCGATGTCGCGGTCGGGGTTCGAGGCCATCGTGTCGAGGGCGGAGTCGCGGGCGAGCTGCACGAGGTCGACCGGGCCGAGCTCGAGCGGCTTCGACTCGTCGAGACGAGCGAGCTGCAGCAGGTCCTGGACGAGCACCCCCATCCGGATGGCCTCTTTCTCGATCCGCTCCATCGCCTGGGCGACGTCCTCCTCTTTCGTGAGGGCGCCCATGCGGTACAGCTCGGCGTAGCCGCGCAGACTGACGAGCGGGGTGCGGAGCTCGTGGCTCGCGTCGCCGACGAAGCGCCGCATCTGGTCGATGGTCTTCGCGCGGTCGTCGAAGGCGTCGTCGATGCGGTTCAGCATCGTGTTGAGCGATCGATTGAGTCGCCCGACCTCGGTGTTGGGCGTGGTCGAGTCGAGACGCTGGCTGTAGTCGCCGTCGGCGAAGCGCGCGGCCGTGGCCTCGACGTCACGCAGCGGGGAGAACGTCGATGTGACGAGCAGTCGGGTGAGAGCGGCGCCGAGCACCACGACCGAGACGCCGAAGCCCAGGAAGATCCCGCCGAAGCGGTTGATCGTCGCGTTGGTCGCGGCGAGGTTCGTGCCCGTCACGATGGTGGCGTCGATGGTCTGCGTGGAGCCGGTCGTCGAGGTCAGCGTGAGCGGCTTGACCGTGGCGTAGACCCGCCACTCCTGATCGTGGGTGCGGTTGTCGACGCTCTGCGCCTCGCCCCCGGCCGACTCGGCCACGGTGACCCCGCCGAGCACGGGCCCGACGCCGTCCTCCAGCAGGTCGCTGGTGTCGCAGATCATGCTGCCGTCGGGGTTGAGGATCGCCAGGTAGCTCGACTTGTCGCCGAAGTTGATGGTGCACGACGTGCCGTTGCGCGATGCGCCGGTGAAGCTGTCGGCCGACGTCTTCAGCTGCGTGTCGACCTGCCCGTAGAGATAGGTGCTCAGCACGGTCATGGTGCCGAGCCCGGCGACGAGGAGACCGAGGGTGACGAGGGTCACCGTGATGCCGGTGATCTTCGTGCGGATGGAGATCTCGTTCCACCACTGCGAGAGGCGTGCGTGCATAAGGGCGTCAGACTACCGAGAACGCCTGGGAGCCGAGGCTCCCAGGCGTTGGTGACGGCGGTGCGGGCGACTAGCTCTTCGACGCCTTGAGCATGTAGCCGAAGCCGCGCTTGGTCTGGATGATCGGCTCGGCCGAGAACTGGTCGAGCTTGCGGCGCAGGTACGAGATGTAGCTCTCGACGATGCCGGCGTCGCCGTTGAAGTCGTACTCCCACACGTGGTCGAGGATCTGGGCCTTCGACAGCACGCGGTTGGGGTTCAGCATGAGGTAGCGCAGCAGCTTGAACTCGGTCGGGCTGAGCTCGATGGCCGTCTCGCCGATCGTGACCTCGTGGGTGTCCTGGTCCATCGTGAGCTCGCCGGCGCGGATGATCGCGTCTTCGTCCTCGTTCATGGTGCGGCGGAGGATCGCCTTGATGCGGGCGACGATCTCGTCGAGGCTGAACGGCTTGGTGACGTAGTCGTCGCCGCCGACGGTCAGACCCGTGATCTTGTCTTCGGTGTCGTCTTTCGCCGTGAGGAACAGGATCGGCGACGTGTAGCCCGACGACCGCAGGCGCTTGGTCACGCCGAAGCCGTTCATGTCGGGGAGCATCACGTCGAGGATGATCAGGTCGGGCTCTTCTTCGAGGACGGCCGAGATGGCCTGCGCGCCGTTGCCGACGGCTCGGACTGCGAAGCCCGCGAATCGCAGGCTCGTCGTCAGGAGGTCGCGGATGTTCGGTTCGTCATCGACGATAAGGATCTTCGGGCCGTCACTCATGGGATAAGTATCTGCGCGCCTCCTCGGTGTTCCCTGTGAGCAGGAGGCACGTCAGCCGCATGCGGGCATCGTGTCGGCCCTCAGGACGCCGGGTCGGTCCATTCGACGTTCGGCACGAGCGCGATGCGGGTCGTCAGCTCGAGCAGCTCGTCGGGCACGGCGAGGGTGAAGTCGACGCCCTCGCGATGCTCGAGGACGGCGGTGTAGCCGGAGGCGCGGGTGATCTGCCACCCCGGGAACTCCTCGACCGGGGCTGCGACGACCCGCGCCTCCTCGGCGTCGTCGGTGGCGCCGATCGCGGTGAGACCGGCGAAGAGGTGGTCCTTGACCGGCGAACCGGCGAGGAGGTCGCTTCGGTCGAGCACGTCGGGGTCGGGGCTCCACGTGACGATGCTGAGCTGCGAGCCGGCGTGCAGCCCGCCCTGGACCTCGTAGGTGCGCTCGACGGCCACGACCACCGATGCGTCCCAGTCGGCGAACCGGGCGCGCTGGCCGCGGAACTCGATCGCGTCGTGCTCGAGCGATGCGACGAGCGGACCGAAGGTCGCGAACGGGGCCTGATCGGCCGCGAACACGCGACGGAGTCCGTCGCGCCAGAGGTCGTCGTCGCCGAGCGGCAGATCGGACTCGGAGGCGGTGCTCATGCGGCGAGGGCCGGCGAGTCGAGGATCGTGTAGCTGTAGCCCTGCTCGGCCAGGAACCTCTGGCGGTTCTGCGCGAAGTCCTGATCGACCGTGTCACGGCTCACCAGCGTGTAGAACGACGCCGGCAGCCCCGACTTCTTCGGGCGGAGCAGGCGACCCAGCCGCTGCGCCTCCTCCTGGCGCGAGCCGAACGACCCGCTCACCTGGATGGCCACGGTGGCCTCGGGCAGGTCGACCGAGAAGTTCGCGACCTTCGAGACGACGAGCACCTTCACCTCACCGTCGCGGAACGCCTGGTAGAGCCGCTCGCGCTCGTCGATCGGCGTGGCACCGGTCAGGGTCGGGGCGTCGAGGGTCTCGGCGAGCTGCTCGAGCTGGTCGAGGTACTGCCCGATCACGAGGATCTGCTCGCCGTCGTGGCGGGCGACGAGATCGCGGACGACACCGAGCTTGGCCGGGGCGGTGGCCGCGAGACGGTACCGCTCGTCGTCGGGGGCGGCCGCGTACTCGAGCCGCGCCTCCTGCGGGAGGTCGACCCGCACCTCGTAGCAGGACGCCGGCGAGATGTAGCCCTGCGCCTCGATCTCCTTCCAGGGAGCGTCGAAGCGCTTGGGGCCGATCAGGCTGAAGACGTCGCTCTCGCGGCCGTCTTCGCGCACCAGCGTCGCCGTCAGGCCGAGTCGACGGCGGGCCTGCAGCTCGGCCGTCAGCTTGAAGACCGGAGCGGGGAGGAGGTGCACCTCGTCGTAGACCACCAGACCCCAGTCGAGGGCGTCGAGCAGCGACAGGTGCGTGTACTTGCCGCCCCGACGCGCCGTGAGGATCTGGTACGTCGCGATCGTGACGGGCTTGACCTCCTTGACCGAACCCGAGTACTCGCCGATCTCGTCTTCGGTGAGCGAGGTGCGCTTCAGCAGCTCGTCGCGCCACTGCCGGGCCGACACCGTGTTGGTCACGAGGATGAGCGTGGTCGTGCCCGCCGCGGCCATGGCGCCCGCGCCGACCAGGGTCTTGCCTGCGCCGCAGGGCAGCACGACGACGCCCGAGCCGCCGTCGAAGAAGTTGTCGATCGCCTGCTGCTGGTAGCCGCGCAGCTGCCAGTCGCCCTGGTCGAGGTCGATCGCGTGCGGGGTGCCGGGCGTGTAGCCGGCGTGGTCCTCTGCGGGCCAGCCGAGCTTGACGAGCTGCTGCTTGACCTCGCCGCGCGCCCAGGGCAGGAGCTCCCAGACGGTGTCGCTGCGGCGGACGCCGAGCAGCTCGCCGATCTTCTTGACCCGGGTGACCTCGCGCAGCACGGTGTCGTCGGTGCCGCGCAGCACGAGCGTGTCGCCGTCGCGCTCGATGACGATGCGCCCGTAGCGGGCCACCGTCTCGGCGATGTCGACCGAGACGCTCTGCGGCACGGGGAACTTCGAGTACTTCTCGAGCGTCTCGAGCATGTCTTCGGCGGTGTGACCCGCGGCCCGCGCGTTCCACAGGCCGAGTCGGGTGATGCGGTAGGTGTGCACGTGCTCGGGCGCCCGCTCGAGCTCCGCGAACACCGAGAGGTCGTGACGTGCGTCGTCCGACTGGGGGTGCGCGACCTCGAGCAGGACGGTGCGATCGCTCTGGACGATCAGGGGGCCGGTCATGAGGGTCGAGTCTAGGCGCGCCTCCTGCGGTCGTCCTCAGGTGGTGCGGGGACGCCGCGGGCGGGTCGGATCAGCGCGAGCTCGACACCGCGACCACGTGCGAGAGCGGCAGGGTGCGCTCGACGTCGGACTTCTTGTCGCGCCCGCGCAGACGGCCGCCGCCCACGCCGGTGGGCTCCATCTCGAGTGACGACGTCGTGCCGTCGGGCTGCTCGATCGAGATCGTGACGGTCAGCCGACCCTTGACGGCCGCGTCGAGCTGACGGGCGATCCAGGCGCGGTCGGTCGTCTCGGTGCTGCCCTCGTTCTCGGCCGACAGGCGCTCGACCATCTCGCGCAGCTGGTCGCGTGCCGGTGCGGGCACGGGGCGCCGGGGGCGACGACGGACGGGCGGCGTGACCGAGATGCCCGTCTCGTCGAGCACCACGACGGGGTAGCGCTCGTCGCTGAGGGCCCAGAAGACCGTGTCGCGCTCGAAGCGGCTGACGATGCGGAGCCCGTCGAGGCGGCGCAGCGCGAGCGGCGACAGCGCGTGGTCCACCTCGAGGGTGTCGATGCTGGTGTGCTCGTCGGCCTCGACGAGCGTGACCGCGTCGGCGGGGAACCCGGGCGTGCCGGGCTCGACGCCCGACACCCGGTAGCGGCCGTGCCGCTCGGCGGACTGCTGCACGAGGTAGTCGAGCGGCTGGGGGATGCCCGTCGCCGAGATCTCGCCGAGGAACGCCCGGAGCGTGTCGGCCGTCTCGCCCTCGCTCAGCGCCCGCTGCACGCCGCCCTCGGTGATGCGGTATGTGGCGGCGAGCCCGGCGCTCTCGACGACCGCGATGACCCGGAGGCGCGCATCCAGTGCCGGGGACAGCGGACCGGGCGAGACCACGGTGAGGTCGTGCTGCAGATAGACCTGCTCGACCGCCTCGGGCAGCAGCTCGGCGACCCGCGATCGTGCGGCGCCGGCACCCTCGCGGAACAGCGCGAGCGCCGCCGAGGTGGGCACCCCGCCGGAGCTCAGACCGAGCAGCTCGGCGGAGCGCGAGAACGCGGCCAGGCGCTCGGGCACCCACGCCGCACCCGCGGGGTAGGCCCAGAGCGTGAACTCGCGGAGCGGCTCGCCCCACGAGGTCTCGACGCGCTGACGCAGCACGGCGACGATCTCGAGCGGCAGCGAGTCGAGCCACGAGCTCGTCAGGGCCTCCCAGCGGTCGGGCCACGACGAGGCCAGCCAGGCGTTCGCCTCG
This sequence comes from Frigoribacterium sp. CFBP9029, assembly GCF_034045305.1. Taxonomy (NCBI): domain Bacteria; kingdom Bacillati; phylum Actinomycetota; class Actinomycetes; order Micrococcales; family Microbacteriaceae; genus Frigoribacterium; species Frigoribacterium sp. CFBP9029. The sequence goes on from NZ_JAXCWB010000003.1 coordinate 360,432, forward strand.
GCGGTGACGACCCAGCCGTCGGGGCTCGTGCGGGCGAGCCCGGCGCGGGTCGTGATGCCCAGCAGCGTGCTGACGTCGTCGACGTCGATGCGCGCGGCCTCGGCGAGGCGGCGCGTCTCGGGCAGCGCGAGCCCGCCCTTGGCCAGCTCGCGGGCCGGCGACTGCTCGAGCGCACGGAGGATCTCGGCGACCTCGATCACGATGGCGTAGAGGCGCTCGGACGATCGCGCGTCGACGGCCTCCCGATCGATGTCGTCGACCGCCTCGAGCACGACCGGCGGTCTCTCGTCGGCCAGCCGCTCGGCGGAGAGCAGCGGGTCGTCGTCGAGGCGCTCGCCGACGGCGTCGGGGGTGGCGACGATCCGGCCGTCGGTCGACGGCACGAGCAGGAAGAGGTCGAGGAGGTGCGCGACGGCCGTCTCGACCGGCGAGAGGGCGTCGTCGGCGGGGCTCGCGAGACGCTCGGCCAGCGTCGCCGTGTCGGCCGGCTCGCGCGCCGCCTGCAGCAGTCGCAGCTCGGTGCGGTCGAGGCGCGACAGCACGTCGCGCACCGAGGCCGGCTCGAGCAGCGAGTCGGCGAGGTCGAACGCGTCGTGGACGGTCGAGGGGCGCAGCTGTCTGGCCGACAGGCGTCGGAGCAGATCGTCGGTCGGGGCGCTGCGAAGCACGCCCGCGAGATCGAGTGCACTGGTCATTGGGGTCGACCTCCGAAGATTGCGCAGCCGGGTGCTGCGTCTACCGTGTGGTGCCCCGGTTCTCTCGCACACGTCGGGCAGCGCTGGCGACGACGTAGGCGATGATCAGCAGGATGGCGAGGGGGAGACCGATGAGCGGCAGCACGCTGACCGCCGGCCAGACGCCGACCGTGTAGTCGGAGACGCCCGTGACGCTTCCGATCAGACGGACGACGAAGGCGACGATCGACAGGACGACGATCGCCGCGATCATGAAGATCAGCACGCGTTCAGTACGATGGACGCTCGTCGGCGTGCTCTCGTCGGTCTTCTCAGCCACCTGCACAGGATAGCGGGGGCGCGCCCCGACCTCTCGCTCTAAACTGAGGTCGCTTTCACCCCCACCTCTTCTAGGAGTCAAGTCATGCCCACCGGCAAGGTCAAGTTCTACGACGACGAGAAGGGCTTCGGCTTCATCAGCAGCGATGACGGCCACGAGGTCTTCCTCCACGCGTCGGCCCTGCCCGCCGGCACCGTGGGTGTCAAGGCGGGGACCCGTCTCGAGTTCGGCATCGCCGACGGCAAGCGCGGTGCGCAGGCCCTCTCGGTGCGCGTGCTCGAGGCCGCACCGAGTCTCGCGAAGATGAGCCGGCGCTCGGCCGACGACATGGCGGTCATCGTCGAGGACCTCGTGAAGGTGCTCGACAAGGCCGGCGGCGACCTCCGCCACGGTCGCTACCCGCAGAACGGCGCCCGCATCGCCGTCCTCCTCCGAACCGTCGCCGACTCCTTCGATGCCTGACGCCGTGACGACCCCCTGGTCCGAGCTCGCGCGCCGCGCCCTGCTCGAGATCACCCCCGACGAGACGATCGGCGCCGAGGCCCCGCCCGTCGACGACGAGCCGGGAGTCACCTCGGTCCGCTTCGCGACCCTGCTGCCCGGTTACCCCGGCTGGTTCTGGACGGTCAGCGTCGCGCACCTCGAGGGCGAGGAGCCCTCGGTGCTCGAGGCCGAGCTGATGCCGGGCGACGACGCCCTCATCGCACCCGACTGGGTGCCGTGGGCCGACCGGCTTGCCGAGATGCAGGCCCAGGAGGCGCGCGACGGCGCCGAGGGCGACGACGAGTCGGACGATGACGACTCCGACGACGAGTCCGACGACGAGGACGACTCGGATGACGACGACTCCGACGATGACGACGACGATTCAGACGACGAGGACTCCGATGACGAGGACGAGTCGGACGAGGGCGACTCCGACGACGATGCGCCGCGCGGCAGCATCGTGCACGGGGGCGACGTCGACGGCGTCGACATCGACGACCTCGACGTGACGACGGACGGCGGATCGTCCGACGACGACGATGACGACGACGACGACGACTCGGACGATGACGACTCGGACGACGACGACTCGGACGACGGCGACTCCGGCGACTCCGACGACGACGGCCAGCAGGCCGACGCGGGCTCGACCCGGGGCGAGCAGTCCGGCAGCGGCAGGCCGCGGAGGCGTCGACGGCGGTAGATGATCTCAGGGGCGCACGCCGCGCCTCCTCGGCACTCCACGGTGTCGGACGACGAAGACCCCCTCGCCTGATGCGAGGGGGTCTTCGTCGTCTGCGGACCCGACCGTCAGACGGCCAGGGCGCTCACGACGTGGTCGATCGAGCGGATGAGCTGGCGGACGTCGTCGGGCTCGATGGCCGCGAAGGTGGCGACGCGCAGCTGGTTGCGCCCGAGCTTGCGGTACGGCTCGGTGTCGACGATGCCGTTCTGCCGCAGGACCTTCGCGACCGCGGCGGCGTCGATCGACTCGGCGAAGTCGATCGTGGCGACGACCTGCGAGCGGTGCGACGGGTCGACCACGAAGGGCGTCGCGTAGTCGGACGCGGTCGCCCAGTCGTAGAGGGCCGACGACGACTCGCGCGTGCGGGCGTCCATCCCGGCGAGACCGCCGTTGTCGAGCATCCAGCGCGTCTGGTCTTCGAGCAGCAGCAGGGTGGTGAGCGCCGGGGTGTTCAGCGTCTGGTTCAGCCGCGAGTTGTCGACGGCGTTCTTCAGGCTGAGGAACTCGGGGATGTACCGGCCGCTCGCGGCGATGCGCTCGACGCGCTCGATCGCCGCGGGGGAGAAGAGGGCGAGCCAGAGACCGCCGTCGCTGGCGAAGTTCTTCTGCGGGGCGAAGTAGTAGACGTCGGCCTGCGTCGCGTCGAAGTCGATGCCCCCGGCAGCGCTCGTCGCGTCGACCACGGTCAGCGCGCCGGCGTCGCCGTCGACCCGGGTGACGGGGGCCATCACGCCGGTGGACGTCTCGTTGTGCGGCCAGGCGTAGACGTCGACGCCCTCGAGCACCTCGACCTCGGCCAGTGCGCCGCCCTCGGCCGTGATCACGTGCGGCGCCTCGAGCCAGGGCGCGGCGTTGGCCTTGGCGAACTTCGAGCCGAACTCGCCGAAGGACAGGTTCTCGGCGCGCTTCTCGACCAGGCCGAACGCCGCGGCGTCCCAGAAGGCGGTCGAGCCGCCGTTGCCGAGCACGACCTCGTAGCCCTCGGGGATGCGGAACAGCTCGCCGAGGTCGGCGCGCACCCGCCCGACCATGTCTTTGACCGGCGCCTGCCGGTGCGAGGTGCCGAGGAGGCGCGCCCCCGCGGTGACCAGGTGCTCGAGCTGTGCGCCGCGGATCTTCGACGGCCCGCAGCCGAATCGACCGTCGGTGGGCAGGAGGTCAGTGGGAATCGAGATGTCCGCCATGCGTCGATCCTAGTGACCGCGGCGGAGCGCCCAGCGTGCAGCCACTAGGCTGACGGGGTAGTCCACGCGTTCCACCGGGAGGCCCCTGTTGACCGATCTCGTCGACACCACAGAGATGTACCTGCGCACGATCCTCGACCTCGAAGAAGAGAACATCGTGCCGCTCCGTGCGCGCATCTCCGAGCGCCTCGGTCACTCCGGTCCGACCGTCTCGCAGACGATCGCCCGGATGGAGCGCGACGGTCTCGTCGTCGTCTCGGGCGACCGGCACCTCGAGCTGACCCACGACGGGCGCAGCAAGGCGACCCACGTGATGCGCAAGCACCGCCTCGCCGAGCGCCTCCTCGCCGACGTCATCGGCCTCGACTGGGCGTACGTCCACGACGAGGCCTGCCGGTGGGAGCACGTGATGAGCGAGCAGGTCGAGCGCCGCCTGCTCGAGATGCTCGACCACCCGACCGAGTCGCCCTACGGCAACCCCATCCCCGGTCTCGACGAGCTCGGCGACTCGCCGGCCGGTCGGTTCCTCGACGGGGTCGTCAACCTGGTGCAGGTCGTGGCCGAGAACCCCGAGGGCGTCACCCGCCCGATCCGCCGTCTGGCCGAGCCGGTGCAGTTCGAGCCCGAGCTGCTGCAGCAGCTGCAGAACGCCGGGGTCATGCCCGGCAGCTCGGCGACCGTCACCGCTGCCGGCTCGTACGTCTTCGTGCAGGCCGAGGGTCGTGACGAGGGCCTCGAGCTGCCCAACGAGGTCGCGCAGCACATCTACGTGTCGAGCTGATTCCCAGCCCTCGTTCGGCTGTTTACCAATTCGTTACAAATATCCCTCTCGGGGATGATTTCACGCAGGGCTTCGCGTACAGTCGCAGAGTCCCTCGGCCAGGAAGCCGGTCGCGGGATCCGTGGCAAGACGTCTCGCAGCTCCCGTCTCTTGCCATGAGACGTTGATCTGACGAACGGACGGGCCAGCATCCCTAGTGCTGTCGAGACGCCGGAGAACCACCCTCTTGACCCAGCCTGTTCCCGCCCGACACGAGAACGAGCAGCTGAAGACCGCTGCCCTCCGCACCCCCTCCGACCTCCCGACCCGTTCGTCGCTCCGACGCGCCGCGGCCGCCGCCCCTGCACCGCGACGCCGGACGAGCGCTCGCCGCACGGCCGTCTCGGTGACCGTGATGACGCTGACCGCCGGTCTCTTCGGCACGCTGGCCCTTCCCGCGTTCGCCCAGACCCCGGGCGCGACCGGTGCGTCCGACGTGTCGACGGAGTCCGCGGCCTCGGCCGCGCTGACGAAGTCGCGCACCGCCGACGCGCAGACCGTCTCGGTCGCCGACGGCGTGGCCGCCGCCGACACGGGTCGCGACGGCTACACCGCGACCTCGCAGGCGACTCTCGACCAGGCCGCCGCGGCGGCCGCCGAGGCCGTCGAGCGCGAGCAGGAGCGAGCCCAGCTGGCCGAGCAGTACGCGAGCTACAGCGGCCCGACCGCGTCGGAGTACGTCGCGACGGCCGGCGAGGCCACGTCGTCGACGTCGACGTCGGCCGCGGCAGCGGCCGCTCCGGCCGCCGGCGCCGCGACCCCCGGGGCCTTCAGCCTCGACGCCGTCTACCAGACGGCCCTGCAGTACCTCGGCACACCGTACGTCTACGGCGGAGCGACCCCGGCTGGCTTCGACTGCTCGGGCTTCATCATGTTCGTCTACGCCCAGTACGGCATCTCGCTGCCGCACTCGGTGCCCGCTCAGGGGGCGCTCGGCACGCCGATCTCGGCCGCCGAGGCGCAGCCCGGCGACGTCATCATCTTCAACGACGGCTCGCACGACGGCTTCTACGCCGGCAACGGGATGATCCTCGACGCGCCCAAGCCCGGCGGCGTCGTGAGCGTGCGGCCGCTGTGGACGGACGCCGTGCACTACGTGCGTTTCGGGGTCTGACCCGACCCGCGCCTCCTCGGCTCCGCGTGAACAGGCTGTGAAGAGCCGCCCCGCCTCTAGGCAGGGCGGCTCTTCGGGGTTAACCTGGCGATCTCGGAGCACCGCTGAGACCAGGAGAGTCACATGCCTCGCACGACCGCCGCTCGCACCATGGGTGCGCGGTCGAGCGAGCACATACGACGCCCAGCCGACCGATAGAGCACTGCCCTGAGGGGCGGTGCTCTTTTTCGTTCGGAGGGCACTGCTGGGCCCGGCTGCTGCGAGACGGATCGAATCCCTGGAAGCCGTCCAGGGTGCTTCGAAAGGGACAGCATGCGCACTCTCGTTCTCAACGCCGGCTTCGAACCGCTGGCCGTGGTGTCCGATCGGCGGGCCCTCGTGCTCGTCATGACCCAGAAGGCGACGGTCGTGTCGGCCGACGCCGAGCATCCGGTGCTCGCCGCCCGCGCCTCGTACGACCGGCCGTCGGTCATCGTGCTGACGCGGTACGTGAGGATCCCGCACGGGCGGACGATCCCGGTGTCGCGGCGCGGGGTGCTGCGACGCGACGCCCACCACTGCGCCTACTGCGGGCGGGGTGCGACCACGATCGACCACGTGCAGCCGCGGTCGCGCGGGGGAGCCGACAGCTGGGAGAACCTCGTCGCGTGCTGCCTCAAGTGCAACAACCTGAAGAGCGACCGGACTCCGGCCGAGATGGGGTGGTCGCTGCGGTGGGCGCCGAAGGCTCCGCACGGGGTCGGGTGGATCGTGCGCGGGGTGGAGCGGCCGCAGCGCGAGTGGGACGAGTTCCTGGCCGCCGCTGCGTAGAGGTGCCGCGTGGGCGGGCCGGGGTCGTCGACCTCACCCGCGATGAACCGCGTTCGCGAAGATGAACCACGATAGAACGCGGTTCATCTTCGCGAACGCGGTTCATGGTGCGCCCGGACGGGGGGAGGCGCGGGTTCGGTAGACTCGCCGGGTCAGCCTCTGTAGCTCAATGGAAGAGCAGTTCCGTCCTAAGGAAAGGGTTGGGGGTTCGAGTCCCTCCAGGGGCACCTCAACGACGCTGCGCGCCGATGTGCCCCTGGAGGGACTCGAACCCCCGCGGCCCCGCGCCCGACTCGGCACGACGCCACGAGATGGACACGACGCCAGGAGTTCTTCTGGCGTCGTGTCCATCTCGTGGCGTCGTGGGGGCGGCGGGTCAGCGGGCGCCGGGGGCCTTCGAGCGGAGGCGCGCCACGAAGAACAGCACGGCGCCCGCGGCGAGCAGGATGCCTCCGAAGAGCCAGACCTGCCCGCTCTGCTGCGTCAGCAGCAGCACGCACGAGGCCACGCCCAGCACCGGCACGGCCGTCCACACCCGGAAGTGCTCGTGCTGGACCCGGTCGCGACGCAGCACGAGCACCGCCACGTTCGTGCTGATGAAGACGAAGAGCAGCAGCAGCAGCAGCACGACGGTCTCGGCCAGCGTGCCGATGTCGCCGATCAGCGTCAGCCCCATCGCCACGGCCGTCGTCACGAGGATCGCCGCCCAGGGCGTCTTGCGGCGGGGCAGCACGGCGCCGAACGCGCGGGGCAGCAGGCCCTGCTCCGCCATTCCGAACGTGACGCGGCTCGCCATGATCATCGTCAGCAGCGCGCCGTTCGCGACCGCCACCAGGGCGATCAGGCTGAAGACCCACTCGGGGATCCCGGCACCCGAGGCCGAGACGACGGCGAGCAGCGGTCCGGTCGAGTCGGACAGCTCCGACGCGGGCAGGGCGATCGAGCTCGCGAGCCCCACGAGCACGTAGACGACGCCGGCCGTGATCAGCGAGGCGAAGAGGGCGCGAGGGTAGACGCGCGACGGATCACGCACCTCCTCGGCGATGTTGGCGCTCGTCTCGAAGCCGACGAACGAGTAGTACGCGATGATCGCGGCGCCGAGAGTCGCGATGGCGGGGTTCGCGTCGACGGGGAACTCGCCGATCCGGCTGACGTCACCGCCCCCGCCGCCGAGCATCATCGCCACGACGGCGATGACGACGACGAGCCCGGACACCTCGATCACCGTCATGATCACGTTGCCCTTGAGCGACTCGCTGATGCCCCGCGCGTTCAGGCACGCGACCAGGGCGAGGAACGCGATGGCCGTCGGCACGGCCGGCAGGTCGACGAACGTGCCGAGGTAGTCGCCCGCGAAGGCCAGCGACAGACCGGCCGCGCTCGTCACCCCGGCGGCCAGCATGCTGAACCCGACCAGGAACGAGATGACCGGCTGACGGAAGGCGCGCTCGGCGAAGATCGCCGCGCCTCCTGCCTTCGGGTACTTCGTGACCAGCTCGGCGTACGAGCCCGCCGTCAACAGTGCCAGCAGCAGCGCGAGCAGCAACGGCGCCCAGAGCGCCCCGCCGACCTCGGCCGACAGCGTGCCCATCAGCGCGTAGATGCCCGCACCGAGCACGTCGCCGAGGATGAACAGGTAGAGCAGCGGCCCGGTGATCGCCTGCTTGAGCTTCGACGGCGAGCTGTCGGACGCCGCGGGGGCGCTGGTGGGGGCGGGGGTGCTCATGGGTCTCCTCGAGTCGGGTGCCTCGGACAGTCAATGCGTAAACGGAAGAGGAGGCGCGGGTCCGCCCCATGAGGCCGCGAGGGGTTGACAACGGGGGCGGGCTTCCGGTCCCGGGCCCGCTCCGGAGTCGGGGCCGGGGCCGGGGCAGGCGCAGGGGCCGGAGCCGGAGCCGGGGCCAGACGCGGGTACCCTCGGCGGGGCGCGTATCGGCGCGCGATCGAGGGACGACGAGGAGGCGCGGTGACAGACGACTCGACATCCCACTCCGGCGACGGCCACGGCTCGCGACCCGCCGCCACCCGACCCCTTCACCTGCGGTGGAGCTCGCTCGGCCTGGTCGCGCTCGGCGGCATGGTGGGGACCGCGCTGCGCGAGGGGCTGGCGCTGACGTTCGCCGCGCCTCCCGGGGGGTTCCCGGTCGCGATTCTCGTCATCAACCTCGTCGGCTCGTTCGCGCTGGGTCTGCTGCTCGAGTCGCTGGTGCGCAGGGGATCGGACGAGGGGCGGCGTCGGACGGCACGGTTGCTCGTTGGGACGGGGCTGATCGGCGGCTTCACCACGTACAGCGCCTTCGCGGTCGACGTCGGACTGCTCGGATCGGGCGGCGGCCTCGTGATCGCCCTCGCCTACGCCGTGTCGTCGGTGGTGCTCGGGACCCTCGCCGCCGGGGCCGGCATCGCCCTGGCCGGACGACTGCACCGATGCGACGACCGGCGCGTCGACCGACGTGGCGACCGACGTGGCGACCGGCGCGTGGACCGCCGCCCGCCCGGACACGGGCAGGGAGGCACGGCATGACCGGCCCGCTCGTCTTCGTCGCCATCGCGCTCGCGGGCGGGGTGGGTGCGGCGCTGCGCCTCGTCGTCGACGGGATCGTGCGGTCGGCGATCGCGGCGCGGACGCGAGTCGACTCGGCGCCGCGACGGCTGCCGCTCGGCACCGCGCTGATCAACGTGACGGGGTCGTTCGCGCTCGGGCTGCTGACCGGGCTGGCGTCCACCGGCGGGATCTCGCACGAGGTGCTGCTCGTCGCGGGCGGCGGACTGATCGGCGGGTACACGACGTTCAGCACGGCGAGCGTCGAGACCGCGCGACTGCTCGCGGACGGGCGTCGCGGCGCCGGCGCGCTGAACGTCGTCGGCGTGCTGGTGCTGTCGGTCGGAGCCGCGGTGCTCGGGGTGGCGATCGGGGGCTGAGCCTCGAGCAGAGCGGCAGGTCGGGCTGCGGCTGCGGCTGCGGCTGGGGTTGAGGCGCGGGCTGCGGCGTGGGCCGGGGCCGGGGCCGGGGCCGGGGCCGGGGCCGGGTCCGGGGCCGCGGGCGTGCGCTCAGCGGCGATCGGCGGGGTAGACCTCGGCGGCCGCGCGGTCGAACGAGAACCAGACGGGGTGCCCGACGCGGTCGTCGAGCTCGGCGGCCCGCCTCGGGCTGAGGTCGGCCGACAGCAGCGCGCCCCGCAGCCGGACGACGTCGCCCCGCGGTTCGAGGTCGAGCAGCTCGCCCCGGACGCATTCTCGCGAGGCGTCGTCGGGCCGATCGAACGACACGGTGACCAGGGCAGGAGGCACGGCGAACGACACGGCGCCTCCTTCGGTCATGAGGCGGTCGGCTCCCGAGCCGGTGCCGACGCCGAGGCGCGTGTCGGCGTCGACCCGCACCGCGCCCCGGTCGACGACCCCGGTGACCAGGTTCACGCCGGCGAGCCGCGCAGCGAAGCGCGTGCGCGGACGGTCGAAGACCTCGGTCGGCGTCCCCTCGTCGACGATGCGACCGCCTTCGACGAGGACGACGCGATCCGCGAGCGTGTAGGCGTCCAGCGCGTCGTGCGTGACGATCACCACGGTGCGGTCGGCGAGCACGCGCCGCAGGGTTCGACGCAGGGCGGGCGTCACGACCACGTCGAGCGCCGCCAGGGGCTCGTCGAGCAGCAGGACGCCCGGCTCCGACGCGAGCGCCCGGGCGATGGCGACCCGCTGAGACTGACCGCCCGACAGCTCGGCCGGATTCCGGCCCGCGAGATCGAGCACCCCGACCTCGTCGAGCCGGCGCCGGGCCGCGCGGCGTGCCTCGTCGGCGGGGCGCCCTGCGCTGCGCGGGCCGAACGCCACGTTCTCGAGCACGGTCAGATGCGGGAAGAGCAGCGGCTCCTGCGCCAGGAGCGAGACGCCGCGGAGGTGCGGTGCGAGCCACGACGACGCGTCGCCCCGGTCGCGACCCGCCTCGGCGAGCACGGCGTCGTCGAGGGTGATCCGACCCGCATCGGGTCGCACGAGCCCGGCGACGGCGCCGAGCAGCGTCGACTTGCCCGCGCCGTTCGGGCCGAGCACGGCCACCGTCTCGCCCGGCGCGACGACGAGGTGGAGGTCGACGTCGCGCTCGTCGACCCGGAGGGCCACGTCGAGACGACGCGCAGGCGCGGTGGGCGGGGAGGAGCGCAGCGGAACGCGATCCGCTCGCAGGCCGCCGTCGGCACGGTCGGGAGCGTCCGTCGACGGGCGGTCCGGGGGCGCCGCCCCGCGGGTGGGCGCGAACCCGCCGACCCGATGCGCGACCGCGACGATCACGACGGCGACGACGACCAGTACGAGCGAGAGGGCGACGGCCGTGTCGGGGTCGGTCTCGCGCTGCAGGTAGATCTCGAGCGGGAGGGTGCGGGTCGTGCCCTGCAGGCTCCCGGCGAAGGTCAGCGTCGCGCCGAACTCGCCGAGGGCCCGGGCGAACGACAGCACGGCGCCCGAGATGACCGCGGGCAGCACGAGAGGCAGCGTGACGCGGCGCAGCGCGGTCGTCGGTCGGGCGCCGAGTGTCGCGGCCACGACCTCGTACCGCGTGCCGACGGTGCGCAGGGCGCCCTCGAGACTGAGTACGAGGAACGGCAGGGCGACGAAGGTCTGCGCCAGGACGACCGCCGTCGTCGAGAACGCGATCTCGACGCCGAGCACGTCGAGCACCCCGCCGAGCAGCCCTCGCCGGCCGAACGTGTAGAGCAGCGCGATGCCGCCCACCACGGGTGGGAGGACGAGCGGCAGCAGCACGAGCGCGCGCAGCAGCTGCTGCCCGCGGAATCGCGCCCGTGCCAGCACGACGGCCATCGGCACGCCGAAGACGACGCAGAGGGCGGTCGCGGCGACGGAGGTGCGGAGGCTGAGGAGGAGCGCCGACAGCGACGACTCCGATGTGACGAGCGGGATGAAGCGGGGCCAGTCCACCCGCAGCACCATCGCCGCGAGGGGCAGCACCACGAATGCCGCGCCCACGGCGGCTGCGATCAGCACACCCCCCGGGATGCCGAGGGCGGGTGCGCGGCCGACGGGCCCGCGCCTCGTCACGGCGACCCGAATCCGGCCGCCGAGAGCACCGCTCGGCCGTCGGGACCGGCCACGTAGTCGACGAACGCCTGCGCCGCATCCGACTCTCGGGAGTCGGTGAGCGCGACGATCGGGTACGTGTTGACGGCTTCGGCCGACTCGTCGAAGGGAACGCCCTCGACGGCGTCGCCCGCGGCGGCGATGTCGGTCACGTAGACCAGCCCCGCGTCGGCCTCGCCCGAGGTGACCTTGCCGAGCACGTCGGTGACGGAGGACTCCTCGCTGACCGGGGTCAGCGCGACCCCCGCCGCCTCCGTGACGGTGGTCGTCGCCGCGCCGCAGGGCACGGCGGGGGCGCAGACGACGACCTTCAGATCGGGGTCGGCGAGATCGGCGAGGTCGCGCACGCCGGCGGGATCACCCGGAGGCACGGCGATCTCGAGCACGTTCGTCGCGAAGTCGACCGGGTCGCCGTCCGCGAGGCCCGCATCGACCACCGTGCTCATGTTCTTCGCATCGGCCGAGGCGAAGACGTCGGCGGGCGCCCCCTCGACGATCTGCGTGGCGAGATCGGACGAGCCCGCGAGGTTCAGGTCGACCGACACCCCCGGATGCGCGGCCTCGAAGTCGGCGGCCAGGTCGGTGAACGAGCCCGTGAGCGATGCGGCGGCGAAGACCGTCACGCTGCCCGACAGCTCGTCGCCGCCCGATGAGTCCGACGCCGAGGTCGCATCGCCGCCGGATGCCCCGCACGCGGTCAGCGCGAGAAGCGTCAGCGCGACGGTGCCGAGCACGCCGGTGCGGCGGGTGCGGCGGGTGCGGAGGCTGCGCCCCGAGCGAGCGAGACCGCCGGCACCACGGGCCGCGGGGGTGCTCATGCGCCCACCGGTCGGTGAGGCGTCTCGACGATCACGGTCGTCGCCTTCACCACGGCGACCGCGACGGAGCCGAGCTCGAGACCGAGTTCGCGCACCGCCTCGCTGCTCATCAACGAGACGACGCGATGCGGGCCGCACTGGATCTCGACCTGCGCCATGACGGTGTCCATCACGATGTCGGTCACGAGTCCGACGAAGCGGTTGCGCGCCGATCGACCGATGCCCGACGGGTCGTCGGGCAGCACGGCGTTCTCACGCGCGAGTCGAGCCAGGGCGAGTCCGTCGACCACGGTGCGCGAGGACGCGTCGCGCTCGCCGACGAGGGTGCCGTCGGCGATCCACCGTCGGACGGTGTCGTCGCTGACGCCGAGGAAGGACGCGGCGTCTCGGATCCGTATCTGAGCCATGGGACCCAGCATAAGTCCGCATCTGCGTCGAAGTGAAGCTGAACAGCCCTCGTGTGCGTCTCGGAATGCGTACCGGAAGCACCCCGAGTCGTTGGTCAGAAGATGCCCTCGGGGGCGGCGGGAAGGGCGCGAAGCGACCACCGTGCGCCGATTCGCGGCAAGGCCCCGCGTCGAGTGGTCGGAAGATGTCCTTCCCTCGGCTGGGAAGAGCATCTTCCGACCACTCGATCGGCAGGGGCCAGTGCCTACGACACGCGCTCGGCGAAGACGACGCGGTTGTCGTCGTAGTGCCCGACGCTCCGGTCGAAGAATCCGCCGCAGGTGATGAGGCGCAGCGAGTCGTCCGCCGTCGCGCCGAAGACCCTGGCCGTGGGGAAGTCCGCCTTGGCGAAGTCCTCGACCTCGGTCACGGCGTAGCGCGCGGGCGTGCCGTCGGCGTCGAGCACCTCGACCTCGTCGCCCACCACGACCTCCGACAGTCGCGCGAACACCGCCGGCCCCGTGGTCGAGTCGACGTGCGCCGCGATGACGGTCGGTCCCCTCCCGCCGGGTCGACCGCCTCCGGTGAACCAGCCCACGTCGTCGAAGTCCGTCGGGACCTCCATGCGTCCGTCGGCGGCGATGCCGAGGTCGATGAGGGGCTCGTCCAGCTCGATCGACGGAACCGACACCCTGATCGGGGCGACCCCGTCGGCGATCGCCGGCGACGCCGCCGGGGTCGGTGCGGCCGATGGAGCGGCGGACCCGGCAGGAGGCGCGCTCGGCTCCGCCGTCGGACCCGACCCCGTGGGGGCGGTGACCTCCGTCGGGGTGGCGGGCGTGCCTCCTGAACCGGGCGCGCCTCCTGGATCCGGCGAGCAGCCGGTCAGCACGAGGGCGACCACCGCGGCGGCCGAGACGACCAGAGGCGCGGCCGCCCGACGGGTGCGCCGCTCACGCAGCGCACCCGTCGTGTGGTGACCGCGGGAGATCAGGACTCCTGGCGGCGGTGACGACGCGCGACGAGCACGCCGGCGGCACCGAGCAGTCCGAGGGCGCCGAACGCGCCGGCGCCGATCAGGGCCGAGTCGCCGGTGGAGGCGTTCGCCGCGCCTCCTGCACCCGTGTCGACACCGCCGACCGGCACCTGGGTCAGCTGGCCGCGGACGACACCCGCCGCGAAGTCGGTCGTGTGCGAGTCGCCCGTGAAGCCGGCGGGGTTCGCCTCGATCTGCGCGAGCGTGAAGCCCTCGCCGGTGTCGGCGCCGGCATCGCTGGTCACGCCCGTGGTGAAGGGGCCCTGCAGGCAGCCGCTGCTGGTGCGCTCGCCCGAGCCGTCGTCGACGGGGTTCGGGAACGCGATGCGCGGCGGGCCGGACTTGCCCGCGGCGGCCTCGTGGATGTGCGTCGCGGTCTTGGCCGGGCTCATGTAGTCGCCCGTCACGCCCGAGAGCGTGATGTCGTAGCAGATGATGTTCTGATCGCTGTTGATGCGGAAGTCGAAGGTGCCGGTGGCGCCCTCCTGGCCGGGGGTCGCCACGCCGTCGTTGTTGATCACCTGGTCGGGCGTGGCCATCACCGTGAAGGCGCTGGTGAAGCTCGAGGGCTCGGCGACCTCGGTCTCGGCGCTCGCCGGAGCGGCGGCGAACAGGGTGAGGGCGGCCGCGGCAGCGCCTCCGATGGTCAGGGTGCGGACGGAACGGTTCATCTTCGACATGCTTCCTCTGCCTCTCGCGGGGCGTGATCCGGTCGGACGACGCTTGTGGAGGGGCTTACGACGGCGAGGTGCGGATCGTTCACGCGCGCGTCGATTTTCTTCGCGGCGGCGGCGACCGGGGGGTGGGCGCGGTCGAAGACCAGCACCAGGGCGACTCCGGAGGCGCACAGCACGAACCCGACGATCGTCCAGCCGGTCAGGGGCTCGCCGAACATCGCCGTGCCCGCGAGGGCCGTCGTCGGTGCGACCAGGAAGAGCAGTGCGTTCAGCGCCGTGATGCCGACCCGGCGCAGCAGCCACCAGTAGAGGCTGTAGGCGACGAGGCTCGGCAGGGCCGCCGACAGCAGGGCTGCCAGCCAGAACTGCGGGTCGGCCGGCGGCACGAGTGCGCCCGTCGCGACGGCGAGGACGATCAGGGCGGCCGCGCCGACGGAGACGTGGATGGTCATGATCGTGAGCACGGGGAGGCGCGCCTCCGACCGGCGCTCGACGAACGTCCCGACGATGAGGCACGCCATGGCCAGCGCGGGCAGCAGATACGCCGCCGCGGGGGCCGTCGAGCCGCCGAGCTGCGAGCCGACGACGGCCGCCACGCCGACCGCGCCGAGCGCCAGGCCCGCCCACTGGGCCCCCCGCACGCGCAGACCGAGCAGCGGCCCGACGAGCGTCGCGACCACGAGCGGCTGCACGGCGTCGATCAGCGCCGTGGCGCCGGTGGCGATGCCCGAGCCGACGGCGGCGTAGACGAAGGCGCAGTAGCCGAACTGGGCGAAGAGGCCGATCACGGCCTGTCGGCGCAGCTCGACGCGGGGGAGCCCGCGGAAGGCGCCGGTCGCGGACGCCACGGCGAGCAGCACGACCGCCAGTGGAGCGAACCGCCAGACGAGCAGGGTCGCCGCGGGCACGTCGGCCGTCGCGATCTTCGCGATGACGAAGCCGGAGCTCCACGCGGCGACGAACGCGAGGGAGGCCAGCACGGTCACGACCGCACTGAGTACACCGATCTGTTTACTCATGCCGTCGACTATACAGATCGGTAGACTGAGTGGGTGACCGGATCCGGAACGACCTCGCGCCTCCTGCTCGCCGACCCGCTCGCCGGGCTGCCCCCGCTGCCCGAGTTGACGCCCGGAGCCCGCCGCGTGCTGGACGCCGCCTCCCGCCTCTTCTACGAACGCGGCATCCACGCGGTCGGCGTCGACACGATCGCCGCCGAGGCCGGCGTCACGAAGAAGACCCTGTACGACCGCTTCGGATCGAAGGAGGCGCTGGTCGTCTCGTACCTGCGGCATCGCGACGACAGATGGCGCGAGCACATCGCCGCGCAGCTCGCCCTCGTGCCCGAGCCCGGCGTCGACCGGGTGCTGGCCGTCTTCGACGCCACGATCCTGTGGGTGCCCGACAACGACCGCAAGGGCTGCAGCGCGATCAACGCCCGGGCCGAGATGGGGGTCGGGGGCGGCGAGAGCGACATCGAGCTCGCCCTGCCCGAGGTGGTGCGGCAGAAGGCGTGGATGCTCGAGCTGTTCGTCGCCCTGTGCCGCGAGGCGGGGGTCGACGACCCCGACGGCACGGCGCGGCTGCTCATGCTGCTGCACGAGGGCGGACTCGTCACCCTCGGCATGCGGACGTTCGCTTCGCCGTTCGCTGTGGCGCGGGCGGCGGCGGCCGACGTGCTCGCGGCGCGGGTCTGAGCGCTGCGCGCGCCCTGGGGCCGGGGCGCCCGCGGTGCGGGGTGGGCGGAAGCGGCCCTTCGTGGGGCGCGGAGGGGCGTCTTCTGGCCGACGTGGGCCGTGGGGGTCGGGGGCGTCGTGCACGGTGGGCGGAAGCGGCCCTTCGTCGCGTGCCGAGGGGCGTCTTCTGACCAACGTGGGCCGTGGGGGCCGGGGGTGTCGTGCAGGGTGGGCGGAAGCGGCCCTTCGTGGGGCGCGGAGGGGCATCTCCTGACCGACGTCGGCGGGTGAGGTCAAACCCTGCCCGGGGCGCAGCGGCTCAGCCGAGGACGACCGTCAGGGGCGCTGCGACGATGAACGAGACGGGCGGGACGAGGCAGACGCCGCCGATGATGCCGAGTGTCCTGCCGAAGCGCCCGGCGAGCGATCCGGCCAGGATCGCGAGCACGATGCTCGCAGGCAGCAGCACCCCGAGCGCCAGCCAGGCGACGTGCGCGACCGGGCTGTCCCAACCGAGCCAGGCGGTCTCGGATACGGCGGTCACGAGGCAGAGCACGAGGGCGGCGATCGAGAGGAGTCGACCCCGCGCCGTCCCCTCGAGCGAGGCCGGGCTGGCGACGATCGGCTCACGCGACGGGAGCGCGGCGACCTCGGCTTCGGCCCGTGCCAGCTCCTCGCGATCGATGTCGTCCATGGCGCGAATCTACCGCCGTCGACGGCTCGATTCGGCGATGTGAACGGAAGCCCACCAGTACTGGGGTGTCGTGCTCAGCCGGTGGCGTGCTGGCCGGGCGACTTCGTCGGGCGAGGCCGGGGGTGGCCTGCAGGGTGGGCGGAAGTGGCCCTTCGTGGGGCGCGGAGGGGCAGCTTTTGACCAACGTGGGCCGTGGGGGCTGGGGGTGGCGCGCAGGGTGGGCGGAAGTGGCCCTTCGTGGCGCGCGGAGGGGCGTTTTCTGACCGACGTGGAGCCGCGGCGGGGCGGGGGAGGCGCGGGTCAGGTCGCGCGGGCGCCGAGCTCGCCGAGCAGGGTCGCGTGGTCGACGCTCGACAGTCCGCTCGGCCGTGTGTCGGGGTCGGTCTGTCGAGACCTCCACTCGAGGGCGTCGCGCAGGGTCTCGACGAGGAGGCGCGGCTCCAGCCCCAGAGACCGCGCCCGGACGGTCGACCGTGCGTTCATGCCGTGCCAGGCGCGGTCGGCGATCCAGAGCGGCATCGACCGCGGCCCCGCCCACTGGCCCACGCCCCGAGCCAGCAGCCACTCGGCCGGAGCCCGCACGATCGACGCATCGCTCTCCGCGGCCCGGCGCGCGGCCTCGAGATGCTCGTCGAACGAGACGACCTCGCCCAGCGCGTTCGCCACCCCGTTCGCGCCCTGCTCGACGCAGCGCACGAGCCAGTCGGCGAGATCGCGCACGTCGAGCACCGCCGTGGGGAGGTCGGGTGCCTCCGGCGCGAGCACGATGCCGGGCTCGCCGGGGCCGCCGCGCTCGCCGGGGCCGTTGCGCTCGCCGGGCTGGCCGGGCTGGCCGGGCTCGGCGGGGGCCCCGGGTGCCGTGGAGGCGCGGGCCGGGTGCGCGAACCGCCAGACCCAGTGGTCGGTGCGGCCGGTCGGGTCGCCGGGGCCGCCGATCAGACCCGGGCGCACGATCAGCGACCGGTCGGGGCCGAAGGCGGCGAGGACGGCGTCTTCGCAGGCGGCCTTCGCGGGGCCGTAGTCGTCGGGGCCGTCCATCAGGTCGGCGGCGAGCGGCTCGACGCGCTCGGCCGTCTCGTCGGCGCCGAGTTCGGCGTCCGAAGCGTAGACGCTGGTCGTCGACACGAAGAGGTACCGGTCGGCGACCGGCTCGAGGGCGCGGACCGCTCGGCGCACATGACCGGGCTCGCGGGCGACGTCGATGACGGCGTCCCAGCGAGCGGCGGCCCCGGCGGCCCCGACGTCCCCGGCGGCCCCGATGAGGGCGGCACCGACGAGGGCGTCGTCACGGTCGCGGTCGGCACGGACGAGCGTCGCGCCGTCGGGCACGTCCGTGCCGCGGGCCAGGCACGTCACCTCGTGACCGGCGCCGATCGCGGTCGACGCGATGTGGCGGCCGAGCCACGCGGTGCCGCCGAGCACGAGGATCCTCATGCCCCGAGAGTGTCAGCCGGGGTCGTCAGGAGGCGCGGGGTTCGCTCCGAGCGCACCGCGCGACGATGCGGCGTCCGCTTCACTTCGCGGGGTCGGCGGGCTTCGCCGGGTCGGCGGGGTCGGCCGGGTCGTCCCCGGTGGCGAGGAGCAGATCCATGCGCAGCTCACGTTCGCGCACGGACGACTGCAGGGCGCGGATCACCCAGAGCAGCGTGCGCACGAGCAGGACCCCGAGGACGACGGCGAACCCGAGGACGACGACGTAGGTGAGCAGGACGACGATGGAGTACGTGCCGATCGAGTTCATCATGCGTCGAGCCTACGAGCCTCGCCGACTGCGCACCTCGCCTGCGCGGGGGAGCTGTCGACGGCGCGGGTCAGCCGGGGGTCGATGCGCTGTGGGCGGGGGCGGTCACCGCGGCGGCCTCGGCCTCGACCAGGGTGTGGCGCCGGGCGGTGGCGAGACGGTCGAGTGCGAGCGAGCCCGCCCCGACGGCGATGCCCATCGCGGCGATGATCCAGCGCGGCCGGTCGATGCCCGCTCGCACGAGCGAGACGTGCAGGCGTTCGTCGAGCGCCTCGGTGGTGCGTGCGAGGGCCAGGACGACCCCTGCTGCCCCCGCCGCGCCTCCGGCGGCGATCTTCGGGTCGGAGAACGGCTCGCGGGTCAGGCCGCTGGCCATGCTCGCGCCCGCCAGCCCGGCGAGGGCCGCGTGGTACGCGACGCGGAGGGCGGGCCCCGAGGAGGCGGGCCTCACGAAGCAGAGACCGACGCACCCGAGCACGACGCCCAGCTGCACCACCCGGTCGCGGCGCTCGGCTCGGCCGAAGAGGTCGTCGACGCCGTCGAGGTCGATGGTCGCGGAGCTGCTGTCGTCGCGGGCACGATCGGTCATCGCCTCACTCTGCCAGGTCGACGCCCGCCCGGGAAGCACGAACCCGCCGAGCCCCCGTGGCGGGAGTCGGCGGGTTCGAGTGGCCGGTGGGTTCGAGTCACCGGCGGGCGTCAGCCGCGGGGGCGTCCGCTCAGCAGTCGGCCTTGGTGAAGGCGAGTGCGAGCTCGTCGCCGCCCTCGACCTCGTAGGTGTACTTCATGCCGATGTCGCGGTCGAGGATGTCGCGGGTGGCCTCGGTGCCGCACAGCTGGGGGAGCACGGACTCCGAGAGGAGGTCCTCCGTGACGTTCTCGACTCCCTCGCCGGCCAGCGTGTAGTGGTAGTGGATCGCGTCGGACTCGGCGGTGATGTCGTCGAGCACCGTGACCTGGTCGATCTGCTGCGGCAGGTCGTACTGCCCCTTCGCCTCTTCCACGCTCTCGGCGATGACGTCCTCCTTGGAGTCGCCGGAGAACGCCTGGAACGCCATGCGCACTCCGAACGAGACGATCACGGCGACGACGATGGCCACCGCCGCCCCGATGATCCGATTGCGTGTCGATGCCTGAACGGCCATGTCTTCCCCCTGATCGCGCCGTCTCCGGCGACGTCTCAGCCGACCGGCCCGTGTGATCTCAGGCCCAGTCAGCGCCGGACCATCCGGCTCAGGGAGCCCCTCGACCAGACGTCGGTAGAACCCCCTGTCCGCACCCTAGCCAGTTCGCGAACGCCCGGGTGCGCGCGGAGGGTGCGCGCGCCTCCCCAACTCGGGGGTCAGTCTTCGGTGTCGCCGGCGTTCTCGGGTTCGGTCTTCGTCTCGTCCATGCGATCGCGGAGGTGGTCGGCCATGGCGCCGGCGCCCTCGTGCCCGTGGTCCTGCTCGACCTGCTCGATCAGCCCGCTGAGCTTCTCGTCGTTGGTCGCTTCGGTGGCGCCGTCCATGACGGGCTCGGTCTGCTTCTTCTCGGTCATGGCTCGACGCTACGCCGTGGCCCTCAGGAGGCGCGCAGGAGTCCGCATCCCGCGGCCGGTGTTTCGCAGCCTCCAGCCGGTACTCTCCTCCCATGAAGCGCACAGCAGACTCATCGTCCTCGTCTTCCGACTGCCATAGTCCGGGCGCCCGGAAGACCCCGGGCACCACCCGGTCGATCGTCATCACGACCCGATGAACGGCGACCTCGTCCTCAACATCGTCCTGGTCGTCGTCTTCGTCCTCGTCGGAGGTGTGTTCGCGGCCACCGAGATGGCCCTGGTCACGCTGCGCGAGAGCCAGGTCAACGCCATCGCCGCCCGTGGCAAGCGCGGCGAGAAGGTCGCGGGCCTGGCCCGCGATCCGAACATGTTCCTCGCCGCCGTGCAGATCGGCGTCACGGTCGCCGGCTTCGCATCGGCCGCCTACGGCGCGTCGTCGATCGCACCCTCGGTCACGCCCGTCCTGGTCTCGTGGGGGCTCGGCGAGCAAGCCGCCGCCACCGTGGCCACCATCGGCCTCACGCTGATCATCGCCTACCTCTCTCTCGTGCTCGGCGAGCTGGCCCCGAAGCGTCTGGCCATCCAGCGCAACGCGTCGTTCGCGTACGCCGTCGCCCCCGTGCTCGCGGTCTTCGCGGTGCTCATGCGCCCGGTGATCTGGCTGCTGTCGATCTCGACCAACCTCGTCGTGCGGATGCTGGGCGGCGATCCGCACAAGACGGGCGAGGAGATGACGGAGGAGGAGCTCCGCGACATCGTCTCGAGCCACGAGGGTCTGCCCGACGACGAGCGGCGGATCCTCGACGACGTGCTCTCGCTGCGTCACCGTCAGCTCAGCCAGGTCATGCGCCCGCGCCCCGAGGTCACGGCCGTCGACGGCACGGGCACGGTCAGCGACGCCGCCACCGAGGTGCACGACCGTCCGTACTCGCGGTACCCCGTCATCGACCGGTCCATCGACGACATCATCGGGTTCGTGCACGTGCGCGACCTCTTCGAGGCGATCACGAAGGACCCGAGCACGCCCGTGCGCGACATCGTGCGCGACATCTCGTATCTGCCGGCCACGGCGCGCGTGCTGCCCACCCTGACCTCGATGCGGGCGGGCGGTCACCACATCGCCGTCATCATCGACGAGTACGGCGGAACCGACGGCATCGTCACGCTGGAGGACCTGGTCGAGGAGGTCGTCGGCGAGATCTTCGACGAGTACGACACCGAGTCGGCGGCGGAGGACCTCGACGCCGGCGGCGGCACGGTCGACGGTCGGCTGAACTTCCAGGACTTCGAGGAGGCCACGGGCATCCACCTGCCCGACAGCGCCTCCGACACGGTCGCCGGGTTCGTCATCGAGAGCCTGGGTCGTCTGGCCCGGGTGGGCGATGTCGTCGAGATCGACGGCGCGCGCCTGCAGGTGACGGTGATGGACCGCCGACGCATCTCCGAGCTGCTGGTCATCCCCGACGAGATCGAGGGCGACGTCGACGGTGACGCCGATGCGGCCGCTCGCCCCGGTCGCGCCAGCACGACCCTGCCCGACGGCGACCCGGCCGTCTGACCGCTCAGTCGTCGGGCAGGGACAGCTGCGAGCCCGGTCGGGCCGCGTCTCGGGACAGTCGCAGGGCCGTCGGTCCGGGCGATGCGACTTCGGGGGGCGCGGGCGGGAGTGCGAGCGCGCGTCGGTGGGCGGCGTCTGCGCGTCCTGCTCCGACCACGGCTGCGATGAACGGCACGCTCTGGAGGAGTCCGAACACCGGCAGGCCGATCACGAGCATGACCTCCTCATCCCATGTGGCACCGGCGACGAGCAGGCCCGCCCAGGCGGCGATCCAGGCGATCGGAACGAGGATGGTCCGCTCTGCTGTGACGACGGCCGGGCCCAGAGTGAGTCGTGCTCGGGAGATCACCTCGTCGCGATCCTCGGGGAGGATCTCCGGCGGGTGCGCCGAGAACTGTCGTTCGATGCGCTCGCTCCGCCTCCAGTCCATGCGGGCCCCGGTCGCCGATGCGGTCGATGCGGTCGATGCGGTCGATGCTGTCGATGCGGTCGATGCGGTCGATGCGGTCGTGGATCGGGCGATCTTCCAGAACGACCCGACGACGCATCCGGCGGCTCCGGCCAGCAGGAACGTGACGAGGACGTCACGCATCGGCGTCACATCGACCACGCTCCAGATGAGGTCCGAGACGGTCAGGATCGCACCGACGACGACGGCGACGAGACCGGAGACGAAGGCCCGACGACGTGTCCGCGCCGCGTCGACGAACTCCGAGCGTCGCGACCTCACTATCCGCCAGCCGTCGACGAAGGATCCACTGCTCATGCGGACATACTGCCGCGTCTCCAGGCGTCAGGCGGAACGGTTCTCGCGCCCGCCCGAGAGTCCGCTGTCCACGCGGCCGCGTTCCATCTGTCGCCAGGACCCGCCGAGCAGGGGGGTCAGAGTGGCGAGCGTGTACGCGACGGCGATCACGCCGAAGGCCACGGCGAGTCCGACAGTGTCGGCGGCGACCCCGCCGAGCAGGGCGCCGAACGGCACGCCGGCCCATGCCCCCGCGTTGATGAGGCCGAAGACACGACCCCGCAGGTGCTCGGGCACCCGTTCGAGCTGGACGGCGCCGAGGATGGGATTGATCGATCCGGCTGCGAGGCCGGCGATGGCCGTCGCCGCCACGAGGACCGGCAGCGGTGCGCCGAGGGCGAAGGCCGTGCTGGGCGGCCCGCCGGCGAGGGTGAAGCAGATCGCGAGGGTGACGCGACGTGGCATGCGGTGGGCGACGAACCCGAAGCCCACGTTGCCGATCAGGGCGCAGCCGCCCATGACGGCGACGAGCAGGCCCAACGAGGCCGCGCCTCCGAGGCGGTCGTTCGCGTAGAGGGGCAGCAGCGACGACCCTCGCGCGGCGTCCAGCAGGTTCGTGAACAGCACGAGCCCGACGATCAGGCGCATGAGCCGGTCTCGCATCACGAAGCGGAACCCATCGGCGAGATCGGACCAGTAGGAGGCGCGGGTCGAGTCGTCACCGTCTCGCAGGGCGGTCGCCGATGGCGTCGCGGGGACGAAGGCGCCGGTGAGCCCGGCCGAGAGGGCGAACGTCGCCGCCGTGACGAACAGGGCGGAGATCGGCCCGACCGTGGCGACGAGCAGCCCGGCGACGGAAGCGCCGATCAGCTTCGCGAAGCGCTCGGAGCCGTCGAGCAGACCCACGCTCTGCTCGAGTCGGACGCCGGCGCGGTCGGTCAGGCGGGGCAGCATCACCCGGCGGGCCGTCTGGCCGGGGGTGTCGAGCAGACCCCCGGCGAAGACGAGGAGGAGGAGCGCCCAGAACGGGAGGCCGACGGTGAGGGCGAGGACGGGCATCGCGAGGACTGCGGCGCCGCTGACGAGGTCGGCCACGATCGCCGCCCTGCGGTGGCCGACCCGATCGACGACCACCCCGCCGAGTGCTCCGCCGACGACCACCGGCGCCGTGGCGAAGAACGCTGCGATGCCGACCTCGACGCCTGAACCGCCGAGGCCGAGCACGTAGAAGGGGACCGCGAAGGCCGTGATCACGTTGCCGGTCTGCGACACCGCGTGAGCGCTCAGCAGGGCGGTCAAGGCGCCGATCGCCCGGCGGTCTCGTGGGCCGCGCGTCGTCGGGGCCTTCTCGGGCGCCTCCTCGCGCCCCGATGCGCGCGACACCTCAGGGCCGCCGGTAGGCCTGGTAGACGAGCACGACCGACTCCGCGCCGCCGCCGCCGCCGTCGCCGTCGTCGTCGGGGTCGCGGGTCGCGCTCGCCGCGACCCAGCGCTCGACGAGAGCCTCGAGCTCGCCCCGCAGGGTGGCCAGCTCATCGACGGTGAGTCGCAGGCTGCGATCACCGCTCGCCGCGGCCGCGACCCACTCGCGGGGCAGGCCCGGTGCCGCATCGATGTAATCCGTGTAGCGGTTCGCGTAGGCGTGCGCGATCGACTTCTGCAGGGCCGACGAGGCGGCGAGGGCGGCGGGGTCGTCGAGCAGCTCGGCGGGCTCCCACGAGGTCAGCATCGTGGTCGCCTGCCACCAGCGCTCGCGCTGATCCGTGCTCGGGGCCGCCGCGGGCTCGATGAGATCGATCGACGCCAGCTTGCCGAGGTGGTAGCTGATCGTGCCCGGCGCCTCGTCGACGAGGTCGCCGAGGAGGGCGGCGGTCTGCGGGCCGCGCTCGCGGAGGAGGCCGAGGAGGCGCAGCCGCGTCGGATGCGCCATCACGCGCATCGAGGCGGCCGAGGTGAGCGTCGACCGAGGAGTCTCGCGAGGGGTCATGCGACGACGATAGAACCCACAAGGGGTGTTGCGCAAGAACTCTTGTGCATCACTCTCGAAGAGCATTGCCGGTGGCGGGATCGGTGTCGACCCGCGCCTCCTCGGGTCAGAGCAGGAGGGAGGCCGCCGCCGCGCTGAGTGCGATCGCGAGGACGGGCAGCCCCACCGCGACCGCGACGACGACGACCGCGCCGAGGGTCGCCAGGACGGCCGACCCGAGTCCGAGCGCGGCGGCCCCGGCGAGCGTGTCTCGCGACACCGTGTCGCCCCGGGCCACGGTCTCGGGCTCGGATCCGTCGGGCGACCGGAAGAGCGCCCGGGCGTCGGTCAGTCCGTCGTCGGTCGATGGGTCCACGACGCCCCCCGGATCCATGCCGTCCCCCGGGTCCGTGCCGTCGTGACGCATCACGACGGGTGTCGTGCGGTCCACTCGACGAAGGGGGCGACGGCGTCGTCGGCGCGGCCCTTCTCGGTGCGGAGCGTCCGCTCGTCGAGGGGCTTCGCGTACTCGTCGTAGAACGTGTCGAGGGTCATCAGGCGGTTGCCGTCCTCGTAGTGCTCGCCCTCCTCCTCCCGGCTCACCGCGTAGATCACGCGGTCGGGCTGCGCGTAGTACAGCGCCCCGAGGCACATCGGGCACGGGTAGGCCGTGACGTAGGCGTCGACGCCGCGCAGGTCGGTGAGCCCCTGCTCGGCCGCGAGACGGATCGCCCGGATCTCGGCGTGCGCCGTCGGATCGCCGGTCTGCGCCACGTGGTTGGTCGCCTCGACGACGACCTCGCCGTCGCGCACCAGCAGGCAGGCGAACGGCTTGCCGCCCTCCGCGACGTTCTCGCGGGCGCGCTGCACGCTGAGGGCGGTGAAGGTGTCGTCTCGATCGGTCATGACATCGAGAGTGCTCCCGGTCGACGCGGTGGCGCTCAGACTGCCCGGGGTTCGGCCCTCCGCCCGGCGATGAACCGCGTTCGCGAAGATGAACCGCGTTCTATCGCAGTTCATCTTCGCGAACGCGGTTCTCGGGGAGGCGGGAGGCAGGAGGCGCGGCGCGAGGCAGGAGGTGCGGCAGGAGGCAGGAGGCGCGGCGCGAGGCAGGAGGTGCGGCGCGAGGCAGGAGGTGCGGCGAGCTGCAGGAGGCGCGGGTCGCGTCAGAGGGACCGCAGGCTCCACAGGCCGCGGACGGCCCCGTAGGGCTTCAGCAGCGGGACCTCGCCGAGGCGGTGCTCGCGAGCTCGAACGAGCCTCCGGGCGAGGTCGGGTCGCTGCTTCCAGAGATGCGCGCGCGCCTTCTCGGCGTGCAGGGAGTTCGAGGCGATCTTGACGACGTCGAACTCCTCGACGAGCGGGATCGCGTGCTCGATGTTCTGCCACGTCGTCGTGCTCGTCCGGTCGAGCAGCACGGGGCCGTCGTAGCCGAGCATGTCGCGGAGGTGACGGAGCAGGAGGTCCGCCTCGGCGACCGCGCCCCCGACGGCCCCGCCGCAGAGCACGATGACGGACTCGTCGCGATCGACGTCGATCGATCGGAGCGCGGCGCGCAGTCGGTACCGGTTGATGTAGTTGGCGCGCCGGCCGCGGTTCCGGTAACCGAGGACGATGATCGCCTCCCGACCACCGCGTGGTGCGACGTCGCCGAGCCGCCTCCCGCTCGACCGCGCGTGCACCCACTCCGACCAGCCCAGCGTGCCGACGAGGAGCACCCCGGCCGCCGCGACGGCCCACCTCATTCGCGTGGCGCCGTCGTGCCGGGCTCGTCGGACGGCCGCAGAGCGCGGCGGACCGCCCTGTAGCCGAAGAAGAGACCGAGCACCACCATGGGCAGCCCCGCCCAGGGGGTGTCGAGCGTCAGGACGAGAGTCAGACCCACGGTGCCGAACACGATCGCGAGGGCGACGTCGTTCGAGTCCGACTCGTCCTCGCCGTCGTCGGCGGGCGGGCCGCTCTCGGGGTCGGACACGGGGCGCTCCTCGGGCTCGTCCATGAGTCGACGCTACTTCGCCGACCGGCCCCGCGCCTCCTTCGGGCGACGGATGGAGCGGATCGAGGCAGCGGGCCGGGTTGCACGGGGCGGTGGCGGGCGAGAGGATCGGGGATGTGATGGCGACGAAGGTGATGCGTGCCGATTCTCCGCAGCGGGCCGAGCTCGAGGCGCAGGGCTGGTCGGTGGCGGCCCGGTCGTTCGGTGCTCGGCTCGACGCCGATCGCATCGACGAGTCGCGTCTGCGGCATCTGCGGCGTCTGGTCGAACAGGTCGCCGTCGGCGTCTCGGTCCGCCCGCTCGACGACCGCGACGTCGACGCGGTGCTGGCGCTCGACTCGGCGACCGGCGGTGACTACCCGGGCAGCGTCGCGACGCGGCACGCCCTGCTCGATCGGGAGGGAGCGACGCCGACCCCCGCGCGGCGCGGTTTCGGTGCGTTCGGCCCGGACGGCGAGCTCGTCGCCATGACCTTCGTCGACGTCGAGACCGACGGCGACGGCAGCACGGCCGAGACGGACTTCACGGTCGTCCATCGAGCCTGGAGGAGGCGCGGGCTGGCCGTCGCGGTCAAGGCGGCCTCCGTGCTGGCCCTGTCGGCGGAGGGTGTCACGCGCTTCCGCACCGGCGGCTCGGCCGACAACGCGGGGATCATCCGCGCGAACACCGTGCTCGGCTACGTCCGCGACGAGGAGTGGGTCACGCTCGAGCGCGCCGCCGACTGAGCGGTCACGCGGCAGACGCGGCCCACGCCGGCATCACACGATGTGCGCCGCGGTGCCCGTCACCGTGATGCCGCCCGCCGGAGGCACGTCGACGACCAGCAGGCTCGGTCGCCCCACATGCCGACCCTGGTGCACGACGACCCGGGCAGGAGGCGCGACCAGGTCGAGCGCCCGCAGATACGCCCCGAGAGACGCGGCCGCCGAGCCGGTCGCCGGGTCTTCGGTGATGTCGCCGACGGGGAAGAGATTGCGCGTCTCGACGACGAGATCACCTGTCGCGTCGGCCTCCCGGCGGTGGACGACGGTGACGGTGCCGGCCCAGCCCCGTTCGTCCATGAGCCATCTCATCTCGGCGGGGTCGAAGCGGAACGCGTCGAAGACGGCCTGCTCTCGCACGGCCACCACGGGGTGCCAGTTGCCGGCGTACGACTCGCGGAGGGGCCAGCGGTCGTCGAGGTCGGAGCGCTCCAGCCCGAGCAGCGCCAGCAGCCGGTCGGCCACGATCGGGTCGAGGTCGCGGAGGGCGGGCTCGACGCTCGTGAACGACGCCGTGATCGGGAGGGGCGCGGAACCGGTGGTGCCGTCGCCGACGCGACCCGCGCCTCCTTCGGGTCGCGCCGTGTCGATCACGACGCGGCCGACGGGGGTGTCGAGGGCGAAGGGGCCGACTCCGCGGCGTTCGGCGAGGGCCACCGCGGTCGCGACGGTGGCGTGACCGCAGAACGGCACCTCGGCGCCGGGCGAGAAGTAGCGGACGCTCACGGTGCGATCGTCGGAGGCTGCGCCCGGGTCGACGACGAAGGCCGTCTCGGCGTACCCGACGTCGGCCGCGATGCGCTGCATCTCGACGTCGGTCAGCTGCGAGGCGTCGAGCACGACACCCGCGGGGTTGCCGCCGTCGGGCTCCGCGGCGAACGCGCTGAGTCGGAGGATCTCGACGGCGTGCGGATCGGTCATGACGCCACTCTGCCGCAGTCTGCGACGCCGAGATCCGACCAGGCCGTCGACGAGACGACGCCAGCACCGGGCCCGAGTGACATTCGTGCGAAGCCCGTGCACAACTCGACGACTAAGGCATTCGGGCTTCAGTGAGAACGCGATTCATCACCGTGCCGCAAATCGCTTCATGTCGCGCACACCATCCTCAGTGCCGGCGTAGAAGACGCAGCAGTATGCGACCCATGCCTCCTCAAGGGCTCTACTCGTCCTGCGCTCGGCTTCCTCGCGCGTGATCGCGCCTGCACGAGCCGCACTGGTGGCGTCGTTCATACGAGACGCGTAGGGCTCTGGGATGGCGAAACCCCTCGTGTGGGTGTTGTTCTCCTTCGCCCATTCCTGCGCATGGCGGTGCTTAGTCATCTCCGCCGAAGCCTTTTCGAGAGTGAGTGGCCAGACCTCCACCAGGGGGATCTCGGCCGCCAGCTCCTCGAATGTCTGCACGTCCTGCTGGAACCCACTCATCGAGAAGAAGCCCTTATGCTCTGCGCGGTGTATCTGGAACACCTCGCCCGTGAACTGGACCCAGGTCGCAGCGCGCCATGGGTCCTGCTGCGTCGGCGGCCACTCCCAGACGTCGTCAGGGGCACCTCGATCGGTGTCTGAGCGTCGCGACAGCCACCCGCGGGCACGAAGAAAATCGTCAGCTTCGTCGCTGTAGGGCTCGATGGCTCCGTCGAGGTCCTCGTCGTCCTGGTGGTCGGTCATGTCGTCCCCATTCGTTCGATCAAGGGGCGGTACGGGGAAGCGTCACCACCGGCGAGGCGTCGACCGGGTGTCGCTCGAGCGGTCTGGCTCATCCTGACGCAGGGGCGCAATGCCCGCTAGGGCTTAGTGCGTTCGATAGGCGGTCGTTCACCGGGACACCTCGGCGGGCCTGCTTCGGCCGGCCGAGGTCAAGGGGCGTCTGGCCTGCGGATTCGCGTATGCCTGTCCCGCAAAAATGCCCGGTGATGGGGGTCTAAACGCTACAGTTTTCGGATGCTCATCGGATACGCCCGCGTCTCGACCTCGGGACAAGATCTCGCCGCACAACGCGACGGTCTCAAAGCGCTTGGTGTTGACGATCAACACGTGCATGTGGACCACGGTTTGTCGGGCACGACGCGAGCCCGGCCCGGCCTCCGCGAGGCCCTCGCAGCGTGCCGCGCCGGTGACGTGCTCGTAGTGACGAAGCTCGACCGTCTGGCTCGGTCGCTGCGTGACGCGACCGACATCGCCGACGAGCTCACGAAGAAGGGCGTCGCCTTGAACCTTGGGGGAGCTGTCCACGACCCCACCGACCCCGTGGGCCGGCTCCTCTTCAACGTCCTCGGCATGGTGGCCGAGTTCGAAGCCGACCTCATCCGTGCCCGCACCCGCGAGGGCATGGCGATCGCGAAGGCCGCCGGCAAGCTCCGCGGTCGCAAGCCCAAACTCACGCCCTCGCAGGAGAAGCACCTCGTGGAGCTACACCGCACCGGCGCCCACACGACGAGTGAGATCGCCGAGCTCTTCGGCGTGGCCCGTTCGACGGTCTATCGCGCGATCCAGCGAGGGGAGCAGGCGTGATGGCCATGGGTTCACCAGAGGTGCAAGTTCAGGTGGCCGCGGCGCCACACGAGGCTGAGCAGTTGGAACCCTGCCCGTTCTGCCGCATCATCGACGGTTCGTCTCCGGCCGTGTGGATAGAACGTGAACACGACGCCGTGGCCTTCGCGCCTCTGCCCGATTCGGCACTCGCTCCCGGGCACACTCTGGTCGTACCCGTCGAACACGCCACGGACCTCCGCACGGCATCGCCTAGCTCGCTGGGGGCGACGATCGCCCTGGTACAGCGCGTCGCGCGAGCGATGCGAGGCGGGCTCGGGGCCACGGGTACCGTCCTTCTCCAAGCCTCGGGCCAAGATGCTGGGCAGAGTGTTCCGCACCTGCATTTCCATGTCGTCCCGTGCTGGCCTGACGACGAGACCACCCATTGGCCACCACGGCCCTCTACTCACCAGTTCGACGGAGACCCCCACGCGGCCTTGGCGGAGATGTTCGAGTAGCGCCCGATATCCCATCGATCGGCGGGCACGTGTCGCTTCTGCTTGACGCGCGGCGTCTGGGAAGCTGTCGATGACGACGGGGGCGATGTGCGGCGAGTCTTGGTGTGGGTGATGGTGGTGGCTGCTGCCGGAGCTACGGCTGCGGTGTTCTTGGCGACTCGGACCGCGTCTGCGGCACCATTGGTGTTCGTCGCGGCAGCATTCCCGCAGCTTGCGTTCTTCGCGGTGGCCCTCGTTTCCATGGCGGTGGTCATCGCGGCGATCAGGGGCCGCCTCCGACTCGCCACGGCCGCAGGACTAGTTGTCCTCGTCGTTAGTGCTGGCCTCGGAATCGTCTTGACGGCGGGAAGGCCGGCACCATCGACAACGGTGCCCAGCACATCCTCGTCGGCGGGGCAGCTACGAATCCTGTCGTGGAACACCAACCAACAAGACGTCTCAACCGAGCAGTTGGGCGCGTTGATCAAAACCGAGCAAGC
>NZ_JAXCWB010000030.1:0-363 GCF_034045305.1 Frigoribacterium sp. CFBP9029
ATCCTCGTCGGCGGGGCAGCTACGAATCCTGTCGTGGAACACCAACCAACAAGACGTCTCAACCGAGCAGTTGGGCGCGTTGATCAAAACCGAGCAAGCGAACGTCGTTGCTCTGCCTGAGTACTTCACGGCCGTGGCCGATGGAACTCTCGCCGGGCTCGCCCAAGAGCACGACATGCAGATCATCGGGACCGATTCATCCTCGGCGACGTTGCTGATCTCGAAGCATCTCGGCACATATTCGCTTGCCGACCAAGAAACGACACCGGCATGGGCTGGGTTCGTCGCGACCTCAGACAATCCCCGCGC
Organism: Frigoribacterium sp. CFBP9029; assembly: GCF_034045305.1. Taxonomy (NCBI): domain Bacteria; kingdom Bacillati; phylum Actinomycetota; class Actinomycetes; order Micrococcales; family Microbacteriaceae; genus Frigoribacterium; species Frigoribacterium sp. CFBP9029. The sequence continues at coordinate 310 of NZ_JAXCWB010000030.1, forward strand.
CCCCGCCTTGCTCGTGGCGCATCTGCAGCGTCCTTCATTGGTCGACTCAAGCAT
>NZ_JAXCWB010000031.1:0-284 GCF_034045305.1 Frigoribacterium sp. CFBP9029
GCTGGCGCTCATGGGTGGAACATTGACAATGGCTCTCCGGTGAGGGCATCAGCATCAGTACGACATCTTCGGGTGTTTGGAACGTGAGGGTGTCTGAGGTGGGGAGTGTGCACGCTGTTGGGTCCTGAGGGACCAAACTTCCCTGCGCTTCGGTGTGGGGGGTTGAACTCCTCTGGGCCATATGAGTCCTGCATAATTCGCAGGGTGAGTATGGGACCCGCCCGTATTTTGAGAACTACACAGTGGACGCGAGCATCTTAGTCGCAGACAGTATCTGGCCTTCG
>NZ_JAXCWB010000032.1:0-254 GCF_034045305.1 Frigoribacterium sp. CFBP9029
TTGTCCGTGTAAGGTTCTTTCTTGTCACCCCAAAGGTTCGGCGGAGCGAAGCTCACCGGAACTCAAGTGTGACCGGCTTCCAAGTCCTCGAGTTGCCATCACGGCCTCGGACCAAGCAAGTTGCAACACTGGAAAACATGATGTAGGTTAGTGCCTCGTTCCCACGGGAACGGATTGCTTCTTCGGGAGTGATTGTCACTGGTTTTACGGATTGTAATCTGGTGCTAAGGTTTCACAGCTGCCTCGGACGATGG